>NZ_JBIAUC010000001.1:276133-491982 GCF_042892355.1 Streptomyces sp. NPDC001796 | reverse complement strand
ACGGCGGTCGCGGGCGCCGGGTGACGGCGGTCGCGGGCGCCGGGTGACGGCGGTCGCGGGCGCCGGGTGACGGCGGTCGCGGGCGCCGGGTGACGGCGGTCGCGGGCGCCGGGTGACGGTGGTCGCGGGCGCCGGGTGACGGTGGTCGCGGGCACGCGGGGCCCCAGTGGCGGCGCCCTACGGGCACGCGGGCTCGGACGGCGATGCTCGCGGACACGCGGGCCCCAGTCGGGGCGCCCTACGGGCACGCGGGCTCGGACGGCGATGCTCGCGGACACGCGGGCCCCAGTGACGGCGGTCGCGGGCACGCGAGGCCCGAGTGGCGGCACCCCACAGGCACGCCTGCCGTGCCACGGGCGTCAGTCCCCCGGCCACAGCCCCGGCAGCTGCGTGAAGGCGTGCGGCACCTGGTGCGGTACCTGCTCCCCGAGCAGGCGACGCATCGCCTCCGCCGCGCGGACAGCCGCGTCGGCGCAGCAGTTGTTGAACAGGACGTGCACCTGTTCCGTCCGCTCGGCCAGGCCCCGCACCCGCGGCACCCACTCCGCCAGCTCCGCCTCGGTGTACGCGTGGCGGTAGGCGTCCTCCTTGGATCCGGTGCCCCAGTGCGGGCTGCGCCCGTGGAAGCGGACGACGGCCAGCCGCCGTGTCGTGACCGGCGCGCAGGGCGGCATCGAGGTCGGCAGGTCCCGCGCGATGTCCACGGCCACCGCGGTGGCGTCCAGATCCGCGAGCAGTGCCGCGGTGGCCGTCTCCCGGTCGCCCCGCCACCAGTCCGGGTGCCGGAACTCGACGGCGAACGGCCAGCCGCGGGCCCGCTCGCGGCAGGCGCGTACGAACGCCTCCGACCGTGGGCCGGGAGTGAGCGAGGGAGGGAACTGGAACAGCACCGTCCCGAGCCGTCCGGCCCGCCGCAGCGGCGCCAGCGCTTCGGTGAAGCGCGCCCACAACTCGTCGAGAAGGCCCGCGTCGCGGCCGCCGGGATCGGGAGCGCGCCGCCGGTCCAGGGCGGGCCGCAGGTCGGCGGGCAGCGCGTCCGGCCGCGTCGGATGTCCCGTCAGCAATGAGAAGGCCTTGACGTCGAAGACGAAACCGTCCGGCGTCCGCTCCGCCCACAGGCGGCAGGTGCGTTCGCTGGGCAGCGCGTAGTAGGAGGAGTCCGCCTCGACCACGGGAAACCGCTCGGCATAGAACCTCAGCCGCCCCTCCGCGTCGCGCCGCCCCCGCGGATACCAGCCGCTCGCCACCAGCGCCCGGTCCGTCCAGGAACACGTCCCCACCAGGATGTCGCCCATGGGCCCCGTGTTACCCGGGGACGTACGGCCATGTCCGGCCGGTGCGGCACGCCTGCAATTCACCGGCTTTTCATCCGCCGGGTCGTGGGGCGTGGGGCGCGGGCATCTTGGCGTGAGCATGCTCTGGCAGCGCTGCCCCCCGTTGCCCCCTCCCCCCACCGGAGGTTGATTGTGTCCGGCAGTTCCCTGTACCGCCGCACCCGTACCACCGTGGCGTCCGTGGCGGCCCTCGCCGCGGCAGCGATCGGGTTGTGGACCGGACTCGGCGGTGAGTCCGCGCACGCCGCGGGCTCCGTCCCCAGCCCGGACCACGTGGTCGTCGTGGTCATGGAGAATCACGCGTACGGCCAGATCATCGGCTCCTCCAGCGCCCCGTACATCAACTCGCTGAAGTCCGGCGGCGCCAACCTCACCCAGTCGTACGCCATCACCCACCCCAGCCAGCCCAACTACCTCGCGATGTTCTCGGGTTCCACCCAGGGCATCACGGACGACAGCTGCTACACCCCCGGCTTCTCCTCCGCCGCCAACCTGGCCTCCGAGCAACTCGCCGCGGGCCGCACCTGGGCCAGCTACAACGAGTCGCTGCCCAGCCAGGGCTCGACCACGTGCAGCAGCGGCAACTACGCCCGCAAGCACAACCCCTGGTTCGCCTTCAGCAACGTGCCGACGTCGAGCGCCAAGACCTTCGCGCAGTTCCCCACCGACTACACGACGCTGCCCCAGCTGTCCTTCGTCGTCCCCAACCTGTGCAGCGACATGCACGACTGTTCCATCTCGACCGGTGACACCTGGCTGAAGAACAACCTGGGCGCCTACGCCACCTGGGCCAAGACCCACAACAGCCTCCTCGTCGTCACCTTCGACGAGGACAACAAGCTCAGCGGCAACCGCATCCCGACGGTGCTGTACGGCCAGCCGGTGACCCCGGGGTCCAGCACCTCCACCACCTACAACCACTACGACCTGCTGCGCACCCTGGAGGACACCCAGGGCCTGACGACGCACGCGGGCAACGCCGCCTCCGCCAAGGACATCACCGGCATCTGGGCGCCGTGACATGTACGTAGCGGACAGCCGCGCCGGCTCCCCGGCGCAGGCGTCCGCGGACGGCGCCGCCCGGCCCAGCGCCGGGCGGCGCCTCACCGCGGTCGCCCCGACCGTGCTCGCGCTCGGCACGGTCAGCCTGATCACCGACGTCTCCTCCGAGATGGTCACGGCGGTGCTCCCGCTGTACCTCGTCGCGGGCCTCGGCCTGTCCCCGCTGGGCTTCGGCCTGCTGGACGGCGTCTACAACGGCTTCTCCGCGCTCGTACGGCTCGCCGGCGGTCACCTGGCCGACCGGGGAGGAGGCCGCCACAAGTGGGTGGCGGGCCTCGGCTACGGCATCTCGGCCCTGTGCAAGCCCCTTCTCCTGCTGGCCCACACCCTCACCCCCATCGGCCTCGTCCTGGCCGCCGACCGCACCGGCAAGGGCCTGCGCACGGCCCCCCGGGATGCGCTGATCTCGCTCTCCAGCACCCCCGAGACCCGTGGCCGCGCCTTCGGCGTGCACCGCGCGATGGACACCGCGGGAGCGCTGCTCGGCCCGCTCGTGGCGTTCCTGATCCTGCGGGCGACGGTGGACGGTTACGACGCGGTGTTCACGGTGAGCTTCTGCGTGGCCGTGACGGGCGTCCTGGTCCTGGTGCTGTTCGTGCCGGGCGGTCGCGCGCACGCCCCGGCGGCCGACGACGGCCCCCGGCCGACCCTCCGTGCCGCCCTCGCCCTGCTGCACCGCCGCGACCTGCGCCGTCTCACGGTCTGCGCGCTGCTGCTGGGCCTCGCCACGGTCAGCGACTCCTTCGTCTACCTGCTGCTGCAACGCCGCCTCGGCGTCCCCGACCGCTGGTTCGCGCTGCTGCCGCTGGGCACGGCGGCCGCCTTCCTGCTGCTGGCGATGCCGCTCGGGCGGCTCGCCGACAGGGTGGGCCGATGGCGGATCTTCCTGGCGGGCCACGCGGCGCTGCTCCTGGCCTACGCCCTGCTGCTCACGTCCTGGCACGCGGCGGCGCTGCCGTACGCCGTGCTCGCCCTGCACGGCGGCTTCTACGCGGCCACCGACGGCGTGCTGATGGCGGCGGCCTCCGACAGCGTCCCCGAGGAACTGCGCTCCTCCGGTCTGGCCCTGGTGCAGACGGGCCAGGCGCTCGCCCGGTTCGCCTGCTCGCTGGCGTTCGGAGCGGCCTGGACGGTGTGGGGCGACCGTACGGCGCTGACGGCCTCCGCGGCGGCGCTCGCGGTGTGCGCGGCCTTCTCCCTGACAACGCTCCGCCCGAAAGGCACGGAATGACGGTACGCAACCGCATCCTGGTCCTGCTCTGCGCCCTCGTGGCCCTCGCGGGGGTGGGCACGGCCTCGGTCCTGCACGCGTCGGCGCGGGCGGAACGCCGGGACCAGGCCCAGGCCGGCGGCCCCCGGACCACCTCGGGCAAGGTCGTGCTCACCGAGCCCGGCCGCATGGTGTTCCGCAACATGGCCTGGGGCCCGCACCGCGACGAACTCACGACGGTGCCGGCGTCGGACCCCGGCGGCCCGCGCACCGCCTCGGGCGTGAAGTGCCTGCGCTTCTACGCCGCCGCGGGCACCGGAGTCTGCCTCCAGGCCGTGCACGGCCCGGTCTCGGACACCTACCGCGCGCTGATACTCGACGCGTCCCTGCACATCAGGGCGCACTACGACGTCCCCGGCATCCCGTCCCGCGCCCGGGTCTCCCCCAGCGGCCACTACGCGGCGTGGACGGCGTTCGTGGGCGGCGACTCGTACGCGGGAACGAACTTCTCGACCCGTGCGGCGATCGTGGACATCCGCACGGGCGCGCTGACCCCGTCCCTGGAGGCGTACCGCATCGTCAAGGACGGCAGGACGTACCACGCGTCGGACGTGAACTTCTGGGGCGTGACGTTCGCGTCCGACGACCGCACGTTCTACGCGACCCTGGCGACGAAGGGCACGACGTACCTGGTCCGGGGCGACCTGCGCGCCCGCACGGTCACCACCCTCCACCCGAACGTCGAGTGCCCGTCCCTGTCCCCCGACGGCACGCGGATCGCGTACAAGAAGCGGGTGAAGGGCCTGCCCAAGGACGCCCCCTGGCGCCTGTACGTGCTCACCCTGCGCACCATGCGGGAGACACCGCTCGCCGAGTCCCGCAGCGTCGACGACCAGGCCGTCTGGCGGGACGACCACACCCTGGTCTACGCGCTGCCGGGCGACTACGGGGCCGACCTGTACACGGTCCCGGCCGACGGCACGGGAAAGCCGCGGCGGATCAGCACCGCGGCCGTGTCCCCGGCGTACACGCACTAGCAGCGCACTAGCCGGACGGCGGTGACGGGGCGGTCCTCACCGCCCCGTCACGGGTGTCACGAGCGTGCCGGCTCATCACGCCGTCAGCGCGTCTGGTTCTGCTTCTGGTTCTGCTTCTGGTTCTGGTTCTGCTTCTGCTGCTGGTTCTGGTTCTGGTTCTGCTGCTGGTTCTGGTTCTGCTGCTGGTTCTGGCCAGGCTGCGTCGGCTGGGCGAGGCAGGCGGAGAAGAGGTCCTTCGCCTCGGCGAGGCCCTGCCGGTAACCGTCGATGAAGTCCTGGGACTCACCGAGCAGCGACCGCCTCACCGCTTTGCCCTGCTCGCAGGAGGCCAGGCCGTCGGAGCGTCCGGCCTTGACGCCGGCTGACTTGTCGGCGGCGGCCGTCCCGGGCTGGGTGGTTCCGGGCTGGGTGGTCCCGGGCTCGGTGGGCGTGGTCGTGGTCGTGGTCGGTCCCATACCAGGGCAGGTAGCCGCCCCTCCCGAGGTCAGGCCCGTCAGCTGGAAGTTCCGAGCCGACAGACTGATGCCGCCGACGCCGACATTGCCAGTGGCATCTGCGGTCTGGCTCGTGATCACTTGCCCATCCGCGGAGATGCGCACCGTTTCGTTGGCCGCGAATCCGCTGCCCCGGACCGAACCGAAGGGGTTGGGGGGCGCATTGGAGATCGCCGAACAGACCGCGTTCGGTACCGCCGTGGCCGAGGCGTCCGCGGCTGACGCGGAACCGCTCGGGACCAGCAGGCAGGAGGCGCCCAGCGGGAGGCTGAGCAGCCCGAGGTACCACGTGCGACGCATGAGTCTCTCCTTTCGAGGGGTCCCCTCAGCCTTGCCGTCCGGGTGTGACACAGGCGTGACGGCCGCGTGTCCAGGCACCGGGACGCTACGCCGGACGGGCGATGAAGGAGGCTCCTGACCTGCACTTTCGACTCGCGCGTCTCGCCGCGACAACATCGCGAAGGTGGTGCAGCATGGCTGGAGGGCGAGCCTTGGGCTTGCTCAATCGTCAACAGTCCCTGTTGCGAGAGAGCGAGGATCATGGACCGCAGCAGCCGTAGAGAAGAGTCCTTCAGCCCTGTACGCATGGCGCTCCTCGGCGGCTTCGATCTGAGGATCGCCGACGAGCAAGTGGACGTCCCGCCCGGATCCGCACGTCTCCTGGGGTTCGTGGCACTCACTTGCCAGGGTGCCGTCTCAAGAGCGCTGGTCGCGGGGTCCCTCTGGCCCGAGGCGCCCGATCGATGCGCCTACGCGAACCTGCGGTCGGCGCTGTCACGCCTGAACGGCGTCGGCAGGGAGGCCCTGGACGTCAGCACGACCGAGGTGCGCCTGGCCCGCGAGGTCAGTGTCGACTTCCACCACGCCCAGTCGCTGGCTCACTTCGTACTCGGTCCCGACATGTCGCCCGAGGACCCCAAGGTCGGCATGGAAACCATCCATGCGCTGTCCACGGACCTGCTTCCGGGCTGGTACGAGGACTGGGCGCTGCTGCAGGCGGAATCCTGGCTGCAGCTTCGCACCCACGCCTTGGAGAAGCTGGCGGAGGGCTTCATCTCGGCGGGACGGTTCGCGGAGGCCGTGGCCGCCGCGCACGCGGCCGTGTGCGCCAACCCGCTGCGGGAGAGCTGCCAGGCGCTGCTGATCCGGGCCCACCTGGCTGAAGGCAACCCCTCGGAGGCACTGGGCGTCTTCGAACGCTACGAGGAGCATCTCCAGGCCGAAATGGGACTTCAGCCCACGCCACGACTCAGCGAACTCGTGTCCGACCTGCCCCGGGCCGCCTAGGCCCCGGGCCGCCAGTCGTCGGGGGCCGGCGGTCACCGACCGCCGGCCCCCGCGTGCAGACCTCAGAGCGACCCGCTGGCGCCCTCAGAGCACCGGCAGGTTCTTCCGCAGCTCGAACGCCGTGACCTCGGAGCGGTACTCCTCCCACTCCTGCTTCTTGTTGCGCAGGAAGAAGTCGAACACGTGCTCGCCCAGCGTCTCGGCGATCAGGTCGCTGCGCTGCATCAGCGTGAGCGCCTCGCCGAGGTTCTGCGGCAGCGGCTCGATCCCCATCGCGCGGCGCTCGGAGTCCGTCAGCGCCCACACGTCGTCCTCGGCGCCCGGAGGCAGTTCGTAGCCCTCCTCGATGCCCTTCAGGCCGGCGGCCAGCAGGACCGCGTAGGCCAGGTACGGGTTCGCGCCGGCGTCCAGCGAGCGGACCTCGACACGGGCCGAGCCCGTCTTGCCCGGCTTGTACATCGGGACCCGCACCAGGGCCGAGCGGTTGTTGTGCCCCCAGCAGATGTACGACGGCGCCTCGCCGCCGGCGCCCGCGGTGCGCTCCGTGCCGCCCCAGATGCGCTTGTAGGAGTTCACCCACTGGTTGGTGATCGCCGAGGTCTCCCCGGCGTGCCGCAGCAGGCCGGCGATGAAGGAGCGGCCCACCTTGGACAGCTGGTACTCCGCGCCGGACTCGTAGAACGCGTTCCGGTCACCCTCGAACAGGGACAGGTGCGTGTGCATACCGGAGCCGGGGTGCTCGGAGAACGGCTTCGGCATGAAGGTGGCCTGCACGCCCTGCTCCAGCGCGACCTGCTTCATGACCAGGCGGAACGTCATGATGTTGTCGGCGGTGGACAGCGCGTCGGCGTACCGCAGGTCGATCTCCTGCTGGCCCGGGGCGCCCTCGTGGTGGGAGAACTCGACCGAGATGCCCATCGACTCCAGCATGGTGATCGCCTGGCGGCGGAAGTCCATGCCGACGTTCTGCGGGGTGTGGTCGAAGTAGCCGGAGTTGTCGGCCGGCGTCGGGCGGCTGCCGTCGAGCGGCCGGTCCTTCAGCAGGAAGAACTCGATCTCGGGGTGGGTGTAGAAGGTGAAGCCCAGGTCGGAGGCGCGGGCCAGGGCGCGCTTGAGGACGTACCGGGGGTCCGCGAAGGACGGCGAGCCGTCCGGCATGAGGATGTCGCAGAACATACGGGCCGTGCCGGGGGCCTCCGCGCGCCAGGGCAGGACCTGGAAGGTCGACGGGTCCGGCTTGGCGATCATGTCGGACTCGTAGACGCGGGCGAAGCCCTCGATGGCGGAGCCGTCGAAGCCGATGCCCTCGTCGAACGCCTGCTCAAGCTCGGCAGGGGCCACGGCCACGGACTTGAGGAAGCCCAGCACGTCCGTGAACCACAGGCGTACGAACCGGATGTCACGCTCCTCCAAGGTCCGGAGCACGAACTCCTGCTGCTTGTCCATCTTCCGCTTCCCCATCCTTGCTGGTCAGGCCGCCTGTCTCCCGCACCACGGGAGGCGGTCGGGCACCTGAGCATCCCACCACAACAGCATTTCATGCGCGTTGCGGACCTTGATCGGCCGCCCGGCCCCGGGCTGAACGCCTCGCATACGGCAGGTGTCCTGCTCTGACGCCCATCTTGCCTGTTCGGCGGCCCATACGTAATGGCCGATCTCGCCCCTCTCCCCTCGCTATAAATTTGCATCTCATATGCAAGTTTTATTACGGTGCCGACGGCCGAGCGGGCCGAAGCCCACCCTTCCTCCACAAAAGGAGTCCCGATGCTCTCCGAGCAGTCCGCCGCCACCGTGCGCACGACCCTCCCCGCCGTCGGCGCCTCACTGGCCGAGATCACCGAACGCTTCTACGACGGACTGTTCGCAGCCCACCCGGAGCTGCTGCGCGACCTGTTCAACCGCGGCAACCAGGCGGCCGGCACCCAGCGGCAGGCGCTGGCGGGCTCGATCGCCGCCTTCGCCACCCATCTGCTGGAGCACCCGGACGAGCGCCCCGACGTGATGCTGGGCCGCATCGCCCACAAGCACGCCTCGCTGGGCGTCACACCCGAGCAGTACAAGGTCGTCCACCAGCACCTCTTCGCGGCCATCGGCGAGGTCCTCGGCGATGCGGTCACCCCCGAGGTCGCCGCCGCCTGGGACGGGGTCTACTGGCTGATGGCGAACGCGCTGATCGCGATCGAGAAGCGGCTGTACGAGGAGAGCGGGCAGTCCGGCTGGCGGCGGTGGCGGGTCGTGGGGCGCGTCGAGGAGACGGCGGACGTCGCCACCTTCCAGCTGCACCCGGCCGACGACGGCCCGGTCCCCGACTTCCGACCCGGCCAGTACGTCTCCGTCCGCGTGGAACTCCCGGACGGCGCCCGGCAGATCCGCCAGTACAGCCTGTCCGGCGCGCCGGGCTCCCCGCTGCGCCAGATCGGCGTCAAGCGCGTCCACGGCGGCGACACGCCGGACGGCGAGGTCTCCGGTCACCTCCACGCGCGCGTACGGGAGGGCGACATCCTGGAGCTGTCCGCCCCGTACGGCGACCTGGTCCTGGACGCCACCGACGCGCCCCTGTTGCTCGCCTCCGCCGGCATCGGCGTGACCCCGATGATCGCCATGCTGGAACAGCTCGCCCGCACCGGCCACCGCGCCCCGGTCACCGTGGTGCACGCCGACCGCTCCCCCGCCACGCACGCCCTGCGCACCGACCACGAGGGCTTCGCGGCCAAGCTGCCGGACGCCGCCGTGCACTTCTGGTACGAACAGGACGCCCCGAAGTCCGCGCACACGGGCCTCGTGGACCTGTCCGCCGTGCCGGTCGCGTCGGGCACGCGCGCGTACCTGTGCGGTCCGCTGCCCTTCATGCGCACGGTGCGCGCCCAGCTGATCGAGAAGGGTGTGGCCCCCGCCGACATCCACTACGAGGTGTTCGGGCCGGACCTCTGGCTCGCGCAGGACTGATCCCGCCACGGCTGCCCGGCTGGCCGGCGAGGGGCCCTGGTGCGAGGGTGGTGTGGTGAGGCCTGTGAGACACAAGAGACCTTCGAGGGTGTGAGGTCGAGCCACCCATCATCCAACGCGGAGGACGGCGCTCATGGCACGCACTACGAGGAAACGCGTGGGGACGGTCTTGTCCGCGGCTGCGGCCGCAGCCGTCGCGGCGGGCCTGTCGGCCACAGCCCCTGCTGCTGCCGCAGCCCGTGTCCCTGCCCCTGCCGTCGGCGCTGCGACGGCGGACGGGGCCACGTCGCCACAGGTGACGGTCGCCCCGTGCACGAGCGCGCAGCTCATCGCGAGCGGCGCACACCGTCTGGCGTCGGGCCAGGTGGTGGTGACGGTCGTCAACCAGGGCCCCCGACCGTGCGTGTTCAAGGGCTATCCCACCGTCGCCCTCGCCGGTCTGGGCTCGCCCGGCAGGAACAGACCTCTCCAGGTCGTCCACCAGGGCGCCTCGGGACCGGTGACACTGGCAGTCGGCGGTCGGGCCTCGACCCAGCTCTCCTTCACGCCCGTCCTCGGCGAGGCGAGCGGGTACTGCGCGTCGGGCGCCGCCCCCTTCGTCGCGCCCTCGATCGTGGTGGGCGTCGCGGGCGGGGGCCAGCAGCTGGCTCCGGACGACGGCGGCGACTTCGCGCTCTGCGGGACCAGTGTGCGCGTCACCGCCTTCCGCGCCACGGGCGCCTGAGCCGGGCCGGACACGGAAACGCGAAACCGCCTCCCACGCGCCGCCCGCCCTCACCGCCTCGTGGTGCTCAGGAGCGCGGACACACCCAGTCAAGTCCGGCGACGCGCGCAGCGTACGCAGCAGCCCACAGGCACGGGACGAGGTCGAGGTCGAGGTCGAGACCCCGGCCGTTCGCCGTCACAGCGCGGAGGGCATACCGAGAAGCAGCGGCCCCGTCGGCGCCGCCACCACGTCCTCCACGGTCACCGGGTCCAGCGAGGCGAAGAACGCCTCCTGGGCCCGGCGCAGCGCGCCCCGCAGCCGGCAGCCGGTGTGCAGGGGGCAGGGCGTGGCGCCCTCGCAGTCGACGACGTCGCCGTCCCCCTCGAAGCGGCGCACGACCGCGCCGACCGACGCCGTGCGCCCGGCCTCCGTGAGCGTGAGCCCGCCGCCCCGGCCGCGGCGGGCCTCGACGAGTCCCATGTGCGTCAGCTCGGCAACGACCTTCGCGGCGTGCGTGTACGGCACATCCATAGCCCCCGCGACCTCCCGGGTCGTGGGGTTGGAGCCGCCGGCGACGGCGAGCCGCATCAGGACCCGCAGCGCCAGGTCCGTGGAGCGCAACAGCCGCATGCCGCCAGCGTAGATAATGCGCATCCTGGCTTCAAATTATCGGGCGGGAAGGCCGCCCGTTCAGCCATTCGGGTGGTCCGGCCTGGGTCCAGGGACTCCCTCCCCACTACGATCAGCCGTCCCGAAGGTCACTTTCCCCCGAAGGACGCGCCATGGGCTCCGCCCCCACCCCCGGTTCCGCCGAGCGCAAGGCCCGCATGGAGCAGATGCGCCGTGCGGAACGCTCACGTGAGCGCCGCAACCGCACCCTGACGATCGCGGCGAGCGTGGTCGTCGTCGCCGGTCTCGTCGTCGGCGGGGTGGTCCTCATCGACTCGCAGTCCGGGAGCAGGGCCTCGGCGGCGAGCGGCTCGAAGGACTCGGCCGGCGGCTCGAAGGGCCCGGCGAAGAGCTCCAAGGACACCGGCCACTTCGTCACCGGCAAGGACGGCGTGCGGATCTGGACGGGCCGGCTGTCCCGCAACCACGTCACCACGAACGTGCCCTACCCGATGCACCCGCCCGTGGGCGGCGACCACAACCCGGTCTGGCTGAACTGCAACGGCGACGTCTACACCGAGCCGGTCAGGGACGAGAACGCCGTGCACTCGCTGGAGCACGGCGCGGTGTGGGTGACGTACAGCGGCAAGGCGTCGAAGGCCGACGTGTCCGCGCTCGCGGCGAAGGTGAAGAGGACGCCGTACACGCTGATGAGCCCGTACGGGAACCAGGCGAGCCCGATCATGCTGACGGCCTGGGGCCACCAGCTCTCCGTGAACAGCGCCGACGACCCGGGCGTCGACAAGTTCCTCGCGACCTACGTCCAGGGCGAGCAGACGCCCGAGCCGGGTGCCTCCTGCACCGGCGGGACGATGCGGTGAGCCGGCACATCGGCTGGATCGCCGGGGCCGCGGCGGCGGCGCTCGTCGCGACGGGCGCGATCACGTACGCGGTCGCCGAGGACGGCGGGTCGGGCAACCTCCGCGTGCCCGCCGCGGACTCGGCGGACGCCGGTTTCGCGCGGGACATGGCGGTCCACCACCAGCAGGCCGTCGAAATGTCGTACATCGTGCGCGACCGCACCGGGAACGAGGAGGTGCGCCGCCTCGCGTACGACATCGCGCAGACCCAGGCCAACCAGCGCGGCATGCTGCTGGGCTGGCTCGACCTGTGGGGGCTGCCGAAGGTGTCCTCCGAGCCGCCGATGACGTGGATGGGCATGGGTGGCATGGCCTCCGGCAAGGACGGCGCGCTGATGCCGGGCATGGCGACCGACGCGGAGCTGAAGAAGCTGGGCGAACTCAGCGGCAAGCAGGCGGAGATCCTCTACCTGCAACTGATGACCGACCACCACAAGGGCGGCGTCCACATGGCCGAGGGCTGTGTCGCCAAGTGCACGGTGGGCGTGGAGAAAAGGCTCGCGCAGGGCATGGTCGACGCGCAGCGGTCGGAGATCGGGCTGATGACGACGATGCTCGAGGAACGCGGCGCCGAGCCGCGCACCTGATGCCACCGGTCTGCATACAAGTCGACAAAGCGGCATCGAACGGAGTTCGCCGCAAGGGCATCCCGGGAATCGCAACCTTTCCGCAACACACGGGGAACACCCAAATCCACCCAAACCCCAAGTGGCCGCGACCACTTGGGGTTTCCTTGGCCTTTTCATTCCCCTGGCATGAATCGTTCATCGACAGAGTGACCCCCATCGTGTGATCCATACGGTCGGCCGAACCGCCGCGGGCCGGCACGCGGACTGCATGACGTATCGACCACTACATGCATGCGAACCGCATCGCAGGGGGTTCTATGAGATCCAACCGCGCCAAAATGCGCGCTGTGAGCATGGCAGCAACACTGCCCATGATCGCGGGCGCGCTGGCGCTGGGCATACCCGCGGCGCACGCCGCGAACAGCCCCGCTCGTGACGTACTGCAGGGCACCAAGCCCGCCTGGGCGACGGCCACGGCGGACAAGGGCGCGACCTCCGACAGCGCCCAGGTCTCCGCCCGGGTCTACCTCGCCGGCCGTGACGCGCGCGGCCTGGCCGCCTACGCGAAGGCCGTGTCCGACCCGCACTCGCCGTTGTACGGCAAGTACCTGAGCGCCAAGCAGGCGCAGGCGCGCTTCGGCGCGACCAAGGAGCAGGTGGCCGCGGTGAAGTCGTGGCTGAAGGCGTCGGGCCTGAAGGTCACCGCCGTCACGCAGCACTACGTCGCCGTGACCGGTGACGTGGCCGCCGCCGAGAAGGCGTTCGGCACGCAGCTGCACAACTACGCCAAGGCCGGCAAGACCTACCGTGCGCCCTCGAAGGCGGCCACCGCGCCCGAGAGCCTGAAGGGCGCCGTCCTGACCGTCACCGGCCTGGACAACGCCCCGCACAAGGCGAACCACGACGACCAGCTGCCGCCGCCGGAGACCGTCTTCCGCAACTCCGGGCCGTTCTCCTCGTACTACGGCTCGAACACCGCGACGACGCTGCCGCAGGCGTACGGTCACGCGATCCCGTACGCCGTCAAGGGCTACACGGGCAAGCAGCTGCGGGCCGCGTACGGCGCGGGCACCCGCACGGGCAAGGGGGTGCGCATCGCCATCACCGACGCGTACGCCTCCCCCACCATCGCCTTCGACGCGGCGACCTACGCGAACAAGCACGGCGACGCCGCCTGGACCACCAGTCAGCTGCGCCAGGTGCTGCCGGACCAGTACACCAAGACCAAGGAGTGCTCGGCCGCCGGCTGGTACGGCGAGGAGACGCTCGACGTGGAGGCCGTGCACGCGGTCGCCCCCGCCGCGAACGTCACCTACGTCGGCGCGGCCTCCTGCTACGACGACGACCTGCTCGACTCGCTCAGCAAGGTCGTCGACAACCACCTGGCCGACATCGTCTCCAACTCCTGGGGCGACACCGAGGCCAACCAGACCCCGGACCTCGCGGCCGCCTACGACCAGGTGTTCCAGTTCGGCGCGGCCGAGGGCATCGGCTTCTACTTCTCCTCCGGCGACAACGGCGACGAGGTCGCCAACACCGGTACGAAGCAGGTCGACACCCCGGCCAACTCGGCCTGGGTGACCGCGGTCGGCGGCACCTCGCTGGCGGTCGGCAAGAACGACACGTACCAGTGGGAGACCGGCTGGGGCACCGAGAAGGCTCTGCTGTCGGCCGACGGCAAGAGCTGGACGAACTTCCCCGGCGCCTTCACCTCGGGCGCGGGCGGCGGCACCAGCAAGACCGTGGCGGAGCCCTACTACCAGAAGGGCGTCGTCCCGGACGCGCTGGCGAACGCCAACAACGCGACCGGCAACCGCGTCGTCCCGGACATCGCGGCGATCGCCGACCCCAACACCGGTTTCCTGGTCGGCCAGACGCAGACCCTGCCCGACGGCAAGACGCAGGCCTACGACGAGTACCGCATCGGCGGCACCTCGCTCGCCGCGCCGGTGATCGCCGCCGTGCAGGCGCTGGCCCAGGAGGCCCGCGGCGGTCAGCCGATCGGCTTCGCCAACCCGGAGATCTACGCCCGTTACGGGTCGAAGGCGTACCACGACGTCACGGACAACCCGACGGGTTCCGGACTCGCCGTGGCGCGCATCGACTTCGTCAACGGCCACGACGCCACCGGCGGCCTCGCCACCTCGGTCCGCAGCCTCGGCAAGGACAGCTCGCTGTCCGCGGTGAAGGGCTACGACGACGTGACGGGCGTGGGCTCGCCCGCTCCCGGCTACGTGGAGTCGTACAAGAAGCACTGAGGCACCGCCGGTAACGGCACCTGAGGGGCGCGGGATGTGATCATCCCGCGCCCCTTCGGCGTGGGTGGGGTGACCCACCACCCCATCGCGTCGCTCTGACGATTACACTGGGCGCCGTGCCTCCGTTGAACTTCTGGTCGATCTATCAGCACGGCTTCGCACGCGTCGCCGCGTGCACGGGTCACACCGTCATCGCGGACCCGCATGCCAATGCCGAAGCGGTCCTGCGCCACGCGCGCCGGTGCGCCGGGGAGGGGGTCGCCGTCGCCGTCTTCCCGGAGATGGTGCTGTGCGGCTACTCGATCGAAGACCTGCTGCTTCAGGACGCGCTGCTCGACCAGGTCGAGGAGGCGCTTCAGGACGTGGTGGCCGGGTCGGCGGACCTGCTGCCGGTCCTGGTCGTCGGCGCCCCGCTGCGCCACCGCAACCGGGTCTACAACTGCGCGGTGATCGTGCACCGCGGCCGCGTCCTGGGTGTCGTGCCCAAGTCGTACCCGCCGAACTACCGGGAGTTCTACGAGCGCCGGCAGATCGGCGACGGCGCCGACGAGCGCGGCGGGTCGATCCGCGTCGGCGGTGAGCCCGTGCCGTTCGGCGTGGATCTGCTGTTCGCGGCCGAGGACGTCCCCGGTCTGGTGCTGCACGCGGAGATCTGCGAGGACATGTGGGTGCCGGTGCCGCCCAGTGCGGAGGCGGCCCTCGCCGGTGCGACCGTCCTCGTCAACCTCTCGGGCAGCCCGATCACGGTCGGGCGGGCCGAGGACCGCAAGCTGCTGTGCCGCTCGGCGTCCTCCCGCTGCCTCGCCGCGTACGTCTACGCGGCGGCCGGCCTCGGCGAGTCGACCACCGACCTGTCCTGGGACGGCCAGACCATGATCTACGAGAACGGCGTGCTGCTGGCCGAGACCGAGCGGTTCCCGCTCGGCGACAGTTACGCGGTGGCCGACGTGGACCTCGACCTGCTGCGGCAGGAGCGGCAGCGCATGGGCACGTTCGACGACAACCGCCGTACGCACAGCGCGCGGACCGGCGACTTCCGGACGGTCGGGTTCGAGCTCGATCCGCCGCTCACCGACCTGGGGCTGCGCCGTCGCCTGGAGCGCTTCCCGTTCGTGCCCGCCGACCCCGAGCGCCTCGCCCTCGACTGCTTCGAGGCGTACAACATCCAGGTCGAGGGCCTCCAGCAGCGCCTCGCGGCGATCGGCGGCCCGAAGGTGGTCATCGGGGTGTCCGGCGGCCTCGACTCCACGCACGCGCTGATCGTCGCCGCCCGGGCCATGGACCGCGCGGGCCGCCCGCGCACCGACATCCTGGCCTTCACGCTGCCCGGCTTCGCCACCAGCGACCACACCAAGGACAACGCCCACAAGCTGATGAACTCGCTCGGCGTCACCGCTGCCGAGTTGGACATCACACCCACCGCGCGGCTGATGCTGAAGGAGATGGGCCACCCGTTCGCCTCCGGGGAGCCGGTGTACGACGTCACCTTCGAGAACGTGCAGGCCGGGCTGCGCACGGACTACCTCTTCCGGCTGGCCAACCAGCGCGGCGGCATCGTGCTGGGCACCGGGGACCTGTCGGAGCTGGCGCTCGGCTGGTCCACGTACGGCGTGGGCGACCAGATGAGCCACTACAACGTCAACGGCGGGGTGCCGAAGACCCTGATCCAGCACCTGATCCGCTGGGTGATCAGCAGCGGCCAGTTCGACGAGGAGACCGGCAAGACACTTGCGGCGATCCTCGACACCGAGATCAGCCCGGAGCTCGTACCGGGCGAGGAGATGCAGTCCACCGAGTCCAAGATCGGCCCGTACGCGCTACACGACTTCACGCTCTTCCACGTGCTGCGCTACGGCTTCCGGCCATCCAAGATCGCCTTCCTGGCCTGGCACGCCTGGCACGACCCGGAGGCCGGCGCCTGGCCGCCGAACTTCCCCGAGGCCAAGCGGGTGGCGTACGACCTGCCGGAGATCCGGCACTGGCTCGAGGTCTTCTGCCGCCGCTTCTTCGCGTTCGCGCAGTTCAAGCGGTCGGCCATGCCGAACGGGCCGAAGGTGTCGGCCGGCGGTTCGCTCTCCCCGCGCGGCGACTGGCGCGCCCCGTCCGACGGCAACGCACGGGCCTGGCTGCGGGACCTCGCCCGCTTCGACGCCCCGGAGGCATGACGGTGACGGCCCCTGGGCCCTGGTTCACCTCTTCAGCGAGGCGACGAAGGGGGCCCAGGCGGCGGCGGTGAGGACGAGGACGGGGCCGTCGGGCACCTTGGAGTCACGGACGGGGACGAGGCCGGGGATGTTGTCGGCTACCTCGACACAGTTGCCGCCGTCACCATTGCTGTAGCTCGACTTGCGCCAGAGGGCGGCGCCGGGGAAGTCGCTGGCTACTTCGACGCAGTCCCCGCCGTCACCGTTGCTGTAGCTGCTCTTGAACCAAAGCGCGTCACTCAAGTCGATCCGGTTGCTTGCCATTTCGGTAGTCCTCTGCCGCTGCCTTGATCATGGCCAGGGACGCCTTTGGTGACAGCGCGACGGCCCTGAGCCGATCGTATGCCTTGCGGTACTGCTTCACGAGGGCCGGATCGTCGATGGTGTCCCCGCTGTAGGACGCCTCGATGTAGAGCAGCGGCGGCGCGTCAGGGAAGGCCATGACCTTGATGGAGGCCGCCATCAGGGGATACGCGCCGCACGTCCGCGGAACGATCTGCGGAGTGATCCGCCGCCGCTCGGCCAACTCCACGATCCGCTCGAGCTGTTCAGCCGTCTCCGGCGGCGAGAGGATCGGGTCCGCGATCAACGACTCGTGCAGGATCGCCCAGTACTCCGGGGTGGAGTGATCGTCCTCGAAGAGACGGGCGCGCGCGAGTCGGGCGGTCACCTTCTCCTCGACCCACTCATCGGAAGCCGCCGGGTGGGCCGACCGGACCAGCGTCCGAGCGTAAGGAGCGGTCTGGAGCAGCCCGGGGAAGGTAATGGGGCACCACTCCTCGATGGACTCCGCGTACTTCTCCGCTTCCAGGACCTTTTCGAAGTACGCGGCATGCGGCCCTCGCCGCGCCTTCCGCACATCCTCGCAATGCCGCTCGAAGAACCCGTCGGTCTTCAGGACCCGGTCCGCATGCCGGGCCAGATCCAACGGCATGCGGCGCTCCCCGCGCTCGATGTCGCTGAGGTATGTCTTGCCGTAGAAGCTGCCTTCGAGGAACGCTTCGAGCGACAGGCCCGCCGCCTCCCTCTTCCACCGCAACTCCTTGCCGTAGAAGGTGGGGACGCTCATCGAGCCGTCGATGTCCCTACGCCGTGCCACGTGCTCACCGCCGTAACTCACCGCACCGTTTCCGCTGTTCGCGTCGCGGACGCGAACCCCCTTCCACGCTAGCGAGCCGGGCGACACTCTGTGAGGCGTTCGTCACAGACCGCACAGAAGGCTGTCATCTCCCCATGCCCGACCCCTCCCCCACGGCCCACGACGTCACCCTCTGCGTCGAGAACCTCCGCGCCGCCCTCGCCCTGCACGGCATCACGCTGCCATCCCTGCGCGTCGACCTGCCGAGCTTCGCGGGCACGTACGCACCGCCCGCCGGCCTCGTAGCGCTCGGGAACTGCAACACGGACACGGCCCACGCGCTCGCCACCGCCCTCCGGAAGACGGCGGCCGAGCGATGACCTTCGAACTCGACCTGCTCGCCACCCCCAAGGCCGTACCCGAACTGCGCCACCACCTTCGCGCGCTCGACTTCGAAGTACGCCTGTGCGTCACGGAGTTACTGACCAACGTCATCGACCACCTCGGCGAGGGCACCCCGGTGACCGTCCGCGTCACCGGCACGCCCCACGGCCACACCCGCGTCGAGGTCACCGATCCGGACCCACGCGCACTGCCGACCCTGCTGTCCGCCACCGGAACAGCCGAGTCCGGCCGCGGTCTGGCCCTGGTCGACGAGCTCTCCCAGCGGTGGGGCGTGGATCAGGGAGCGGACCGGAAGACGGTCTGGTGCGAGCTGGCCGAACCGGAGCAGCGGCCTGTCACCGGGAACGGGAGAGCTGTTCGCGCACCCATGCGGGATCGGGATTGACGTGAGGCCGACCGGCCACGACGACGGTCGGCACGGTCTCGTTGCCCTCGTTGGCCGCCCTCACCACCGCGGCTCCGGCCGGGTCACGCCAGATGTCGACCCAGTGCGCCTGGCGGGCGCGACGGCCCAACCGGATGCGCAGGCGCAGACAGTACGTGCAGCCCGGCCGCCAGAAGACGACCGGCCGGCCGTCGGCCGCGCTGAGACGCTGCGCCTCCGCCGCACCGATCGACCCCGGGAAGACGAGAGGCGAGTTCAGGCCCGCAAGCAACACGAACAGCAGAAGGAGCACTACGGCAGCGCCAGGGCTCCCTTTCAAGACCAGCCCGGCCGCAACGACGGAGCCGCACAGCACGAACAGCATCGGGAAGAGCCAGGCGCGCGTCACGAGGACGAAGGCTATCGCGCGACATCAGGATCGAGAATCGGTCATCTGTGATCACCCCCTCGCACCCTGCCCAGCCGTACACGCACAGAAGCTTCACAGAAAGGACACAGACGTCCTGCGCGTGAGTAACCCCTTCCAACCAGCTGACCGGACGAAAGATTCACGCCATCGCGCTCGCCACCACGAAAATGAACGCCTGTACGAGTCCACGTGTGTGTGCCTAGAGTGTCGCGGTGCACCTGCGGAGCCTGACCACTCCGCACGCGCACATCAGTCAGCGACCGGGGGAACGCCGTCGCTCACGGGGAGGGGTGGCATCGCCATGCCGCCGCACAGGCCGTCCATGTGCGTGAGCCCAGCCAGGGCCTGCGCCTCTGAGTCTCCGTGAGAGTCCTTGCAGTGCATTGCCGCTCTTCGGAGCATCGGCCGATCAACCGGCGCATACACACTCTGAAGAAAGTGATGCTCCGTTGCCTTCCCAGCCAGGAAGACCGCTCGTACCAACGCCAGGACACTCAGGACTACTTGCCCGGATCATTCTTCTGCTGACCGCCGTCGCGGTGGTCGCCGGTCTCACCGTCCGGCCCGACCTCGCAGGACTCCCCGGCCGGAACGACGCGAGCCTGGTCGGGGGCTCTTACGACGGCTACGACACCAAGGCCGCTGAACAGCTGCGCGGGGACCAGTGCGTGGCTGTCGACGCCCTGCGCAAGGGCGGACCGAACCTGTTCGCCCTGGCACAGGGCGCCGTCGGGCTAGCGCCTGACCAGCTCCATCAGAAGCTCGACCGGGACCTCTACGACACCAAGACCCCGCTGCACCAGGCCTACTCCGCCGACGACGACAACAGCTCCCAGTGGCAGCAGAAGGTATTGGACCAAGGGCATGCGTTCAGCAAGGCCGTGACGGGCCTGCGTGACTACCCCGGCTCCCCGACGGGAGCGAGCGAGATCTACGACCGGATCGGCCTGCTTCCGTGGATCTACCAGTCGTGGGGCAAGGCGATCGACCTGTTCTCCCCGTTCTACGAGCCGTCGCCCACCGCCGACGACAGCACGAAGGCCGCCGCTCTGGCGATCGGCGACCAGCTGTACACCTCCGGCGGGACGCCGGAGGAGCAGCAGGCGTGGGCGCTGTGGAAGAAGAACTCCGGCAAGATCGAGCCCAACAAGCTCTTCGTTCCCAGGGTGTTCGCCGATGACGCCCGTATCTTCCTCTCCTCAGGCGGTTTCCCGCGCACGGCGCCGGCCCCGGACACCCCGGAGTTCCGTATCGCGGTCGAGGACCTGAAGGCCCGCTTCGCGGCCTGCGCGTGGCACGATCCGATCGACCCGAACCGGGTTCTCGGCAAGGAAGTCGCCCAGGCGGCCACCGAGTGGCAGCAGGAGATCGCCTCCCAGGCCGCACAGCGGCAGCAGATCCTGGAGGCCTCCGGCACCGCGACGAAGGCGTTGCAGGACGGCGCCTTCGCTTTGGGCAAACTCGTGGGCCAGTCGTGGATCGCGGACTACTCCACCCGTTGGCTGGACTACAACACCGAAGGCGGCCTCGGCTGGATCGGTGAAGCCCCGCTGGAGATCCAGGTGCCGGGGGCCTCGGGCAAGTGCCTGGACGTGCAGGGGTCCGGGAAGACCAACGGCACCCCGGTGCAGATCTACACCTGCAACGGCAGCAGCGCCCAGAGGTGGCAGGTGTGGGCGGTCTACGACGGCCACTACACCCTGGCGAACATCAACGCGCAGAAGTGTCTGGAGGTGCTGAACGGCTCCAACGCCAACGGCACGAAGATCCAGATCAGGGACTGTGGCAGCAGCAAGGCGCAGCAGTGGGCGTTCGACGTGCGCAGCATCGGCGCGCTGCGCAACGTCGGCACGGACAAGTGCCTGGACCTGGCCACGTTCGACAACGGCAAGGACGCCCAGCTGAACACGTGCAACGGCTCCAACGCACAGAAGCTGCGCATCGTCCCCAAGGGCCACACGGGCACCGCTCCCGCGAAGGCCGACGTGGACAAGGCGAAGGCGAGCATCGCTGCCGCTCAGTCGGAGGCGAAGAAACAGCTTGCCTTCGTCAAGGCACAGCTGGCCGCCGCGCAGAAGGCCGCGACCGCCTCGGACACGGCCATCCAGGCCGCCTACGGCATCGCCGATGCGGGCGGTGCTCCCAGGGGTCGTGGGCTGCTGGTCGGTCAGCAGAAGGACCAGGTGACCAAGGGTTCGGTCGCCGCGCTTCAGGCGATGGTGAAGGCCGCCGAGACCGCCGAGGCCGCCACCCGCGCCTCGGCCGGCGACAGCCAGACCATCACACAGCGCGCTCTCGCCCAAGCCGCGCAGTCCAATGCGGAGTTCCGCAAGAAAGCCGCCGAAACGGCTGAGTGGCAGGCCAAGGCCGCAGCCGACGCCGCCAAGATCCACCGCGACAACGCGAAGAAGGACAAGGAGACCGCGGAGGCGAAGCTCACCGACGCGCTGAAGGCCGAGGGGGACGCGAAGGCGGCCGCCGCCGACGCCCACGCCAAGCGGCTGGCTGCGGAGGCCGAGGAGAAGACGGCCAAGGCGGAGAAGGAGAACGCGGCGGCCAAGCAGGCCGAAGCCGCCGAGCACCGCAAGAATGCCGAGGACCAGGCTTCCAAGGCCAAGGACGCCAAGGACAAGGCGGAGGCCGCCGAGAAGACCGCCGGGGACCGGCGCGACGACGCGGTCAAGGCCCGCGATCACGCCCAGGCCATGCGCGACGACGCCTGGGATGCCGAGCAGAAGGCCGAAGCGGCCCGCGCCAAGGCCGACGCCAAGGAGGCCTACGCCGACTCCCTCGACGCCGGGGATGCGGCCGCCGCGGCCCGCGCTGCCGCGAACGACGCGAACAAGGCGGCCGACGACGCGGAGGCTGCCGCGACCAGGGCGCGTTCCGAGGCGGACGCGGCGACCAAGGCGGCGGCCGACGCGGACGCCGCGGCCACCCGCGCCGAGGCGGCCGCCAAGCGGGCCCGTTCCGACGCGGACGCCGCCCAGGCGGACAAGCTGAAGGCGGACGCGGCCGTGAAGACCGCGACCAGCGCCGCCGCGGACGCGATCAAGGCCTCGCAGAACGCCGCCGCCGAGGCCAGGACGGCGGTCAAGCTCGCCGACGAGGCCGAGCAGCACGCCAAGGACGCCAAGACCCAGGCGAACGCCGCCAACGCGGAGGCCGCCAAGGCACTGACCGCCTCGGCGAAGGCAGCGGGCTACGCCCATGTCACCGCCCAGGCGGCCGTGGACGCCGGTGAAGCGGCCAAGCAGGTCGCCGACCCGGCCAACGACGCGATCCAGCTCGGCTCCGCCTACGTCGACACCGACTCGGTCGCCGGCCTGGTCGTGCTGACCGGGCAGGGGTCGAAGACCATCGCCGAGCAGCAGCAGGCGGTCGCCGACGCGCACGCCAGGAACGCGGCAGCCGAGGCCCAGGCCGCAAAGAACCTCGCCGACCAGGCCAAGGGCGACGCAAAGGAGGCCTACCAGCACGCGGCGAACGCCGCCCAGTACGCGGCCGACGCCCGCACCTACTCCAAGGAGGCCCTGGGCTACGCGGCCGACGCGGCCAAGGCCGCCTCAGCAGCGGCCGCGTCCCTGTCCCGCACCGTCGACTACGACAAACAGGCCGCTGAGGACGCCGCAGCTGCCGACAGGGCGGCCGGCAACGCCGAGGGCTACGCCAAGGACGCCCGCGACTCCGCCGACGCTGCCGAACTCGACGCCGAAGCAGCCCGCTCCGCAGCCACCCGGGCCGAACAGGACGCCAAGGACGCCCGCGCCGCCGCCGACCGCGCCGCCGCGGCGGCGACCGAGGCCGAACAGGCCGCGAAGGACGCCGACAAGTACGCCAAGGAGGCCCAGGACGCAGCCGACAGGGCCGAGAAGGCGGAGAAGGCCAAGCAGATCAACGACGGAACCGTCCCCGACGAGAACGGTGCCTCGATCGGCAAGGTGTTCTACGTCGTCGACCACATCGAGAAGGTCGGCGATCCGGAGGTCGTGAAGAAGACGGAGAGCTGCGACAACCCGATCAGCAAGCTCTTCTACAAGGGCGACTGCACAATCACCACGAAGATCCGGTTCAAAGCAGTCCTCGACCTGTATCTGTGTAGCGCACAGGATCTGGACCCGCAGAAGTTCATGTGCCCGGCCTCAGCAACGGACTATCTCGGCGAGGTTCGGACCAAGGAACTGTCCCAAACATTCACGCACACCATCACCATCGCGGAGTACCAGGAGAACATCGACCCGGTCGACATCCTCTTCGGCAGCTGGATCAAGTGCGCCCAGAAGCTCACCCCTGGTGGTGAGGGAGGAAGCTGGGGCGGATGCGCCTGGGCATCCCTCGACGTCGCGAGCCTGTTCGCGGGCAAGATCATCCGGCCCATCGCGGAGGCCCTGCGCGCCGTGGACGCCGCGTTCGTCACCGGCATCGGTGTCCGGGACGCGTTCAAGGCGCTCAAGGCACTCGAAGGCGTGGACGCGGCGGCGGTCGCCGCGATCGAGCGTGAAGTCGAGATCTACGAGGACGTCCGCACGGCCTGCCCGGTCAACAGCTTCCCCGGCACCACCGAGGTGGTCCTGGCCGACGGCAGCCGCAAGGCGCTGCGCGACGTGCGGACCGGCGACCTGCTACTGGCCACCGACCCGGAGACCGGACGCACACAGGGCGAGCCCGTCACACGTACCTTCCACCACGGCGCCACTGACCTGGTCGACGTGACGCTGACGGACGGTGACCGCCTTACCAGCACCCCTGGACACCGGTTCTTCGTGATCGGCCGCGGCTGGACCCTGGCATCCGATCTGCGCCCCGGAAACGTCCTGCCCACCCCGGACGGCGTCCGCACCGTGGCCGCGCTGGCCGACCGGCATGAGGCGAAGCCCCGGGCGGTGTACGACCTGACCGTCTCAGGGCTGCACACCTTCTATGCCGTGGCGGGTGACAGCCCGATCCTGGTCCACAACTGCAACGACCTCGTGGCCGACGGAAGGAAATTCGCTGGGCAGGCCCACACACTCGACGAGCACACGGCCGGGATCGTCACCCCGGAGAGAGCCGTGGAGCTGGCCATTGAAAAGACGGAAAAGTACGAGCGCACCACACCCAACAGCCTGTTCGTCGACCAGCAGACAGCCCAGCAGGTCGTCGACTACGCATTGGCCAACAACGCGCAGAGAATCAAGAATTGGCTTGCGAAGACCAGAAGACCAGACCTGGACTGGCAGGGCACCTTCGGGGCGAAAAACTCTCTCGGCAAGGTCTACTACCCGGACGGGTCCATGAAGGTGGCGGGCAACGGGTACTACATCAAGCTCGTGCGAGCCAAGGGCCACCCGGACGGCTTCTACGTACAGACGTGCTATCCGAAGTGAGGAGACAGGACACGATGCCACGCTTCACGGAGTTCGACTTCGGTGTGTCCTGGGTGATGCACTTCTTCCACCAGGACTGGACCTACGAAGGGGACACCGCTGCCGACGTCGTCGCCAAGCACCTCGCGGAATCGGCCGACGAGGAGTCCCTGGCAGTACGCCGTGACGCGCTGATTCTCGGCAACCTTCCGTCACCGACGCTGGAGGTCTTGTGGGAAGCCGGATCGCAGTACATGCCGAGCTTCGAGCGCCTGGGAGGAGGAGCCGAGTGGACGCGGACGGTCGTCGGCCTGTGTGACGCCCGACTGTCCGCGAACCCGGAGGTGCGTCCCCTTACGGGGGCGGACACCGAGGACGGCACGGCCTGCCTCGACGCCGTCCTCGCCGAGATCGAGGGCGCATCGTTCCTGGCGGCCGAGGTGCGTGCGGCGCTCACCGACTGCGCGCGCCGCTGCACCCCGGAGGTGGCGTTCCGGACGCTGCTGAGAGCGATCAGCTGTGCTCCCGACGCCTCACTCTCCGTCGAGCAGTACACAAGGCTGGAAGCCATCGGATCGGTGCTCCAGTACGGCGAATACGTCGTCGACTACGTCAGGTACCTTGTCGAACAGTAAGAGCAGGCCGGACGGCGTTCCTCTCCAGGACCATATCGAGGAGGGACGCCGTCCGGCCCCGGCAGGGGCCCTCCATGCCGCAACGGCAAGCCCCCGTGACGTACCCCACCACCCCGCCGCTCCATTCCTCCCGCACCGGATCCAGCCGATCCGAGCACCCAGTCAGACCGGGTCCAGGGGCGGAGCCCCCCGGGGTCAGGGATGCAGGGCGCCGGACTGCTCGGGTACGTGGGTGGCGACCACCCGGCCCACCCGGACAACCTCCCGCCGCCGGTCCACCACGTAGGCCACCCCGGCCACCGCCAAACCCAGCACCGCCAGCCCCGCCCCGGCCACCGCCGGAGACGTCACGCCGAAGCCCGCGGCCAACGCGAGGCCGCCGATCCACGCTCCGCCCGCGTTCGCCAGGTTGAACGCCGCCTGGTTCGCCGACGACGCCAGCGACGGCGCCGCCGACGCCTTCTCCATCACCATCAGCTGCAGCGGCGACCCGGTGACGAACGCCGCCATACCCAGCAGCGTCACCGCCATGGCCGCGCTCCACTCGGCGCTCATCAGGAGGGGGAAGAGGGACAGGACCGCCGCCAGCGACACCAGGCCGCCGAACAGCGTCCCCCGCAGCGAGTGGTCCGCCAGCCGGCCGCCCACCAGGTTGCCGATCGTCGCGCCCACGCCGAACAGCGCCAGCAGCAGCGTCACGCTCGAGTCGGCGTAGCCCGCGGCGTCCGTCAGCATCGGCGTCACATAGCTGTACGCCGAGAACAGCGCGCCGAAGCCCGCCACCGTCGTCCCCAGTGCCAGCCACACGGGCAGCGAGCGCAGGGCGGCCAGTTCGCCGCGCAGGCCGCCGGCCGGGGCGTGGGTGTGGTCGTGCGGGATCAGCAGGAGGAGGGAGGCGATCGCGGCCAGGCCGATCGCGCTCACGCCCAGGAACGTCGCGCGCCACCCCAGGTGCTGGCCCATCAGCGTGGCCACCGGCACGCCTGCGATGTTCGCGACCGTCAGGCCCAGGAACATCAGCGAGACCGAGCGGGCCTTGCGCTCGGGCGCCACCAGGTTGGTGGCGACGACCGCGCCGACGCCGAAGAACGCCCCGTGCGGCAGCCCGCTCAGGAAGCGGGCGGCCAGCAGCGAGTCGTAGCCGGGCGCCAGCGCCGAGAGGGCGTTGCCCAGCACGAACAGGGCCATCAGGCCGATCAGGACCGTGCGCCTGGACATGCGCGAGGTGACCGCGGCGAGCAGCGGCGCGCCGATCACCACGCCCAGGGCGTACGCCGAGACCAGGTGCCCGGCGGTGGGGATGGATATGTGCAGGTCGTCCGCGACATCGGGCAGGAGGCCCATCATCACGAACTCGGTTGTTCCGATCCCGAAGGCGCCCACGGCGAGGGCGAACAGGGCCAGGGGCATGAAGTGCCTGTGCCTTTCCAAAACGAGGTTCCGTACGTCGTCTGCGTTCGTATGTTCAAGTACGGAACAAAGCTTTCCAGGCCCAGTATTCCGCGGGGTTAAGAAGTGGTGACGTTCACACGTGCCGCCACCGGCAGATGGTCGCTCCCCGTCCGCGGCAGCGTCCACGAGCTCACCGGGTCCACGCCCCTGACCATGATCTGGTCGATCCGGGCCATCGGGAACGACGCCGGCCAGCTGAACCCGAATCCGCTGCCGGCCGCGCCCTGCGTGGAGCGCATCTGGGAGGTGACGGCGTTGAGCGCTCGGTCGTTCATCGTGCCGTTCAGGTCGCCGAGCAGGATCACCTTGTTCAGCTTCTCGTCGGCGATGGCCTCCCCGAGCGCGTCCGCGCTGGTGTCCCGCTGCCGCGCCGTGAACCCGGCCGCCACCTTGACCCGTACGGAGGGCATGTGGGCGACGTAGACGGCGACCTCGCCCTCCGGCGTGTTCACGGTGGCCCGCATGGCCCGCGTCCAGCCCAGCTTGATGTCCACGGGCTCGACCCCGCTCAGCGGGTACTTGCTCCACAACCCGACCGTGCCCTGCACCGAGTGGTACCGGTACGTCGACGCCAGCGCCCGCTCGTACACCGGCACCGCGGACGCCTTCAGCTCCTCCAGCGCCAGCACGTCCGCCCCGGACCCGGCCACGTCCCGGGCGGTGCCGGACGGGTCGGGGTTGTCGGCGTTCACGTTGTGCGTGGCGACGGTCAGGTCGCCGCCGCTGCCGCTCTTGTCGCCGAGCAGCCCGCCGAAGAGGTTCAGCCAGACCGTCACGGGCACCAGCACCGCGATCAGCGCCGTCGCCGACTTCCGCAGCAGCGCCAGGATCAGCAGCAGGGGCACGCCCACGATCCCGAGCCAGGGCAGGAACGTCTCCGTCAGGGAGCCCGTGTTGCCGATCCTGTTGGGGATCTGCGCGTGCAGCAGCATCACCAGCGCGAGGACCACCGCGAGCGCGGCCAGGACGATGCCGCGGCGCCAGATGCCGCGGTCACCGCGCAGAGCGTCGTACAGGCGCCGGAGCCGGGATCCCCCGCGGCCCGGCCCCGTGCCGCCGCCACCCGTCTCCGTCACGTACGCCTGCGCCATACCGTCGCCTCACACCTTGCCGTGCACACCGTCGTCCCCCCGCGGTAACGACCCTAGGGGATGATCGGCTCCGTCCCTGCCGCCCCATGGCGGCCGTACGCGGACGAGGACGAACAAGGCGGCGCCCGAAGTTCCGAACGGGGGTTCCCGAGGGGCCTTCTGTGACGAAACGCGTACATACGCGCGGGAAACCGGCACGTGGGCGTTACGATGTGACGGGTCGTAGGCCTTCCAGGGCCGTGTCGACGATCCGCTCGCTCAGGCCCTCCTCGAGCGGCGCCTCGGGGCGCAGCAGGGAGCGTACGAGCATGGGGGCGACCAGCATGTCGTTCATCAGATCGAGGTCCACGTCCGTGCGCAGCTCGCCGTTCCGCTGTCCGCGACGCAGGATGTCGAGGCTGAGCCGGCGCCGGGGTGCTATGACGGTCGCGTGATAGGCGGCCCAGATCTTGGGGCTGGACTTCATCTGCGCCTGCACGGTGCGCAGGATCGCCGAGGAGCGGCTGGCGAGGGCGCGGTGCCGCAGCCACTCCAGCAGCATGACGAGGTCGTCGCGCATCGAGGTGCCCGGCAGCTCGGGGTCCTCGGGGTCGGCGGAGCGCAGGACGTCGACGAAGAGGTCCTCCTTGTTGTTCCACCGCCGGTAGATGGTGGCCTTGCCGACGCCCGCGGTGCGGGCGATGCGCTCTATGGACAGGTCGGCGAGGGACACGCCGTCCTCGATGAGTTTCATCACTCCTTCGATGATGGCCCGCTCGACGGCCTCGCTGCGTGGACGTCCGCGCACGGGCCACTCCTGCTGCTGGGTACGGGGCCTGCTGTCGGCGAGGCTCACGTTCGACTCCGTCCTTGGCGGGCGGTGGGATGTTCCGCCGCTGTCTGTCGTCAACGGGCACCCGGCTGTGCGAGTGCCCGTCTTGACGTACCGTCAGTGATCGGCCGCGACCAGCTCCGGCTCCTCCGTGCCGGTCCGCGCGGGTGCCTTCCCGGGCAGGAAGAGCGCGACCACCACGGCGCCGACCACCGCCACGCCCGCGCCCCACAGTGCGGTGACGTGCATGGCGTGCAGGAAGGCGTCGTTGGCCGGGGAGACGAGCGCCCTGCCCTTCGGGCCGAGCCTGGAGGCGACGCCGAGGGTCGCCTCGATGGACTCGCCGGCGGTGTGGCGTACGCCGGCCGGCAGGAACGTCAGCTTGTCCTGGATGCCGTCGCGGTACGACGTCGACAGCACCGAGCCGAGCACCGCGATGCCGAGCGCGCCGCCGACCTGGCGGAAGGTGTTGCTGAGCGCGGACGCCGAGCCGGCCTTCTCGCGGGGAAGGGCCTGCATTATGACGACGCTGGTCGGGGTCATGATGTGCGCCATGCCGGTGCCCATCAGGAAGAACAGGACCTCGAGGATCCAGATGGGCGTGTCCGCCGTCAGGGCGGCGAACGCGGCGAGCATCGCGGCGATGATGAGCATGCCCGCGGTGGTCGTGGCCTTGTTGCCGAACCGGTCGACCAGCAGCCGGGCACGCGGCGCGAAGATCAGCTGTGCGGCGGCCAGCGGCAGCAACAGCAGACCGGCCTGCAGCGGCGAGTAGCCGCGCACGCTCTGGGTGTAGAAGACGGAGAAGAAGGTCACGCCCATCAGCGCGAAGAAGACCAGGGAGATCGCGGTGATGGCCGAGGAGAAGGCCTTGTTCTTGAAGTAGCCGACGTCGATGGACGGGTGGTCGCTGCGCTTCTCGAACACGACGAAGAGCGCGAGGACGGCTAGGCCGGCCAGTATGGTGCCGATCACCT
Organism: Streptomyces sp. NPDC001796; assembly: GCF_042892355.1. Classification (NCBI taxonomy): domain Bacteria; kingdom Bacillati; phylum Actinomycetota; class Actinomycetes; order Kitasatosporales; family Streptomycetaceae; genus Streptomyces; species Streptomyces sp. NPDC001796. The sequence goes on along the minus strand of NZ_JBIAUC010000001.1, from coordinate 462,758 downwards.
TGGTGTCGGTGAAGTCGGCGAGCTGGCCGCCCTTGATGATGCCGTAGACGAGCAGGACCAGGCCGACGACGGACAGGACCACGCCGATCGGGTCGAGGCGCCCCGGGTTGGGGTCGCGGGAGTCGGGGACCAGCCAGATCATCAGGGCGAGCGCCAGGATCACGATCGGCACGTTGATCAGGAAGACGGAGCCCCACCAGAAGTGGTCGAGCAGCACCCCGCCGGTGATGGGCCCTATGGCGATGGCGAGGCCGACGCCGCCGGCCCAGATGCCGATGGCCTTGGGCTGCTCGTCGCGCTCGAAGACGTTCATGAGGACGGCGAGCGTGGCCGGCATCACGAAGGCCGCGCCGAGTGCCATGAGGGCGCGGAACGCAATCAGCTGATCGGGTGAACCGGACTCCGCGGCGAGCGCCGACCCCGCGCCGAACACCACGAGACCGGCCAGCAGCGCCTTCTTCCGGCCCAGACGGTCGCCCAGCAGCCCCGCGGTGAACAGCAGCCCGGCGAAGACGAGCGTGTAGGCGTTGATGGCCCACTCCAGCTCGCTCTGGGTGGCGCCGAGGCCGGTCGGCGCGGGGGTGGAGATCGTCTTGATGGCGACGTTCAGGATGGAGTTGTCGAGCACCACGATCAGCAGGCTGAGCATCAGCGCGCCGAGGATGGCCCACCGGCGCCGGTGCACGGCATCGGGCACCCGCCGTTCGACAGGGGCAGCAGGGGTAGTCATATGAGCGAGCCTAGGCGACTTCCGATACGGAACCGTCTCGTATCGGAAGTCTTTACGGACTCCTTAAGAAGAGACCTTGGTCACGTGTCGAACGGCCCAATCCAGGAGACGCGGGTCCGGCCGCCCGGGGTTGAGCGGGCCCCCCTCCCGGCCGGACTCCGGGTGCGCCCCCTGCCCTAGCCGCGCGTGGCACGAGGTGCCACCATGGGAGTGGTCCGGGGACGCCGTCAGGGCGCCTCGAGATGACAGAAGGAGCCGTTGCGATGACGCAGCTTTCGGCTGCCCAGGGGCAGCATGCTCAGGGCACGCTCAGGTCCTCCGACAGCAGCAAGGCGCTGTACGGAGGGAAGAGCACCCGCCGCATCACCGTTCGCGACATCACCGCCGCCAAGGAACGCGGCGAGAAGTGGCCCATGCTCACCGCCTACGACGCGATGACCGCGTCCGTGTTCGACGAGGCCGGCATCCCGGTGATGCTCGTCGGCGACTCGGCGGGCAACTGCCACCTGGGGTACGAGACGACCGTGCCCGTCACCCTCGACGAGATGACCATGCTCTCCGCCGCGGTCGTACGGGGCACCAGGCGCGCCCTGATCGTCGGCGACCTGCCCTTCGGCTCGTACCAGGAGGGCCCGGTGCAGGCGCTGCGCTCGGCCACCCGGCTGGTGAAGGAGGCCGGGGTCGGCGCGGTGAAGCTGGAGGGCGGCGAGCGCTCGCACCGCCAGATCGAGCTGCTGGTGGAGTCCGGCATCCCGGTCATGGCGCACATCGGCCTCACCCCCCAGTCCGTGAACGCCATGGGGTACCGCGTGCAGGGCCGCGGCGAGGAGGCGGCCGCGCAGCTGCTGCGGGACGCCAAGGCGGTGCAGGACGCGGGAGCGTTCGCGGTGGTCCTGGAGCTGGTCCCGGCGGAGCTGGCGGCCGAGGTGACGCGGGTGCTGCACATTCCGACGGTCGGCATCGGCGCCGGTCCGGACACGGACGCGCAGGTGCTCGTGTGGACGGACATGCTCGGGCTGACCGGGGGCCGGGTGCCGAAGTTCGTGAAGCAGTACGCAAATCTGCGACAGGTGATGGGCGACGCGGCCAGGGCGTTCGCCGAGGACGTGGTGGGCGGCACGTTCCCGCTCGAGGAGCACTCGGTCCACTGACGTTCGCCGAGCGTCCACACGGCTGAGCCCCACAAGGCCACCGCCCCGCGCCCCTTCAGGTGGCGCGCGGCAGCCCGCCGATCTTCCCCCGTCGGCGGGCTGCCGCCTTTTGCGCCTGAACCGGCGCCGCTTTCGCGGACCTGGTTGCTCGACCCCTTTTGCGCCTGAACCGGCACCGCTTTCGCGGACCTGGTTGCTCGCCGTCGTGGTTCCTCAATTGATGGTGGCGGTGTTCGTCGGGGAGTTGTCGGTGCTGTCGGCGGACGATGGGTGGGGTGTAGGTGCGCTGTCGGTCGTTTGTCGGTGGGGCCTGAGACCTTCGTGGCATGACGCGAATCGACAACACCCCGAACGACGCCGCACCGGACGCGGCCGTCACCGTGCGGGGGCTGGTCAAGCACTACGGTGAGACCAAGGCGCTGGACGGCGTCGACCTCGATGTGCGCGAGGGCACCGTCCTCGGCGTGCTGGGGCCGAACGGTGCCGGCAAGACCACCCTCGTGCGCTGCCTGTCCACCCTGATCACCCCGGACGCCGGCCACGCCGTGGTCGCCGGCTACGACGTCGTACGGCAGCCGCGGCAGACACGCCGGGTGATAGGACTCACCGGCCAGTACGCCTCCGTGGACGAGAAGCTGTCCGGTTTCGAGAACCTGTACATGATCGGCCGGCTCCTCGACCTGCCCCGCAAGGAGGCCCGCGCCCGGGCCGACGGGCTGCTGGAGCGGTTCTCGCTCACCGAGGCCGCCAAGCGCCCGGCATCCACGTACTCCGGCGGTATGCGCCGGCGCCTGGACCTGGCCGCCTCGATGATCGGGCACCCGGCGGTGCTCTACCTGGACGAGCCGACCACCGGCCTCGACCCGCGCACCCGGAACGAGGTGTGGACCGAGGTCAAGCGGATGGTCGCCGAGGGCGCGACCGTGCTGCTCACCACCCAGTACATGGAGGAGGCCGAGCAGCTCGCCTCCGAGCTGACCGTCATCGACCGCGGCAAGGTCATCGCGGGCGGGGCCATCGACGAACTGAAGGCCAAGGTCGGCGGCCGTACGCTGCGTGTCCGCCCGGCCGACCCGGCGGAGCTGCGCCCGACGGCCACGGCGCTCGACGAGTTCGGCCTCACCGGTCCCGGCAGCGCGACCGTGGATACCGAGACCGGCACCGTCCTCGTGCCGATCCTCAGCGACGAGCAGCTGACCGCCGTGGTCGGCGCGCTCACCGCCCGCGGCATCACGCTCGCCGGCATCTCCACCGAACTGCCCAGCCTGGACGAGGTGTTCCTGTCCCTCACCGGCCACAAGGCCGGTACCGCGCAGGACTCGTCCCCCGCCCGTGAGGAGGTCGCGGCATGAGCGCCACCACCTTGACCGCACCCGCCGCCCCCGTCTCCGAAAGCCGTATCGGACTGCGCGCGAACCTGCGCCACATCGGTGCCCTGGTCCGCCGCAACCTGTTGTGGATCCGGCAGGACCCGGAGTCCATGTTCGACGCGATCCTGTTCCCGATCATCTTCTGCCTGCTGTTCGTGTTCGTCTTCGGCGGCGCGATCGCGGGCACCCACAACCGGCATGCATACGTCAACTACGTGGTCCCCGGCCTGATGGCGATGATGGGGATGAACATCGCGCAGGGCGTCGGCACCGGATTCAACGAGGACTTCCACAAGGGCGTGATGGACCGCTTCCGGTCCCTGCCGATCAGCCGCGCCTCCGTCCTGGTCGCGAAGATCACGGTGGAGCTCGGGCGGATGCTGTTCGCCACTGCGGTTCTGCTCGCGGTGGGCTTCATGCTCGGACTGTCGGTGTCGAACGTCCCGGGCCTCTTCGCGGCGATCGGACTGTCGGTCCTCTTCGGGTTCGGGGTCATGTGGATCTTCCTGACCCTGGGAGTGGTGCTGAAGAGCGCCCAGGCCGTCCAAGGGATGGGGTTTCTCGTGCTGATGCCGTTGCAGTTCGGTTCGTCGATCTTCGCTCCGACCAACACCATGCCGGGCTGGCTCCAGGCGTTCACCGACTACAACCCGCTGTCGACGCTCGCGGACGCCGCCCGGGGTCTGATGAACGGGGGCCCGGTCGCCCACAGCGTGCTGGTGACCCTCGCCTGGTCGGCCGTCCTCACGCTGGTCATGGCGCCGATCGCCATCCGCAAGTTCAACAACAAGAGCTGACGCCCGGCCCGAGCCCAGCCGGTCCGCGTCACACGAGGGCGGCGGCCTCCTCCAGAGTGAGGCCGCCGCCCTCCGCGTACGCGGCCTCGTAGGCCGGGTCGCCCAGCGCGGCCCGGGCGCCCGCCTCCGCCCTGGCGCGTGCGTCCAGTTCCGCGGGTGCCCGGACGTGGCCGGGCGGCAGCAGCCCGTCGGCTGCCGCCACACACCGGGCCGCGTCCCCGGCGCGACGCCCGCCGTCCACGCCGGCGAGCGCGATCGCCGCGGTCACCAGATGCACGGAGGCCATGTGCGGAGCGATCAGCAGGCTCATCCGGTCCGCCGCGCGTGCGAGTGCCGTGCGCACCTTGACGAGCGCCTCCTCGTACCGCTCCTCGACGGCGTCCAGCCAGGCGTCCAGGCCCATCACCATCCCGTCGAAGACCGCGAAGGACATGGCGCCGAACTCCTCGCGGACCGCCTGGAGTTGCTCGCGCGCCTCGGCGACGCGGTCCGTCCGGCCGAGCCACATCACCAGGAAGATCCGGGCGAACGGCACCGCGTCCGTCGCGCCGTGGCGTTCCTCGATCACCTGGCGCAGCAGCCGCTCACCCCGCTCGGCCTCCCCCGCGTCCAGCAGGGCGCTGCCGAGGCGGGCGCCGAGCACGGCCATCTGGGAGAGGGCACCGAGCTGTTCGGCCTGACGCTGCGCGGCTTCGTAGTCGGCGGCGGCGAGCAGGTAGTCACCGCGGCGTTCGTTCGCCTCACCGCGGGCTGACAGGGCCTCGGCCGCGCCCCAGGCGTCGCCGAGGCGGCGGAAGATCTCCAGCGCCTCGTCCGCGTCCCGGGTCGCGTCGCCCGCCCAGTCGACGCGGTTGGCGAAGATGTTGGCGCGCAACTGCAGGGTCTGGGCCAGCTCCCAGGTGTAACCGAGCTCGCGGCAGGTGCGGACCGACTCGTCGAGGACCGTGCGCACACGCTCCATGTCCGTGGTGAGCAGAACGGCGAAGAACCACAGGAACCCGGGTACCCGGCAGGTCTGCGGCTGCCCGGGGCGGTAGGTCCGGCTGATGACGCTCAGCTTCTCCTTGGCCTCGGGCGTCTCCCACGCCTGGATGTCCATGTCCATGCAGGCGAGGTGGACGAGATGCGCGCCGCGGCGGGCCTCGTCGAGGACCTCGGGGCGCATCGGCGGCGGGGTGTCGGTGGGCCGGTCGAGCAGGTCCGGCACCGGACGCGCGGGCGAGGTGAACGGGTCGGGGCCCAGGGCCATGACCGCGGTCGACCAGGCGCGGGCCTCCGTGCGCAGGTCCCGCATCTGCCAGTACCAGCACAGCGAGAGCAGCAGGCACAGCGCCTCCTGCTCGTCGCGGGCGGCGACTGCGCGGCGCAGGGCGGTACGCAGGTTCTCGTACTCGAGCTGGAGGCGCTCGACCGCCGGCCGTTGCTGCGAGGAGCGCAGCAACGGGTCGGTGGTGCGGGCCAGTTCACGGTAGTGGGTGAGGTGCGCGCGTTCGGCGTCGGACCGCTCACCCGACTCGTCGAGCCGTTCCCCCGCGTACTCGGCGACCGTCTCCAGGAGCCGGTAGCGCATCGCGTCGTCGCCCGACGGGGCGGCCACGACGAGGGACTTGTCGACGAGCGAGCCGAGTGCCTCCAGGGCGGCGGGCCCGCACACGGCCTCGGCGGCGGTCAGGTCGCAGCCGCCGGAGAAGACGGACAGCCGGCGCAGCACCGCGCGTTCGTCCTCGTCGAGGAGGTCCCAGGACCAGTCGACGACGGCCCGCAGGGTCTGCTGGCGCGGCAGCACGGTGCGGCTGCCGGAGGTCAGCAGCCGGAAGCGGTCGTCGAGCCGGTCGGCGATCTGGCGAGGGCTGAGCATACGCAGGCGGGCGGCCGCCAGTTCGATGGCGAGGGGCAGCCCGTCGAGGCGGCGGCAGATCTCGGCGGCGGCCTCGGGGTCGTCCTCGACGCGGAAGCCGGGGCGAGCGGCGGCGCCGCGGTCGGCGAGCAGTTCCAGCGCGTACGGCTGCGGCAGCGGCTCGACGGGGCGCAGCACCTCTCCGGGGACGCCGAGGGGTTCCCTGCTGGTGGCGAGGACCGTCAGGCCGGGGCAGCTTTCGAGCAGATGTGCGACGAGGTGGGCGGCGGCGTCCACGACGTGCTCGCAGTTGTCGAGGATGAGCAGCATGCGGCGCCGGGCGCAGTGCTCGGCGAGGCGGACGAGGGGGTCGTCGTGCCGGTCGGCGACGGCGCGCATCTCCTCGGCGCCCGCGCCGCGCAGCACGGTCTCGCGCGCGCCGACGGCGGTGAGCACGGCCTCGGGCACGGCCTCGGGGTCGTCGACGGGGGCGAGTTCGGCCAGCCACACACCGTCCCGCAGTTCGTGCGCCACCGTCTCTGCGGCCTCCTGGGACAGCCGCGTCTTTCCGGCGCCACCGGGCCCGAGCAGGGTGACGAGCCGGGCGTGGGCGAGATCACCGCGAAGGGCGTCGATGTCGGTGTCGCGCCCGACGAAGGAGGTGAGCCGGGCACGGAGGTTGCCGGGAGGTGGGGGCGCGGCGGGGGTGCCCCCGCGGGGCGGGACCGCGGTGGGCGCGGCGCCCGGGGCATGCAGCAACTCCTCGTGGAGCGCGCGCAGTTCGGGCCCAGGGTCGGAGCCCAGCCGGTCCGCGAGCAACCGCCGTACGTCCTCGTAGGCGGCGAGGGCCTCGGCCGGGCGGCCCGCGTCGCGCAGGGCGCGCAGGCGCAGCGCCTGCAGGGGCTCGTCCAGGGGGTGCAGGTCGCACAGGGCGGTCAGCTCGGGCAGGTGCTGCTCGCCGTGGCCCAGGGCCAGCCCGGCGGTGAGGCGGGCGCGGCGCGCGTCGAGACGGCGGGTCTCCCAACGGGCGGCCTCGGCGGTGCGGCCCGGCAGATCGGCGAGGGCGGGGCCGCGCCACAGCGCGAGGGCGTCGTCCAGCACGGCCGCCGCCTTGGCGGGGTCGCCGTCGGCCAGTGCGCGCAGGCCCTCCCCGGTGAGCCGCTCGAACCGGTGCAGGTCGACGTCGTCCGGCGCGGCAGTCAGCCGGTAGCCGCCGTCCACGGACTCCACGGCGTCCGCACCGAGCGCCCGGCGCAGCCGCCCGACCAGCGCCTGCAGCGCGCCGGGGGCGTCGGCGGGCGGGTCGCCGTCCCAGACCTCGTCGACGAGCAGGGCGACCGGCACGGCACGGCCCGCCCGCAGCGCGAGCACGGTCAGCAGGGCACGCAGCCGCGCCCCGCCGACGGGCAGGGGCGTGCCGTCGGGGCGGAGTGCCTGGGTGGTACCGAGAAGGCGATAGCGCACGGGTGTCATTCTCTCCGCCACCGTCACCGGCGGTCACGGGGTTTCCGCGTGGCGCGGCGCGGGCACCGGAACTCGGCCCCTCCGGTGAGACGTTTTCCCGGTGCGCCCGGTACGGTCGGGCCGTCGCCGTATGCGTAGAGATCAGGGAGACCCATGACCACCGCCGCCGCCCGGCGCAGTGACCGCAGGATCAGTCCCGTGTTCGTCGGGATCCTGGCCGTGACGGCGGTCACCGGCTGGGCCACCTGGAGCGGGTTCGCCGAGCAGCCCGGCGTCGCCGTGTTCCTGTTCGTGACGGCCGCCTGGGTGGTCTCCCTGTGCCTGCACGAGTACGCGCACGCCCGCACCGCCCTGCACAGCGGCGACATCTCGGTCGGCGCGAAGGGCTACCTCACGCTGAACCCGCTGAAGTACACGCACGCCCTGCTGAGCATCGTGCTGCCGGTGGTCTTCGTGATCATGGGCGGGATCGGTCTGCCGGGCGGCGCGGTGTTCATCGAGCGGGGCCGCATCCGCGGCCGCTGGCGGCACAGCCTGGTCTCGGCGGCGGGGCCGCTGACGAACGTGGTGTTCGCGGCGCTTCTCACGGCCCCGTTCTGGCTGGGCGCCCTGGACGGGGTGCCGCGGGACTTCCGGTTCGCCCTGGCCTTCCTCGCCCTGCTGGAGGTCTCGGCGACGATCCTGAACTTCCTGCCGGTGCCCGGGCTGGACGGCTACGGCATCCTCGAGCCCTGGCTGCCGTACAGCGTCCGGCGCCAGGTGGAGCCCTTCGCGCCGTTCGGCCTGCTGTTCGTGTTCGCGCTGCTGTGGGTGCCGTCCGTCAACAGCGCGTTCTTCGACGTGATCGACGCCATCCTGAACGGCCTGGGCATCGGCGACTTCGACCGGTACTGCGGTCAGGCGCTGTATCGCTTCTGGCAGGGCACCAACGAGTTCTGCTCGGTCAGCCCGTGACGGACTTCGCCCCGTCCGAGCGGCCCGCGCGACCGCGCCTGAAGTAGTACCAGGTCATGTTGGACGAGACGCCCGCGAGCAGGATCCACACGATGCCGAGCCAGCTGCCCTGGACGAAGGAGACGACGGCCGCGGCCACGGAGAGGACGCAGACGGCGAGGGCGTAGAGGGCGAGGCGGGGCATGTCGGTCGGCTCCTGTCGGGGGACACTGCTCGGAATACTCGGAACTGCTCGGAACTGCTCGGAATGCTCGCAACCACCCGGAACCGCTCCGACGACCAGTGTCCCCCATCCGGTCACACGTCCGTGATCCGGAGCCCGGCGTGTGCCTTGTACCGCCGGTTGACGGAGATCAGGTTCGCCACCAGCGACTCCACCTGGTGGGCGTTGCGCAGCCGGCCCGCGAAGATGCCGCGCATGCCGGGGATGCGTCCGGCCAGCGCCTGCACGATCTCCACATCGGCCCGCTCCTCACCGAGGACCATGACGTCCGTGTCGATCTGCTCGACCTCCGGGTCCTCCAGGAGGACGGCGGACAGGTGGTGGAAGGCGGCGGTGACCCGCGACTGCGGCAGCAGAGCGGCGGCCTGCTCGGCGGCGCTGCCCTCCTCCGGCTTCAGCGCGTAGGCGCCCTTCTTGTCGAAGCCGAGCGGGTTGACACAGTCGACGACGAGCTTGCCGGCCAGCTCCTCGCGCAGCGACTGCAGGAGCGGGCCGTGGCCCTCCCACGGCACGGCGACGATCACGATGTCGCTGCGCCGCGCGGTCTCGGCGTTGTCGGCTCCCTCGATGCCGTGGCCGATCTGCTCGGCTGCGGCCTGCGCGCGTTCCGCGGCACGGGAGCCGATGATCACCTTCTGGCCGGCCCGGGCGAGCCGGTAGGCGAGGCCCTTGCCCTGCGGCCCGGTGCCGCCGAGCACGCCGACGACGTGTCCGGAGACGTCGGGGAGGTCCCAGGGGTCCTTGGCGGGGGCCTTGGATGCACTGTCGGTAGAGGTCATGAGCCGACTCTACGTGCGCCCCGGCCGGCCGCGCCGCTCAGGTGAGGGCCGTCATGGGGTCCGGCGGACGGTGCCCCTGCGCAGGGCCGGTGGTGGGGGTGGTGGTGCTTCTGGGGCCGGTGGTCCCGATCCGTCCCCGGGCCGGGGGAATTCACGGGGAACTCCCGCTCCCCCAGGGGCCGTTTGCGGCAGGATGCCTGCGTATGGACGCCGTACGGGTCGCCTTGCTGCGGGAAGTGCTCGCCGGGACCGAGTGGCCGGTCGCCACCCGGCGGTTCGCGGGGTCGCTGCGCGGGTCGGTGGTGTCGCACGGGGGCGGGCTGCTGCTCGTCGGCACCCAGGACTACGAGCCGTGGCACCTGGCGGCGCACCTGGTCGACGAGGCGGCCTGGTCCGGTACGCCGGAGCTGTCCCCGACGCTGGTGCGGCACGCGGCGCGGGCCTCGGATCCGGCGCATCTGGCGGTGGGGCTGGGACGGCTGTCGGCGGCACGGCGCGGGGAGACCCTGCTGGTGGTGTCGCCCGCCGCGCCGGGGGCGGGGCTGCTGGAGCGGGTCCACGACGCGCGGCGGGCCGGGGCGACGGTGCTGGCGCTGGACGCCGGGGACCGGGACCTGACGGCTCTGGCCCACGAGTCGCTGGCGGTGCCCGAGGACACGGATCTGGACCTGGACACGGTGCAGCACCTGGTGAGCGCGGCGGCCGGGGAGAACCGGCTGCCGGCCCCACGGGGACGGCGCCGCTTCCGGGACCGCCTGTCCCGGCTGGCGGACCAGCTGACGGAGCCGCCGCCGGCGCGGTGGTAGCCGCCGGGTGATCCGGTTGCCCGGGCGCCGGGCCGGTGGGCACCCGCCCGCCCGAAGGGGCAGGCGGATGGGGGGACCTCCTGTCTCAGCGCAGCGGCGGAGGCGTGCGCGAGCCCCCGCTCAGTCCCCCTCCCGTTCCGCCGGAGGCGTGTCGTGCCAGCGCGGGTCCGTCTCCCACTCGACGTTCCGCTCCCGTGCCGTCTCCATCGCGTGTTCCGCCTCCTGACGGGACGCGTACGGGCCGAAACGGTCCTTCGCCGGGCACTCCGGGCCCTCCTCGACCTTCTGGTGGACCAGGCAGTAGTACCACTCGCCCGGCTTGCCGACCGTACGCTTCCTGAACAGCGCCATCGCAGGAGCTCCTTTCACCACGGCCATGGTCCCGCACGGCCGCTGGATAGACTCGCTGGCATGTCTGGCCAGTCGCTGCTCGTACCAGGAGAGCTGTCTCCCACCCGTTCCGTCCCCGGAAACATCCGCCGCCCCGAGTACGTCGGCAAACCGGCGCCCACCCCGTACACGGGGCCCGAGGTGCAGACCCCCGAGACCGTCGAGGCGATGCGTGTCGCCGGGCGGATCGCGGCGGGGGCGATGGCCGAGGCGGCGAAGATCATCGCCCCGGGCGTCACCACGGACGAGCTGGACCGGGTCGCCCACGAGTACATGTGCGACCACGGCGCCTACCCCTCCACCCTGGGCTACCGCGGGTTCCCCAAGTCGCTGTGCACCTCGATCAACGAGGTCATCTGCCACGGCATCCCGGACTCCACGGTCCTGCGCGACGGCGACATCATCAACCTCGACGTGACGGCGTACATCGGCGGCGTCCACGGCGACACCAACGCCACCTACCTGGTCGGCGACGTGGACGAGGAGTCCCGGCTGCTCGTCGAGCGCACCCGCGAGTCCCTGGCCCGTGCCGTCAAGGCCGTCAGGCCCGGCCGTCAGATCAACGTCATCGGCCGCGTCATCGAGTCGTACGCGAAGCGGTTCGGATACGGGGTCGTGCGGGACTTCACCGGTCACGGGATCAACTCGTCGTTCCACTCCGGGCTGATCATCCCGCACTACGACAGCCCGCACGCGACCACGGTGATGCAGCCGGGCATGACCTTCACCATCGAGCCCATGCTCACGCTCGGCACGCACGAGTACGACATGTGGGACGACGGGTGGACGGTCGTCACGAAGGACCGCAAGCGGACCGCGCAGTTCGAGCACACGCTGGTCGTCACGGAGACGGGCGCGGACATCCTCACGCTGCCGTAGCCACGCCGCACCCCTCGGAGCCCGCTCTGTCCACAGAGCGGGCTCTTCGGCGTGGGCCGGCGGCGGATCGCGGGTAGGCTCTTGCCGACAGGATGTCGGCAAGACGCGGAGGTCCCATGAACACCCCGGAGACGGCCGGCACGGCCTTCTCGGCGCTGATCCGCACCGCGTCGCAGGGCGAGCACCGGGAAGCGAACACTTCAGCGTTCATCACCGGCCTGCTCGGCGGCAGGCTCGGCGTGGACGCGTACACGCGGTACACGGAGCAGCTGTGGTTCGTGTACGAGGCCCTGGAGTCCGCTGCCGCCCGGCTGGCGGGCGACCCGGTGGCCGGGCCGTTCGTGCGGCCGGAGCTGTTCCGGCTGACCGCGCTGGAGCGGGACCTGACGCATCTGCGCGGACCCGGGTGGCGGGCGCACCTGGCGGCGCTGCCCGCGACGCGGACGTATGCGAACCGGGTGCGGGAGTGCGCCGAGCAGTGGCCCGGCGGATACGTCGCACACCACTACACCCGCTACATGGGCGACCTCGCGGGCGGCCAGATCATCCGCGACGTGGCGGAGAAGACATGGGGCTTCACCCGGAAGGGTGACGGGGTGCGCTTCTATGTGTTCGACGGGATCCCCAACCCGGCGGCGTTCAAGAGGACGTACCGGACGCTCCTGGACGGCATCGGGGTCGACGACTTGGAGAAGCAGCGGGTCATCGCCGAGTGCCGTCGGGCGTACACGCTCAACACGGCGGTCTTCCGGGCTCTGGGCGAGGAGTTCCCACTGAGCGCCTAGGGTCAGCGTTCCAGGAACACCCTGCCCCCGACCTCCACCCACCCCTCCGGCTGCGGCGCCGTGAGGATCTGTGAGCCGGCGCCCTGGCGGATGTTGAGCGCGCGGCCGAGCCGGGCGGTGAGCAGGAGCGCCGCCGCGCCCGTCGCCTCGTCCTCCTCAATGCCGTCGTCGCGGCCGGGGAAGGCCCGGGCGCGGACCCGGCCCGCCGACTCGTCCTCCCACGCCCAGGCATAGATCCACTCCCCCGGCGGTGGGACGGGCAGACCGTCCACCTCGGCGGCCGTCGGGTACTGCCGCAGCGTGCGCGGCGGCGCCCACTCCGGGCGGGCCTCGATCCAGCTGAACTCGCCGTCCTGGCGCGCCCCCACCACACCGGCCGGAGTGAGGAGTTCCGGCAGATCGAGCAGCCAGGCCGTGCCCACGCAGGGGTGCCCGGCGAACGGCAGCCGCAGCGTGGGCGTGTAGATGTCGATGATCCCGCGCTCGGGGTCGTCGACGAACACGGTCTCGCTGAAGCCGAGTTTGGCGGCGAACGCCTGCCGCTCGTCCTGCCCGGGCATCAGCGAACCGTCCCGGACGACGCCGAGTTCGTTGCCGTAGCCGCCGCTGGGTCCGCAGAAGACGCGCAGCACGTCGTAGTCAGTCACCGGCGCATTCAAACATCAACCGGGAGCGAAGGGCGGAGCCCCGATGACCCCAGTGAGACCTGAATCACGGTCCGGGCGGGTATGAGGCAGGTAATGCTCAGTTAAATTAGGCAAGCCTCACCAAACCATTCTCTCTGGAGCCTGCATGCGAGCCGTTCGACTCTCCGTCGTCACCGCCGCCGCCACCGCGGCGGCTCTGACCGCCGTCACCGGATGCACGGAGAAGAGCACCGCTGAGGGATCCGACCGCGCGATCCGGGTGACCGCCACCGACTCGAAGTGCGAGGTGTCCAGGAAGGAGTTCCCGGCCGGGCACGTCGAGGTGGCGGTCGAGAACAAGGGCGCCAAGGTGACCGAGGTGTACCTGCTCTTCCCGGACGACCGGATCGTCGCCGAGCGCGAGAACATCGGCCCCGGCACCAAGCAGACGGTCACCGCCGAGGTGAAGGCCGGCGACTACCAGATCGCCTGCAAGCCCGGCATGACGGGCAAGGGCATACGCCAGACCGTCACGGCCACCGGCGGCGGCAGCGCCGCCAAGCGCGACCCGCGCCTGGACAAGGCCGTGGCCGCCTACCGCGCGTACGCACAAGCGCAGGCCGACGAGACGCTGCCCAAGGTGAAGGTGTTCACCGACGCCGTGAAGGCCGGTGACCTGGAGGCGGCGAAGAAGGCGTACGCCCCCTCGCGTCTCGGCTGGGAGCGCACCGAGCCGGTCGCCGAGTCCTTCGGCGACATCGACCCGAAGGTCGACGTCCGCGAGGACGGCCTGGAGGGCGGCCAGAAGTGGACCGGCTGGCACCGTCTGGAGAAGGCCCTCTGGCAGGACAAGAAGATCGGCGCCGAGGAGAAGGCCCTCGCCGACCAGCTGGTCACCGACCTGAAGGAGTGGCAGGAGAAGGTCGGCACCGCCGAGATCACCCCGACCTCCATGGCCAACGGCGCCAAGGAACTCCTCGACGAGGTCGCCACCGGCAAGGTCACGGGCGAGGAGGAGCGCTACTCGCACACGGACCTGGTCGACTTCAAGGCCAACGTGGAGGGCGCGCAGAAGTCGTACGAACTGCTGAAGCCGGTCGCCGACGCGAACGACCCGGCGCTCTCCAAGGAGCTCGACAAGCAGTTCGCCGCGCTGGGCGCCCTGCTGGACAAGTACCGCTCGGACAAGACCTCCTACGACTTCGTCTCGTACGACAAGGTCACCAAGGACCAGCAGAAGGAGCTGTCCGACGCGGTGAACGCACTCGCCGAGCCGCTCTCCAGGCTCGCCGCCGCGGTCGTGAAGTAAGCAGGGGGGGGCAGGACGATGACCGATGCGCAGATGACCGAGACCCGGGGGAGCAGTCCGTCGCGCCGGGCACTGATCGGCTGGACAGGCGCCGGGCTCGCGCTCGGTGCCGCCGCGGCCGGGGGCGCGGTGGCGGCGGCCAATGCGGGCAACGACGTGGATCCGGCCGCAGCGGAGGCCGGTGGCGCGGTGGAGTTCCACGGCGCCCACCAGGCGGGCATCGCCACGCCCGTGCAGGACCGGCTGCACTTCGCCGCGTTCGACGTGAAGACCGACGACCGCGCCGAGTTCGTGCAGATGCTGAAGGACTGGACGGCCGCGGCCCGGCGGATGACGGCCGGGCAGACCATCGGTGAGGGCGCCTACGGCGGGCTCGCCGAGGCGCCGCCGGACGACACCGGGGAGGCACTGGGTCTCAAGCCCTCGCGGCTGACCCTGACGATCGGCTTCGGGCCTTCGCTCTTCGACAGGTTCGGGCTGCGGAACAAGCGCCCCGAGGCCCTGGTCGACCTGCCGAAGTTCCCCGGCGACAACCTGGACAGGTCCCGCACGGGCGGCGATCTGTGCATCCAGGCCTGCGCGGACGACCCGCAGGTCGCCGTGCACGCGATCCGCAACCTGGCCCGCATCGGCTTCGGCAAGGTCGCCATCCGCTGGTCCCAGCTCGGCTTCGGCAAGACCTCCTCGACGACCCCGGACGCACAGACGCCGCGCAACCTCTTCGGGTTCAAGGACGGCACCCGCAACATCGCGGGGACGGAGACGGACCGGCTGAAGAAGTTCGTGTGGGTGGGCGACGGGGACGGGCCGGCGTGGATGACCGGTGGCTCCTACCTGGTCGCCCGGCGGATCCGCATGAACGTCGAGACCTGGGACCGGACCTCGCTGCAGGAGCAGGAGGACGTCTTCGGCCGGGACAAGCGCGAGGGCGCGCCGGTCGGCAGGGCGAAGGAGCACGACGAGCCGTTCCTGAAGGCGATGAAGCCCGACGCGCACGTCCGGCTCGCACACCCCGATTCCAACGACGGCATCACCATCCTGCGCCGGGGCTACTCCTTCACCGACGGCACCGACGGCCTCGGCCGCCTGGACGCGGGCCTGTTCTTCCTGGCCTACCAGCGCGACGTGCGCAAGGGGTTCATACCGCTCCAGCGCAGGCTGGCGGCGCACGACGCGCTCAACGAGTACATCCAGCACGTGGGTTCGGCCGTCTTCGCCATCCCGCCCGGCGTCCGGGACTCCGGCGACTGGTGGGGCCGCACCCTGTTGTCCGAGGAGGCGTAGCCCGTGTTCTCCAACTACCTGATCGGCCTGCGCGAGGGGCTGGAGGCCAGCCTCGTCGTCTGCATCCTGATCGCCTACCTGGTCAAGACCGGCCGCCGCGACGCCCTGAGGCCGATCTGGACCGGCATCGGCATCGCGGTCGCCATCGCGCTCGGCTTCGGCTGCGTCCTCGAATTCGGCTCGCAGGAGCTGACGTTCCAGGCGCAGGAGGCGCTCGGCGGGTCACTGTCGATCCTCGCCGTCGGCCTGGTGACGTGGATGGTCTTCTGGATGCGGCGCACCGCCCGGCACCTGCGGTCGGAACTGCACGGCAAGCTGGACGCCGCCCTGGCGATGGGCACGGGCGCGCTGGTGGCCACCGCGTTCCTCGCCGTGGGCCGCGAGGGGCTGGAGACCGCCCTGTTCGTGTGGGCGTCGGTGCACGCGGCGAGCGACGGCACCCCGCGCCCGCTCGTCGGCGTCGCCCTGGGCCTCGCCACGGCCGTCTTCCTGGGCTGGCTGTTCTACCGGGGCGCGCTGAAGATCAACCTGGCGAAGTTCTTCACCTGGACCGGCGGCATGCTGGTCGTCGTCGCCGCGGGCGTGCTCGCCTACGGCTTTCACGACCTGCAGGAGGCCGGCTGGATCCCGGGCCTGAGGAGCCTCGCCTTCGACATCAGCGGCACGATCCCGCCGGACAGCTGGTACGGCACGCTGCTGAAGGGCGTGTTCAACTTCCAGCCCGACCCGACGGTCCTTCAGGTCACGGTGTGGCTGCTGTACTTGATCCCGACGCTCGCGCTTTTCCTGTCCCCGGTAGGGTTCGCCTCCGGGAAGGGGAAGGTGAAGGTCACTGATGAGCAGGGAGCGCGGGGATCGCAGCCCTCGAACGCTGCGTAGTCCAGGTCGGTTCGCCCTGGCAACGGCGGCGGTGACGGTTCTGTCCGTGACGGCGAGCGGCTGCGTCGTGGTGCACGGCGAGCGGGAGGTCGTACCGACGGCGACACACGCCGAGGCGGCCCGCGCGCTGAAGGACTTCCTCGCCGCCTACAACAAGGCGGACAAGGCGTACGACCGGTCTCTGGACGCGGGCCGGGTCACCGGTGCGCTCGGCGCCATCGACGGCGGCAAGCTGGAGGCCGGCCACAAGACCAACCCGGGCGGCAACCCCGGCCATGTGCCGCTGCAGCTGACCGACGCCAAGTTCACGATCCCGAGGAAGGCCGGCTGGCCGCGCTGGTTCGTCGCCGACACCCGCGCCAACAAGGGCAGCGCGGACGCCCGTTGGCTGCTCGTCTTCACCCGCTCCGATGCGAGCAAGGTGTGGGCGGTGTCGTATCTGACGATCCTCGCGCCCGGCGACGTACCGGTGTTCAAGACGGACAAGGACGGCTGGGCCGAACCCGTCGGCGCGGACGACCCGGCGCTCGCCGTCCAGCCCCGGAAGCTCAGCACCGCGTACGCGACCTATCTGCGAAGCGGCGGGGACATGTTCGCGCCCGGCCCGCACACCTCGCAGTGGCGCGCCACCCGGCTGAAGAACGCGAGCAAGCCCGGGCTGGCCCGGCAGTACATCGACGAGTCGCTGACGAACGGCGACTACGCCCCGGTGGGGCTGCGCACCACGGACGGCGGGGCGCTGGTGTTCTTCGCCACACACCACTACGAGAGGCAGATCGCCGCACAGGGCGTGAACATCAACATCAGCGACCCGAACATCAAGGCCCTGCTGACCGGGGAGGTCAGGCAGTCCCTGACCCTGGAGTACGTGTCGAACCAGGCCGTGCTGGACCCGAGGAAGGGCCCGGTGAAGTTCGTGAGCCGGGTGGAGGGGCTCACGGGGGCCGCAGGGGAGTAGGCCGAGGGGGATCAGGGGGAGTGACGGAGGTCGCCGCCGGGGCTCAGCCCCGGTGCGGCCAGCCCGCCAACTCGCTCTCCTCGCCCGCGTACCGCGCGCACGCGTCGGTGAGCACCTCGAGCAGGCTCAGCGGATCCGGGAGCGCGTGCTCCGGACCCTGCACCCACTCCACCGACAGCTCCCCCGGCAACTGCGCCGGAGGCACCAGCACATACGACCCCCGGCAGTGCCACCGCAGGCCCGGGTGCTCGTCCATCGTCTCGGGGTGGCAGTCCAGTTCGCACGGCCACCACTCGTCCTCGTCCTCGGGCGTACCGCGGGTCAGCGTGAAGAACAGCATGCGGCCGTCCCCGGTGATGGCGACCGGACCCACCTCGACACCGGACGCGAGCAGCCGGTCCAGGGCCTCCTCGCCGGCCTCACGCGGGACGTCGAGCACGTCGTGCACCATCCCGGTGGCGGTGATGAAGTTGGCCTGCGGCTGGTGCCGGGCCCATCGCTCGATCTGCGCGCGGTCCGTGGTGGACTGCGTCTGCCAGGCGAAGGAGACCGGGTGCCGGGCGGGGGTGGGACAGCCGACGCGGTCGCAGGAACAGCGGTAGCCGACGGGGTGGGCGGCGGGCGCGAGCGGCAGCCCCGCGGCGGCGGCAGCCAGCAGCATCGCCTCACGGCCGCCGTCGCCGGCGTCCTCCTTGAGACGGGCGGGACGACGTCCGCGCAGCCACTGGGAGATCCTGCCCTGCACGCTCGTGCGGCGGCCGAAGTCTGCGCTCATCTATCCCCTCGCCTCGCTGCTGTGTCTTGACAGCATGCCCTATGGTCCCACCATCCTGCGCGCGGGGTGACCGGAGTTGCCTACCGGGATGGGCAGGGCGATGCCAACTGCAGTGCGCAATCAGAGAACATCGCGGCATTTCATCCCGTCTGTCCGTGCCTATCGTCACGGGACGCGGGCCAGGCGTCACCCCAGTCCGCGTCGCGGGCGGCCCGGTAGAGCGGCCCGTGGCGCTTGGTGACCGTGTCGCGGTGCAGGGACTCGTCTGGGCCGCACAGGTCGAGGAGCACCTGGCCCTTGCGGATCTGGGGGCGCCGGACCACTCGGGAGGCGGCGGGGCGCACCGGGAAACGGGCCGCGGCGACATAGCTGAACTTCTCGTCCTCGTACGCCAGCGAGCCGCCCTTGACCTGGCGGTGCAGTGAGGAACGGCTGACCCGCGCCGAGAAGTGGCACCAGTCCTCGCCGGGGACGATGGGGCAGGCGGCGCTGTGCGGGCAGGGGGCGGCGATGTGGAAGCCGGCGCGGATCAGGCGGTCGCGCGCCTCGATCACGCGGGTGTAGCCGTCGGGGGTGCCGGGTTCGACGATCACGACGGCCTGGGCGGCGGCGGCCGCGGCGTCGACGACGGCGGCGCGGTCGGCTTCGGTCAGCTCGCCCAGGACGTAGGAGACCGTGACGAGATCAGTGCTCTCTATGCTGAGCGCCGATCCGATACGAGAGCGGCACCACTCAGCGGTCTTGAGCGCCGGATGGGCGGCGGCGATCTCCCGGCCGAGCGCCAGCGCGGGCTCGGCCCAGTCGAGCACGGTGACCTGACGCTCCCCACCCCACGTCGCGCTCACGGCCCAGGTCGCGGCGCCGGTCCCGCCGCCGACGTCCACGTGGCTCGCGGGCACCCAGCCGGGGGCGGCGTCCGCGAAGGCGCCGAGCGCCGCAGACACCGCCTCGAAGGTCGCCGGCATGCGGTAGGCGGCGTAGGCGACGACGTCGGAGCGGTCCCGCAGCACGGGTGCGTCGGTCGGGGTCCGCCCCCGGTAGTTCGCGATCAGCCGGTCCACGGCCTGCGCGGCCTGCCGGGACGGAAGCCCGTCGAGCAGCCGGGAGAGGGCGGCACGGAGGGCGTCGGCTGGGGAGTCGGGGGCGTTCACGTGCCGATTCTAGGGCGGTGAGCGGTGCTCACATCGGGGAGCAGCGATCTGCCCTCGTCCGCCTGCGGGCCTGGTCAAACGTTTCGAACCGCCGTCCGGCCGACCTGGCAACGGCCCGCGACCCGCTGCGACGGACGATCGCCGCCGCGGAAGATCGCAGCGGGTGCCGCGAGCGCGCACGTGACGGGAGTCCGAGCGCCCGAACCGTCGGGGGCGATGCCGGCTCGTTGGGAGGGACGGGCCGGAATATCGTGGCTTGTACACCGAGAGCGATGGTGATCAGAAATGGCCCACCAACGCGAAGTCCCCAGCTCACGCCTTCGTGACGCCGCCCAGCTCGCACTGGCCGGTGTTCTGGCGGCCGTCCTGTCGCTGGGCGCAGGTCCTGCCCGGGCCTCCGCGGGCCATGTTTCGACGCTCGACGCGGCGACCCATCGGATGACCGTCACGGACGACGGCCGGACGGTGATGACCTTCACCGTGGGCTTCGGAAAGCCCGGCTTCCGTACGCCGTCCGGAACCTTCCACGTGCTGGGCAAGGACGCGGTCGTCAGGATGACCTCGTGCAGCGCGAACATCACGTGTGATCCGCGCAATCCCAACTACTACGCCCTCACGGTCCACTGGGCGGTGCGCCTGACCAGCGGCGGTGTGTTCGTCCATGCGGCACCCTGGAACCATGCCATCGGCCGGGCGGACATCTCCCACGGCTGCATCCACCTGAGCACGGCGGACGCCCACCGCTTCTACGACTTCAGCCGGATCGGCGACACGGTGATCGTCAAGAACACCGGCGGCCACGGCGGCAGCCAGAGCGGCCCGTAGATCGACACAGAGCTGCCGCAGGAGACGGAGCCGAGCGAGACCAGCATTCACCTACGTGAGCGGCCCTCTCTCCCGAGAGCGCCGCTCACGCCCGTACCGCCCGAGCCAGCCGGTCCCCCGCCCGTGCCCGTGGCCCGTTGTCCGGCCCCTGGCGGCGCGGATGCACGGTGTTCGCGAGCAGCACCAGGAACGTGTCCGTCGCCGGGTCCAGTACCAGTGACGTGCCCGTGAAGCCGGTGTGGCCCGCCGCACCCCGGCCCGCCAGCTCTCCCATGAACCACGGCTGGTCCACCGCGAAGCCCAGCCCCGGCGGGGTCAGCATCAGCTCGACGAAGTCGGGACCCAGGATGCGCGCCGTCCCGTAGGAGCCGCCGGCCAGCAGGGTGCGGCAGAAGACCGCCAGGTCCCGGCCCGTCGAGAAAAGGCCCGCGTGCCCGGCCACCCCGCCGAGCGCCCACGCGTTCTCGTCGTGGACGCGGCCCCGCACCATCCCCCGGTCCGCCTTGGCCCACGGCCGCCGCTGGTCCTCCGTCGCCGCCGCGTGAGGGCACGGGCCGAAGCCCGTCGCGGTCATGCCCAGCGGCCGGGTGATCCCGTCGCGCACGAGCACGTCGAGGCCCCGGCCGGTGACGCGCTCCAGGACGTACTGCAGAAGGAGCGGGTTCAGGTCCGAGTAGCAGTACGACGTGCCGGGCTCGCCCACCGGCGCCTCCGCCCGCAGCAGCGCGAGCCGCTCCCCGTGCGACGCGCAGTCGTACAGCGGGAGTTCGGGCCGCAGCCCGGAGGTGTGGGTGAGCAGCTGCCGTACGGTGATCCCCGCGTGCGCCACCGCCCGGAAGTCCGGCAGATACGCCCCCACGCGCGCGTCGATGCCGAGCGTGCCCCGCTCCAGCTGCTGCACCGCGGCGACCGCCGTGAACAGCTTGGTCAGCGAGGCCAGGTCGAAGGGAGTGTCCACGGCCATCGGCACCCGCTCCCGCGGCGGCAGTTCCACACCCCGGTCGGCCTGCCCGTCGTAGGCGGCGTAGCGGACCGCCCAGCCCACCGCCTCCTCCACGGCGATCACCGGTCCACGCCCGGCGACCACCACGGCGCCGGCCGCCCAGGGGCGCTCCCCCTCGACGGCGGCGCGGATCTCGCGTACGAGAAGACGCAGTTGCTCCGCGTCGAGCCCGGCTCTGTCCGGGGTGTCGACGCGCAGTCTCGGTGCGCTCAGCTCTCCTCCCCAAGGCTCGCGGCTGCGCTCGGGCCGGGGGTACCCCCGCCCTCCGCGCCCGCGCGTGCGGTCCAGGGACGGCACAGTGCCACGAAGCAGGCGACCGCCACCAGTGCGGCCGCCAGTTGGACGACGGCCATCGGGACGGCGGTGCCCTCGCCGGCGACTCCGACGAGAGGGGAGGCGACCGCGCCGATGAGGAACGAGGTGGTGCCGAGCAGCGCGGACGCCGAACCGGCGTGGTGGCGGGTGCGCATCAGGGCGAGCGCCTGGGTGTTGGGCAGGGTGATGCCCATCGCGGACATCAGCACGAACAGGGCGGCGGCGACCGGCGGGAGGCCGACCTCGCCGAGGGCGCCCGTAGCCATCAGCAGCAGCGCGGTCGCGGCGAGGGTGACGACCGTCAGGCCGACCGCCAGGACCCTGTCGAGGCTGACCCGGCCGACCAGGACCTTGCCGTTGACCTGCCCGGCGACGACCAGGCCGACCGAGTTGAGGCCGAACAGCAGGCTGAAGGTCTGCGGGGAGGCGCCGTAGATCTCCTGGATCACGAACGGGGAGGCGGAGACGTACGCGAACAGCGCCGCGAAGGCGAAACCGCCCGCGACGGTGTAGCCGGTGAAGACGCGGTCGGCCAGGAGGGTCCGCATGGAGCGCAGGGCGGCGCCCACTCCCCCGCCGTTACGTCCGGCCGGTTCGAGCGTCTCGGGCAGCCGCACCCACACGAGCGCGGTGAGCGCGATCCCGACGAGCGTGAGGACCACGAACACCCCCCGCCAGTCCGTGACGCGCAGGATCTGGCCGCCGATCAGCGGCGCGACGATCGGAGCCACCCCGGAGATCAGCATGAGCGTGGAGAAGAACCGGGCCATGGCGTTGCCGTCGTACAGGTCGCGGACGACGGCCCGGGCGATCACGATCCCGGCCGCGCCCGCGAGCCCCTGCACCAGCCGGAAGGCGACCAGGGCCTCCACCGAGGGGGCGAGGGCGCACAGCGCGGTGGCGAGGACGTAGACGACGAGCCCCGTGAGCAGCGGGCGGCGGCGCCCCCACTTGTCGCTCATCGGGCCGACCAGCAGCTGGCCGAGCGCCATGCCGGCGAGGCAGCCGGTGAGGGTGAGCTGCACGGTCGCGGCAGGCGCGTGCAGGGACCTGGTGACCTCCGGCAGGGACGGGAGGTACATGTCCATGGCTAGCGGGGGCGTGGCGGTGAGGGCGCCGAGGAGGAAGGTGACCAGCAGGCCGGTACGGCGCCGGGCTGCGCTCCGGATGTGCGGTGGGGCGCCCGGGGGTGCCGTCTCCGGCTCGGGTATGTGGCTTTCCGGCTGCTTCCTGTCGCGCGTGGTACGGCCACGCTCGAGCATGCGTTCCTCCTCGTCCTGCGATCCGCCCCTCATGTTCTCAGCTCCCGCCGGTTGGACGGCATGGTGTACCGAGGGGCGGACACGCCCAGGCTGCGGGCCCCTGACAGACAGGGAGACGAGGATTGCCGACGGCGATGCCGTACGTGGGCTGCGGCTGACGGGTCAGGCACCCGGGACGGTGTTTTGTCGACAACTCAACTTCCACAAACGGAATGTAGAACTCCGCACCATCCGGGCCCATGACGGGCTTACGCTGAGCGCATCTACACCAGAGCTTCACACTTGGAGCACCGGCATTCCGTAGGCCACACCGAGGGGGGTGGCAGCCGTTCCGGGTCCGGCAGGGGGTGGACCTCGCGGGGGACCGCGGGGTACGCGCCGGACCACGGAACGGCTGCCCATGCTCCGCCCCGGTCAACGCCGCCGGCGGCCGTCCTCCGTGGCTCTGCGCCGTCCGCGCCCACGCCCGCGCAGCGCGTAGACCCCGCCGGCCAGCAGCGCCGCCACTCCCCCGGCCCCGCCGATCAGCCCCCACGACGAGCCACCGTGCCCCGCGGCGGCCGCCCCGTGAGCCGACACCTGCCGTCCGGGCGCGGGGGTCCCCCGCGCGCCGCCCTCGCTGAGCGGCTCCGCCAGGGCGCCCACGGGCTCGACCTTCCCGGCGTGCGCGAAGCCCCAGTCGAGCAGGGACGCGGTCTCCTCGTAGACGCCGTTGCCACCGGGCTCGGGGTGCATGACGGTCACGATGAGGGTGCGCCCGCCGCGCGTGGCGGCGCCGGTGAAGGTGTTGCCCGCGTTGCTGGTGTACCCGTTCTTGACGCCGATGAGGCCCTTGTAGGTCTCAAGACCCCAGGCACCGGTGAGCAGGCGGTCGGTGTTCTGGATCTGGAAGGTCCTCTTCCCCCCTGCCGGGAAGTTCGCGACGCGGGTCGAGCAGTAGCCGCGGAAGTCGCCGCTCCTGAGGCCGTGGCGGGCGAACAGCGTCAGGTCGTACGCGGAGGACAGCTGCCCGGGGTGGTCGAAGCCGTCGGGGCTCACCACATGGGTGTCGAGGGCCTGCATGTCCTCGGCCTCGGCCTGCATCTCGGCGACGGTCTTCGCGATCCCGCCGTTCATATGACTGAGGACGTGGACCGCGTCGTTGCCGGAGCGCAGGAAGACGCCGAGCCACAACTGCTCGACGGTGTACGTGATTCCGGGCTTGATGCCGACGAGGCTGGACCCGGCGGGGATGTCCGCGAGATCGGCGTCGGTCACCGTGTGGGTCTGGTTCCGCTCGAACTTCCTCAGCACGGTGTCCGCGAACAGCATCTTCAGCGTGGAGGCGGGGGCGAGCCGCCGGTGCGCGTCGCACGCGGCGAGCACCTGACCGCTGTCGTGGTCGGCGACGACCCAGGCGCGGGCGGTGAGCCTCTTGGGCAGCGGGGCGCCCCCCTGCACCTGGACGCCGGCCAGGCCCAGCCGTTCGCCACCGATGACCGGGGCCCCGGAAGCGGATGCGGGCGCGGCCAGGGTCAGCGGTGCGGCAGCGGCGGCGAGCCCGAGCACGGCGCGCCGGGACAGCCGCGCGTCACGCGGGGAAAGCGAAGAGGAAAAACGCACCCCGGGACCGTACAAAGCGAATCCCCGGCGACACGCACCGGGGTGTTAAAGGCGCGGCAAAGCCCGGGTCATGTCCGGAAACATCCGTGGCGCAGAACACATCACTCACCAGGAGTTTCCCGGGAGCACACCGTCAACGGCCGAGGAATGCGCTGTCTTGCGAAAACCTGCTCCCGGACGTCTTTCTCAGCCCTCACGCATTTCTTACTCAGGAGGGCTCCACCGCTTTCCCCGGCCGGTGCCGCGCCCACGACGGGCGAGCGTCAGGGCGCGCTCATCGCCCCAGGATCCGGTCCACCTCGGCCAGTTGCCCGGCGGTGAGCGGCCCCTTCGCGAGCGCGCCGGCGTTGTCCTCGGCCTGGGCGACCGAGCGGAAGCCCGGGATGGGGACGGTGAGCGGGCTGCGGGCCCAGATCCAGGCGAGGGCGCCCTGGGCGAGCGTACGGCCGCCGCTGGTGAGGATGTCCCGGAGCGCTTCGACGCGCCGCAGCCATTCGGCGTCGGCGCCCCCGCCCTGGGTGAAGCCCGGCAGCCACGCGGGCGGCGCGTTGCGGATGTCGCCGGCCTCCAGGGCGCGTCCGGGGGTGTGCTTGCCGGTGAGCAGCCCCATCGCGAGGGGGCTGCGGTTGATGCTCGCGAGGTTCGACTCCTCGCACAGGGCGAGGAGTTCGGGCGCGTCCTGGAGGACGTTCAGGCGGTGCTGGACGGCCGTGCAGTGCTCCCCCTCGGCGAACACGGCGGCGCGGGCCGGGTCGTCGGTGCTCCACGCGTACGCGCGGATGAGCCCCTCCCGTACGAACTCCTCACAGGTGTCGCGGAGTTCGGCCGCGCGCTCCGGGTCCGCGTCGGACAGGTGCAGCTGGTAGAGGTCGATGTAATCGGTGTCGAGGCGGCGCAGGGAGGCGGTCAGCGCGCGGCGGGCGTACGCCGGTGAGTCGTCGCTGCCGGTGAGCAGCCGGCGTTCCTCGTCGACGAGGTTGCCCCACTTGGTGGCGACGACCACGTCGGCGCGCCGTTTGCCGAGGGCGCGCGCGAGGACGCGCTCGCTGTGGCCGGTGCCGTAGGCGTCGGCCGTGTCGAAGAAGGTGACACCGAGGTCGAGGGCGCGCCGTACCGCCCGGACGGACTCCTCGTCGTCGACCTTCCCCCATCCCAGGGGCTGCCCGTCGAGGGACGCCCACTCGCCTCCGATGGCCCAGCAGCCGAAGCCGAGGGCGCTGACCCGGATACCGCTTCTTCCCAGTGTCCTGACGTGCTCGATGCTCTCCATGCCGGTGACCGTAGGAGTTGGAGTGCGCGCGAGGGCAAGCCCTTTCGCGGATGGGTCGCGGCTCGCGCGGCAACGGTGCCCCTCCGCCACCCGAACGGCGTCGTGAACAGGTCGGCCGGTGTGACGGGTGGGACGGTGGAAACGCGGAGGGGACTGTTCGCTCCGAGGAGCGGCGCTTGGAGGAGCGGCGCTTCGCGGGCAGCCCTTCGATCGGAGGCCGCTCCTCGGCCTCCGGCATGGCAGTCTGCAAGCATGAGCGACCAGGTGACCTCCGCGGACCTCTTGAAGTCGGACTCGAAATCGGACCTCTGGGAGTCGATCGACCGGCTGCACGCGTGGCTGAACGCCAACCGTGCGCATGACGGAGCCGACGAGCTGCTGCTGCGCGTGCTGAAGCTGTCGGAGGAGGTCGGCGAGGTCGCGCAGGCGGTGATCGGCGCGACGGGCCAGAACCCGCGCAAGGGCACGTCGCACAGCTGGGAGGACGTGCAGGCCGAGCTGTGCGACGTGGTGATCACCGCGCTGGTGGCGCTGCGCACCCTGACGCCCGAGGCGCGCGAGGTGTTCACCGCACATCTTGCGGGGGTCAGGGCACGCTCGCTCGGCTCCTCGTCCTGAGTCGCTCTCCACGAACACCCAAAGGACTGAAAGTGTGTCAGCGATGACGCGGCCTCGTACTGTATCCGCGTGACCACCCCGGCCCTGCGCCCCCAGTCCCTCCTGCTCAGCTTCCTCGGTGACGAGGTGCTGGGCCGGGGGGTGTGCGTGTACACGGGGAGCGTCATCGAGGTGTTCCGGCGCGCCGGGGTCGGCGAGCAGGCCACCCGGTCCACCCTCACCCGCATGGTCGCCCGCGGCCTGCTGTCCCGCCGCCGCGAGGGCCGCCGCACGTACGTCGGCCTCACCGAGCGCTCGGAGGCGATCCTGCGCGACGGGGAGCGGCGCATCTGGAAGACGGGCGCGGTCAACCGGGACTGGGACGGCACCTGGACCCTCCTCGGCTTCTCGCTCCCGGAGTCCTGGCAGCGCCAGCGGCACGATCTGCGGTCGCAGCTGACCTGGGCGGGGTTCGGGGCGCTGTTCAGCGGACTGTGGATCGCGCCGGGCGAGGTCGACGTCTCCGGGATCGTGGCCGAGCTGGGACTCGCGGCCCATGTGAAGGTCTTCCGGGCCCGGGCGGACACCGGCACGGACATCGCCGGAATGATCGACGAGACCTGGGACCTGGAGGAACTGGCCGCCCGCTACCGGGAGTTCGAGGCGGCCTGGCGGCCGTTCGCGACGGGCGGCGCGGACATCACCGCGGAGGACGCCCTCGCGCTGCGGCTGCGGCTGACCTCCGAGTGGCTGCAGGTGATCCGCAGCGACCCCCGGCTGCCCGTACGGCATCTGCCGGCCGACTGGCCCGCGGTCGGCGCGGAGGAGACGTTCCGGGCGGTTCACGGCTTGCTGGACGCACCGGCCAGGGACGCGGCACGGCGGCTGATCGAGACGGTTCCGGCGGAGTAGCGGACCTTGGGGCCGGTGACCCCGGCCGCCGTGTCGCGAAGTGATGTTGTGCACTCCATTGACGCCCGCAAGAAATCAGCCCTACATTCCCTGACGTTCAGTGCACTGAGCAATCGAGCAATCGCACGGTCCCCGCTCCCGAGCCGCCAGACAGGAGCCGACGCATGCGCGCCGCCCGCACTCGTCCCCGCACCCGACTCCGCATCGCCCTCGCCGCCCTGGCCGCGGTGGCGTCCGCGGCCCTGACCACGCTCCCCGCACCGGCCGCCCGGGCGGACTCGGGGGCCACCCATCTCACCGGCACCCTCGCCGACGGCGCCACCTGGATCGCGGACGTCCCCGCCCGCTGGAACGGCACCCTGCTCCTGTTCAGCCACGGCTTCGGCCCCACCGTCGCCCAGGACGCCCCCTCCGACGCCGTACGCACCGAGCTGCTCGCCGAGGGCTATGCGACGGCCGGGTCGTCGTACGACCCGCACGGCTCGATGTGGGCCCTGAACAGCGCCGAACGCGACCAGTTCGCCACCCTCGACGCGGTCACCGCCAAGATCGGCACACCGCGGCGCACGCTGTCCGTCGGCCAGTCCATGGGCGGGCTCGTCAACGCGCAGATCGCCCGTGACGGCGCCGGCCGGGTCGACGGCGCACTCGGCCTGTGCGGCCTGGTCGCGGGCGGCACCGACCTGGACAACTACCAGCTCGACGCCGAGTACACGATCGCCCGGCTGCTCCTGTCCGGGCAGGACGTCCGCCTGGTCCGCTTCGGGTCCGCCGCCGACGCGGCCGCCACCGCGAAGAAGCTCACCGACGCCGTCACCGCCGCGCAGGCCACCCCGCAGGGCCGCGCCCGGATCGCGCTGGCCGCCGCCTTCCTGAACCTGCCCGCGTGGGCACCCGGCGAGACGGCCCCCGCGCCGACCGACTGGGCGGGGCAGGAGAAGCAGCAGTACGCGTGGTTCGCGCAAGGCATCCTGTCCTTCGTCGAGGGCGGCCGGTACGCCATCGAGCAGTCCGCCGGCGGCAACAACTCCTGGAACAAGGGCGTCGACTACGCCCACCTGCTCGCCGGTTCCGTGCACGCCCCGCAGGTCCGAGCCCTGTACCAGGCGGCCGGCCTGGACCTGCGCGCCGACCTGAGGTCCCTGACGGCGGGCGCCGCGGTCACCGCCGACCCGGCCGCCGTACGCACCGCCCAGCGCACGTCCTCCGCCGGCCAGGGCCTCGGCGTACCGCTGCTGGACGTGCACACCGTGGCCGACAACCTGGTCCCGGTCGAGCAGGAGCGGCAGTTCGGCGACCGGGTGCGCGCCTCAGGCGACGGAGCGCTGCTGCGGCAGGCCTACGTCCAGCGGCAGGGCCACTGCACGTTCACCACCGCCGAGACGGTGGCCGCCCTGCACGCACTGGAACACCGCGTCACCACCGGCCACTGGGACGACGCGGCGACGCCGGGGGCGCTCCAGCGGTCGGCGACCGGGCTGGGCCTGGACGGGGCGGCGTACGTCACGTACCGGCCGGCACGGCTGACGGTCGGCCGGGACCGACCGGCGCACCCCAGCAACCGGTGATGTACGGCACCCGCCACTGACGTACGGCACCGCCCGACCCTCGCCCCAACCGCACCCCGCGCCCCGCACTCCGGCACCACACCCACCACTGACGTTGGGACCCGCTCATGTCCGACACATCCGCTCCTCCGACCGCTTCATCCGCTTCCCCGCGTGCGTCGCTCCCCGTCGGCACGCTCGTCGCCGGGTGTCTCGCCGTCTGCCTGGCCCAGATCGGCCTCGCCATGCCGGCCACGCTCAACGGCCTGTTCCAGGAGCACCTGCACCCCGTCGGCTCCCAGCTCACCTGGATCTCCGACGCGTTCCTCCTCCCCGTAGCCGTCCTCGAACTCTCCTTCGGCGTCCTCGGCGACCTCTTCGGCCGCAAACGGCTGCTGGTCGGCGGCGCGGCGCTGCTGTGCGCAGGTGAGGTCGTCGCCGCGAGCGCCTCCGGCATCCACCAACTGTGGGTGGGCCAGGCGCTGGCCGGTCTGGGCGCCGCAGCGCTCTTCCCGACCTCGCTCGCCATGATCGCGGCCGGCACGCACACCGGCCCCCAGCGGGCCCGAGCCATCGCCGTCTGGGCGTCCAGCCTGTCCGCGGGCGGCTTCCTCGCCCCGCTGCTCGGCGGCATCACCGGCACGTACGGCTCATGGCGCTCGGCGTTCGTGGTGGTCGCGGTCCTGGCCGCGATCAGCGCGCTGGCGAGCCTGTGGCTGGCCACCGACTCTCGCGCCCCGGAGGGCCGTTCGCTCGACGTCGGCGGCCAGATCACCATCGGCGTCGGCCTGTTCGCGCTGCTGTACGCGGTCATCCAGGGACCGACGGACGGCTGGGGATCGACCCCGGTGGTCGTGGCGTTCGTGATCGCGGCGGTGTTCATCGGCCTGTTCGTCCGCGCCGAGAGCCGCGCCCGCTCCCCGCTCCTGCGCCTGGACCTGTTCCGCAACCGCTCCTTCGCGATCGCGTCGGTCGTGGCGGTCGTGGGCATGTTCAGCTTCCTGGGCACGGCGTACGCGGCGAGCATCCGGCTCGGCCCGATCCAGCACCAGAGCCCGATGCGTACGGCCTTCGCGTTCCTGCTGCTCAACGCCATCACGCCGGTCCTCACCCCGCTGACCTCCCGGTTGCTGCACCGGCTGCCGGCCCGGGCGCTGCTCACCGCCGGTCTGGCGCTGATCGCGGCGGGCGACTTCCTGGCGGCGGGACTGGACGTCGGCGACGAGAACCTGACCTCTCTGATCCTGCCGCTGGGGCTGGTCGGCATAGGCTTCGCCTTCACGGTGTCGTCGATCACCGCGACCGCCGTCAACACGGTCCCGGTGCCGCTCGCGGGAATGGCGAGCGCGGCCACCAACCTGCTGCGCGACTTCGGCTTCACGCTGGGCCCCGCGGTGATCGGCGCCGTGGCGCTGAGCCAGGCCGCGGCCCGGGTGACCTCCTCGCTGGCGGGCGCCTCCCCGCTGAGCGCGGAGTCGAAGGCGGCCGCACACGAGGTACTGAAGGAGGGCGGCCCGCTCGCCCTCAACTCGGTACCGCCCACCTCCCCGCCCGGCGCGGCCCGCTCCTACGCCCTGGACGCACTCGGTCACGGCTACTCGATCGGCTTCGTGGTGTGCGGCTCGGCGGCCCTGTTCTCGGCACTGCTGGTGGTGACGGCACTGCGGGGGCGTACGGCGGAGGAGAGCGCGGTGGAGGCGGAGGGGGACGGGGAGGAGCGGACGGTACTCGCCACGGGGTGAGGCGCGTGACGCACCTCGTCGCGGCCCTGGGGACGCTCGGCACCCCGGGGCCGCACGCTTTGAACGTCGCGGGCCGTGTGGAAGCGGTTGAGCGGGGCACACGATGGGCATGGTCGGCGACACGGACGACGACAGGTCGATGCGTCGGCAGGGATCGAGCGGCCACCGGACGGTGCCGCACACCGCCGATGTGCGGATCGAGGCATGGGGAGTGAGCCGGGAGAGCTGCCTGGCGGAGGCGGCGACCGGCCTCGTGGACTGCTTCGCGGATCTGTCCACGGCGCGTCCCACCGCCGTGGAGCGCGTACGACTGGCCGAGAACGACGACGACGATCTGCTGGCCGCCCTCCTGGAGGAGGTCGTCTACCGGCTGGAGGTCCACGGCCAGGTGCCCGTGGACGTGGAGGCCGAGGCAGACGACGAGGGGCTCGAGGTGCGGCTGACGGTCACCGGGCTGTCGGACGTGGAGATCACCGGTGCCGTACCGAAGGGCGTGTCGTGGCACGGCCTGCACATGGGCCCGGACCCGTACGGCTGGTCGTGCACGGCGATCGTGGACGTGTGAGACAGACGTGCGGCAGGGGCCGGGCCGACTGAGACAAACGTGCGGCAGGAGCCGGGGCCGACCGAGACAAACGTGCGGCAGGAGCCGGGGCCGACCGAGACAAACGTGCGGCAGGAGCCGGGTCAGCCTTTGACGACCCCGAGCGGCACCAGACGGGCCACGATCCGGCACAGCCCGGCACTCTCACTCGCCGCCACGACCTCCCCGACGTCCTTGTACGCCTCCGGGGCCTCCTCGGCCAGGCCGCGCCAGGAGAGCGGCCGCGCGGCGATGCCGTCCCGCTCCAGCCTTGTGCGCAGCTCTCTCCCTGTGATCGAGCGGGCGGCCTGGTGGCGGCTCATCCGGCGCCCCGCACCGTGGCAGGTGGAGAAGAAGGCACCTCCCCCGGCCACCCCGGCCAGGACGTAAGAGGCAGTGCCCATGGTCCCGGGAATGAGCACGGGCTGTCCCTGAGGGCGGAGGTCCTCGGGAAGATCGGGATCGCCGGGCGGAAACGCCCGAGTGGCCCCCTTGCGGTGCACGCACAACCGACGCCGCCGCCCGCCCACCTCATGGGTCTCGAGCTTGGCGAGGTTGTGCGACACGTCGTACACAAGGGACAGCCGGACGTTCGCGGCGCGACGGAAGACCCGACGAGCGGCTTCGGTGAGGAGCTGACGGTTGGCGCGTCCGTAGTTGGCGGCGGCGGCCATCGCCCCCAGATATGCCCGCCCCTCCGGCGACTCCACCGGAGTGCAGGCAAGCTGCCGGTCGGGCACGGAGATGCCGTAGCGCGCCATGGCCCGGTCCATCGCCCGCACGTGATCGGTACAGATCTGGTGCCCGAGCCCGCGCGACCCACAGTGGATCATCACGGTGACCTGCCCGAGGGCGATCCCGAAGGCGCCCGCAGCCGCCTGGTCGTACACCTCGGCGACCTGCTGGACCTCAAGGAAGTGATTGGCCGACCCGAGACTCCCCACCTGCCCGAGCCCCCGCTCCCGGGCCCGCCCGCCGACCTGCCCGACATCGGCGTCGAGGACCGCTCCCCGATCCTCACACCGGACAAGATCCCGTTCCTCCCCGTGCCCCTGCTCCACGGCGTAACGGGCCCCGCCCTCCAGCACCCGCTCCAGCTCCCCGCCACCGCTGAGCCGCCACACACCACCGGGCCCGGCACCGCGCGGAACGGCCCGGTCGAGCCCGTCCATGACCGCGTCGAGGGCGCCCCTGAGCCCCTCCCGATCACAATCAGCCGCCAGCAACCGCACCCCACAGGAGATGTCGAACCCCACCCCACCCGGCGACACCACACCCCCGTCGCCGACATCGGTCGCCGCGACACCGCCGATGGGAAAGCCGTAACCCCAGTGGATGTCGGGCATGGCATACGAGGCGCCGACGATCCCGGGCAACGTCGCCACGTTGACGACCTGCTCCAGCGCCTGCTCGGCATCACGCAGCAGTCCCCGGGAGGCGAAGACGACACCCGGGACGCGCATGTCACCGTGTCGTTCGATGCGGAAGCGGTGGGGGGCTTCTTCGAGGAGGTCCATGGTGGTCTCCTACGAGGTGCGGTGCGGACGCCCGCTTCTCACACTCCGGGTACCCAGACCACGACCGCCTTTACGTCCTGCCGGCTCCGGCTCACTGCGTGAGGGGTCAGCGGTCGACGGCGAACCGTACGAAGGCAGCCCACCCGGAACGCGGGCGTTGCAGTGCCGCCTCCCAAAGTCCTTGCCGTTCCCCGACGTTCGCCGCGTGGCCGCCGTGCGACCGCCCCCCCATGTCCTTCCCCGGCACCGGACACACTCAAGTCCCCGGGGAGCGAGGCGTCCAGCAGCTGGGCCCGCTGACCATCGACCGGCGCACTCGGGGTGTCACCCTCGACGGTCAGCCGCTCACCCTCACCCCGAAGGAATGTGATCGTCGCGTGGAAATCGTCCGTCATGCGCTACCTGGTGGTCCGTCAGTACATGCAGGGCCCGCACCAGCGCGGTCGGGTGACGCGGCATGCGCACCTTGGTCAGGACCGGAAGGTCTTCAGGCTCGCGAAGCCGTGCTCGACCGTGGCCCGCAGGGTCGAAGGATGTGGGGCGTGCACCGGGCACATCCTCGCCCGACCAGGTGACGGCCCGTGCTGGGCGAGTGTCGGCGTTGGCGTGATCGGGAACTTGGGCCAGTCTCGTCCCGGAAGAAAGGCCCCGAAACATGGTCGTGCACGTTGTTGAATTCCCACGCGGCGCCAGCGCCGGACTGCGGTTCCTGCCACTCGCCGTGCTGACCGCTGCCACTGCGCGCTCCAGCAGTTCGGCCCGGCCCTGACCGGGGTCCGAGTCCCATCGACAAGCACAAGGAACTCGCCATGGACACCCACCTCCAGGTCGGCGGGAACGGCCCGGCGTCCCCGGCGCCCGGCAGGGCCGCAGCAAGCGCGGTCGGGCAGTAGCGATGGCTCCCGGACCCGGTGACCGCCCGCGCCGCCACACGGTGGTCCGGGTGCTGCTCCAAGTGGTGACTGCGGCCGCACTGGCCGTGGACGCCTACGTGCACGCCAACCTCGCCGCCCCCTACGATCTGGTCGGGCGTCAGATCAGTCAGGGGACGCTGTTCCGCCTCGAAGCCGCCGTGGCGTCGCTGGCCGCGCTGTTGGTCCTGCTGCTCGGTCGCCGGCGGCCGGTGTGGGTGTTCGCGTTCCTGGTGTCCGTCTCCGCGCTGGGCGCCGTGCTGCTCTATGGATTCGTGAACGTGGGCGCTCTCGGTCCGCTGCCGAACATGTACGAGCCGTTCTGGGGGCCCAAGAGGACCGGCAGCGCGATCGCCGAGGCCGTCGGCGCTGTGACCTCGCTCGTGGGCTTTCTGATCACCGGCCCGCCGCGTTCTGCTTCCACTCGGGCCGGCGCTCCCCGGGGAGGCAAGGCCGACGGCGAGGGCGGCTGATCACATGCCACGCCTCTCCTCGCGCACCGAAGCCCGGCAGCTTCTGGGGCTGTGACTGCTACTGCCCCTGGCGGTGACCGCCGTCCTCAAACATCCACGCCGAGGCCCTGAAACACGAAATGTGCAAAAATAGCACATATGAGTCTGAAGACAGGCGAGAGGAGTGAATCATGATCGCCAGGCTGCTCGCCAAGTTGTCGTTCAGTCGCAACTACGGTGCGTATGGGGCCCACGACTGGGGTACGTCCGCCGACAAGGCGTGACCGCGCTGCCGGGCGCCCCGGGCGCCCGTCGGCTCCCGGCCGTGCTGCCGACGATATCGGCCCGGACAGGTACGAGCGTCAGGGGCGGTCTCATGGGCCGAGTGAATGAGCCGCCGCGGTTGCCCGAGGGCAACTTTGCGGCCTGGAGCCGTGACCGGCTGGCGCTGGCGCGCCGTGGCTCTGACGAGTGCGGGGACGTCTGGCAGCTGGAGCCGGGTGTCTACGTAGCCGCCACGGCCGGGCCGTGTGAAGAAGTCCTGCACCGTGTGCAGGACTTCCCCAAGCCGCCCTCGCCCCTCTTCCCGCCGTTGAAGCGGGCCGGCGGCGCGTCGACGTCCGAGGAGCGTGCGCACGCGCGCGCCGCCCGTATGCGCGGGCTGCGTCCGCAGGCGGTTGCGGCCCGGATCGGTGAGATCGCGTCCGGGACCGTTCGGTTTGCCGACCAGTGGCCCACGGGCCGGGACGTGGAGATTCTGCCCCTGGTCCGGTCGGTCCTGGCGGAGGTCGGCGTGCGTTACCTCTTCTCCGAAGACGCTCCCACCTTGCTGCCCTTCGCGCGGCAGCTCTTCGTGGCCCGGGAGGTGCTCGTTCGCCCCACGCGCTGGGTATGGCCGGGCTGGGTCCCCACACCGGCTCGGCGGTTCCGCACCCGGCAACAGGTCGCCTTCATCAACGCCTTGCGGCCCATCGTCCGCCGGCGCCGTTCATCGGGCCGGCTCGGTGACGACGTGCTCGGACAGATGCTCCGCCCCTCCTGCCGCTACGGCCCACTGCCGGAAGGGGCCATCCTCGACACTCTGCCCGGAGTCACCGTCGCCACCTTCGAGACACCTTCCCGGGCAGCCGGATGGATCCTGCTCTACCTGGCCCGCCACCCCCGGGCCGCGGACCGAATCGCGGCCGAAGCCGCCCTCCTGCCCGCAGACGCGGCCGCGACGACCAGCACCCACCTCGAGCGCCTGCAATACACTCGGGCACTGGTACGCGAAGTGCTCCGGCTACACCCCCCGAGCTGGCTGCTGACCCGGCGCGCCCCGCGGCGGACCCAGCTCGCCGACTACACCATCGACGCCGGGTCCACCGTTCTCGTGTGCCCCTACACCGCCCACCGCGACGCACGGGAACACCCCGAGCCCGACCGGTTCCGACCCGAACGCTGGCTCGACGATTCGTGCTCTCCGGCGAAACCCGGGGTCTTCCTCGCCTTCGGCACCGGGCCCCACAGCTGCGAGGGAGCTGCCCTGGCCATGGCCGTGCTCACGGTCCTGACCGCGCAAACCGCCCACCGCTACCACCTGAGCGAGCCACCCGGCCCGGAACCCGGCTACCGGGTCACCACCTTCGAAGGTCTCGCAACCCCCGGCCTGCACCTGCGTGCCACCGTGCGCGGCCGGGGGCAGTCCTGCCTTCGGTGACAGACCGCCTCAACGTGAGGGTCTGCAGCTCCCACTCCCTGTGGAGGTCGGGGTGAAAGTCGTCGTTGATCTTTCCCGATGTGAGGGGTATGCGCAGTGCGCGTTCCTTGCTCCGGAGGCGTTCCGGATGCACGGTGAGGAAGCGCTCGTGTACGACCCGAACCCCGACGACGCCCAGCGCGAGCAGGTGCTCCGCGCTGCGGCGGCCTGCCCGGTCCAGGCGATCCTGGTCGACCGGTTGGAGGGGCGGCACGCTCCGGCGGGGGCGTCGCCGTCATGACCGGTGACGACATCCCGCGTGCGTTCAAGCGCGATGGCCGCATCGTGGTTGTCGGGGCTTCGCTGGCGGGGCTGCGGGCCGCGGAGGCTCTGCGAGACGAGGGTTTCACCGGATCGTTGACCATGATCGGTGACGAGTTGGGTGAGCCCTACGACCGGCCTCCTCTGTCCAAGCAAGTACTGACCGGGTGGGTGCCGGCCGGGGGCACCACTTTGCCCCGCCGTCGTGGCATCGATGCGGAGTGGCTGCTGGGGGTGCCCGCCAGCGGGCTGGACCTCGCGACGAACCACGTGCGTCTCGCCGACGGACGCGAGGTTCCCTTCGACCGGGTGCTGATCTCTACCGGAGTACGGGCCCGGCCGTGGCTCGTCGAGTCCGAGGCGGCCCTGGACGGAGTGTTCGTCGTACGTACGCGAGAGCATGCCGAGAGCCTGCAGCGGGCCCTCGCCGCAGGGCCCTCCCGGGTGCTGGTCATCGGTGCGGGATTCACCGGCTCCGAGATCGCCTCCGTCTGCCGCGAGCGGGACATCCCGGTGACCGTCGCCGAACTCGCGCCGGCCCCGCTGGTCGGTGCGCTCGGCGCCGTGATCGGCGAGGTTGCGGCCGACATGCAGCGCGCTCACGGCGTCGACCTGCGGTGCGGTGTCAAGGTCGCCCGGCTGGAGGGCGACGCGCAGGGACGGTTTTGCCGTGCTCACTTCGACGACGGCAGTACGGTCGACGCCGATGTGGCGGTGGTGGCACTGGGGAGCATTCGCAACACCGAGTGGCTGCGGGGGTCGGGACTGGCGGCGGGCGTGTGGGGAATCACCTGTGACACGGGCTGCCGCGCCCTCGACATCGATGGCCGCGTCACCGACGACGTCTTCGCCGCAGGAGACGTGGCACGTTGCCCGAACCCCATCTACGAATACCGGCTCATCTCAATGGAGCACTGGGCCAACGCCGTGGAGCAGGCAGAGGTCGCGGCACACAACATGGTCAGTGCCCAGGCGGACAGCCGGTCCCACCTGTCCGTCCCGCTGTTCTGGTCGATCCAGTTCGGCGTCAACATCAAGTCCGTCGGCGTGCCGACCTTCGCCGACGAGATGGTCGTCACCCAGGGATCGCTGCACGACCACCGTTTCGTCACCGCATACGGCTATCGGGGCCGCGTCACGGCTGCCGTGAGCTTCAACAACGGCAAGTGGCTGGACCACTACCGACGGTTGATCGAGACGGCCGCACCTTTCCCGCCCCCCTGCCCCACGCCGGACCAGCCGCCCGGCATGAAACCGGTGCCCGTCGACTTCCCCGGCCCCGCCCTGCTCGCGCAGGAAGCCACGGCGGTCGTCACAGGCCACGCCCCGGGTGAGCGCCGCGTCGCGGCCGTGCACCAGCACCGGCAGGAGGAAGGCCGGACGACCACGACCCACATGCCCGGCACGCTGCAACGGATCTTCGACTACTCCGCCCGGGCCGACCCCTACCCGCTGTATGCCGAGTTGCGCAAGACGCCGGTGGCCCGGCAGGAGGACGGCAGCTACGTCATCAGCACCTATCGCGAGATCACGAACATACTGAACGACCCGCATCTGAGTTCCGACCTGCGCAATCTGTCGTGTCCGCCGATGCCCCCAGCCGAGGAAGGGGTCACGGCGTCGTTCATCCACATGGACTCGCCCGAGCACGATCGCCTGCGGCGTATGGCGATGCGTCACTTCGGCCCCCCACACACCCCTGGATTGGTGACCGGACTTGAAGGCTTCCTGACCGCCACCGTCGGCAGCCTGATCGACGGTTTGGCGGGCAAGGAGCAGATCGACGTCGTCGACGATTTCGCCTTCCCGTTGCCCGTGACCGTGATCTGTCACTTGCTCGGCGTGCCACGTGAGGACGAGCCGAGGTTCCACCTCTGGGTGAACGACATCATGAACTCGATCGACTACAACCCCGAGACCGACCCGAGGGAGAAACTGGACAAGGGCGTACAGGCCCGCAAGGACCTGCGCCAGTGCCTCGGCGAGCTGGTGGAACAGCGCCACGGCCGGCCGGGCGACGGCCTGCTCTCACGGCTGGCCAACGACGACGGGCCCGACGGTCGGATGGCCGACGCCGAAATCGTCGCCACCGCCAGACTGCTCCTCATTGCCGGCCATGAGACCGTCGTCAACCTCATCACCAACGGCATGCTGACGCTGCTGCGCCACCCGCAGGTGCTGCAGCGACTGCGCGACGAACCGAGCCTCGTCGTGCCGCTGGTCGAGGAACTGCTGCGCTACGAGCCCCCCGTGCACATCATTCCCTGGCGGGCGGCGTACGGCGACATCACCGTCGCCGACACCGTCATCCCCCAGGGCTCGCGGATCATGCTCATGCTGGCCTCAGGCAGCCGCGATCCGAAGCGCTTCCACGATCCGGACCGCTTCGACCCGGATCGGCGTGACAACCAGCACCTGGGGTTCGGCAGCGGCATCCACCTGTGTTTCGGCGGCCCGCTGGCCCGGCGGGAAACCCAGATCGCGCTGACCGAGCTGGTACGCCGGCTCGACCGCCCCAGGCTGGTCGCCGACCCACCACCGTACCGGCCCAGCCCCGTGCTTCGGGGTCCGATCCATCTGGACATCGAGCAGGGTGACGGCTGACGCGGCAGCCGAGGGCAGTTGCAAGGTCGCGCCGCGGACGGCCCGGCCGGCGCGACAGCGAACGTCGATCAGGTCCGAGTACCGTTCCGCACACGCCCGGACGATCTGCTCACGGCCCGCTCATCGTGTGTCGCCGGTCGAACTCGTCGGCGAGCACGCCCATCATGACGAGGTCGTGATGCCTGCCGGCGAAGAAAACGTGTTCCCGCAAGCGCCCCTCCTCGGTGAAGCCGAGCCGACGAAAAAGTGCCAACGACGCCTCGTTCTGGGCCAAAACCGCCGCCAGGCACTTGTGATAGCGCCGCTCGGCGAACATGAAGCGCAGCAACAGCACCACGGCTTCCGCCGCATAGCCCTTGCGCCGGTGGCTGGCGCCGATCATGACATCGCACTCGAACCAGCCCGAACAACGACCGGTGCGATGTGAGCCGACCGCGCCGACCAACTCCCCCGTGGCCGTCGTCTCGACCGCCAACCGGAAACGGTCGTCATCGCACTGGGCAACGGCCTGCTCCTTCGCCCAGGCACGATAGCTCTCGGCGGACCGCGGCAGTTCCAAGCGGCCCACTCGCCGCCCGCCATCGTCCGCGAAGCGCGCGAACGCCTTCCAGTCATCGGGCTCGATAGCGCGCAGGCGCACCCGCTTACCGGTCCAAGACGATGCCATGCCCTATTCGATCACGCTGCACTGCGCGCGAGGCCATCAGGCACGCCGAGGCGGCGCTGCCGGCCCCGTGCCAAATGTGTGCCAGTCGGGGCGGTCAACACCGGACAAGAGTGGTCGGTCACGGACAGCGCCCGAGTCTGGCAAGCCAGGGGCCCTTGACCACAGTTGCTGGTCAGGGACCCCATGCGGAGGGCGTGGGATTCGAACCCGCGGTGCGAGGTCACCGCACATCGTGGACATTGCGCGCCGAGCAAGCCGGGGGCACGGCGCGTTACTTCCTCACTGAACGGGAACGGTGAGGCTGAAGCCGACACCACGTGCCGTCGTGATCCACGCCGGATAGCCCGCGCCCGCCGTCCCCTGCTCACCTTCCGGCGCGACCGCTGGACCGATCTGCTGACAGGAATACACGGCCCCTGGATCCTGGGCGAGGTAGGTCAGCAGGTCGAACTCGCGCGGCGTCAGGACGATCTCGCGCCCCGACGGCCTGACCTGGCGTGTGCGCCGGTCGATGTGGAGAGATCCCAGTTGCTGCTCCGACGATGCCGGCACTGGTACGGCCGGTGTTCCAACGGCGCCCCGCAGTGCCGGGAACGTGCCGGTGCGCCGGGTGACAGCGCGGATGCGGGCCACCAACTCCCGTACGCCGAACGGCTTCGCAAGATGGACCTGGGGAGTCAGCCGTCCTCGGAACGGTCACCGTCCTCGCCTTCGTGGTCCCCTTGGCCGCTACCGTGCCCATCCGGCGTTGCGGCCTGCGAGGGTGCGACCTGCGAAGGCGTGGCCGAGGCGCCGGACCCGCCGGGAACGGTGCCGCCACTGGTCGGTGCGGAGGCCCTGGGCGCAGAAGGTGGTGCCGTGGGCGACCCGGGGACGCAGACCTGGGCGGCACCGCCGGGCGCCGGGTTCGAGGGATCTACGCCACCTGGTTTCTGCCACCTCACGCGCGCACCCGCGCGACAGGGTCACTCCAGCACCCCTGGAGAAGCTGCGGCGCCTCCAGCCGCTTCAAGGCGGGATCAAGGCCGCTCAGCGTGGCTGGATCTGATGCACGCCGAATGCAGTGAGGGGCTCTGGCACGCCCACGGTGACGCAGGCCGGCACTTCTCGACGGTCCACAGCCTCAGCCGCGCGCCGGTGGCATCCTGACGTCCTGCCGCACGATCGGCGTACCGGTGTCGAGCTGATCACGTCGGTGGCCGCCTGTGCCTCAGCGTCCCCCCGCACGGCCCGGCACCGCTTCCGCACGCGGCTCTCACCCCGCGAGGGGCATGCCCTTTTCGTACTCCGGGCA
Organism: Streptomyces sp. NPDC001796; assembly: GCF_042892355.1. Classification (NCBI taxonomy): domain Bacteria; kingdom Bacillati; phylum Actinomycetota; class Actinomycetes; order Kitasatosporales; family Streptomycetaceae; genus Streptomyces; species Streptomyces sp. NPDC001796. The sequence continues at coordinate 422,509 of NZ_JBIAUC010000001.1, read as the reverse complement.
GGTGGATTCACGACGGTTTGTTGATCATTTACGGCCGCCCGGCTCCTGCCCCGGCGAATGATTATGGAACGATAGGGTTCCTGCCACATGAACGCAAGCACAACCTGCACCGCGGATCGTGTGTCTCGCACCGAGACGCATGCCCGGCCTTTCCCCTGGTCGCGCCCAGGAACAGGCTGAGATCCCGAAAGCCATACGAGAGGTGGCCGTGTCGATAGTTACCCCGCAGTCAGGCGTCGAATCGGAAGGCGTGCCCGACATCAGTGTCGTGGTCATCGTCTACAACGATGCCCAGCGCCTGCCTACCGCCGTGCGGTCGGTTCTCGACCAGACGCTGGGGAACGTGGAGGTCGTCATTGCCGACGACTGCTCCACCGACGACTCCTACGAGGTCGCGTGCTCGCTTGCCGCCGCTCATCCCGGCCGTGTCCGGGCCATCCGGCTGGAGGAGAACAGCGGCGGCTGCGGTGAGCCCCGCAACCGAGGCATCGCCGTCGCCCGCGGGCGCTACGTGATGTTCCTCGACAGCGACGACACACTGGATCCCAACGCCTGCCGCAACATGCTGGAGGCCGCCGACCGCACCGGCGCCGACCTGGTCTCCGGCCTCTGCGTCCGCGTCCACACCGACAGCCGGCACGACAAGCGCGTCCCCTGGTACCCGTGGCTGTACCGGGAGACCCGCACCCTTGAGTCGGTGGCGGAGCTGCCGGATCTGATGGTCTTCGACACCCTTTCGACCAACAAGTGCTACCGGCGCTCCTTCCTCGTCGAGGGCGGCCTGGCCTTCCCCCGCGGCATCCACTACGAGGACCTGCTGTTCTCCGCGCAGGCATACCTGGCGGCGAAGCGCATCACGCTGATCCCGCAGACCATCTACTACTGGAACGTCGTAGAGAAGACGCAGGCGAAGTCGATCAGCAACCGGCGTCACGAGATCAACAACTTCGCCGACCGGGTCGAGATCCACCGCCGGATCGACGCCATCCTGGACCGGCTCGGACACGACGAGCTGAAGCTGCGCAAGGACATAAAGTTCCTCAAGCACGACCTGGTGCTGTACCTGCGCGACCTGCCGTTCCTCGACGACGGCTACCGCCACCACTTCGCCGAGCTGGCGCGCGGCTACGTCCAGGACTTCCCGCAGGCGGCCTACGACGAGTTGGACCGGGTCCACGCCATCTGTGCCTACCTGCTGCTGCGGGAGGACTGGCCGAACCTCATGCCGGCGATCGACACGCTGATCAACCGGAACAAGATCTCCACCCCGCTCGTCGTGCGCGACGGCCGGGTCTACTGGTGCGCCGAGCACCTCGACGATCCGCAGGGCCGGGCCGTGATGGACGTCACCTTGCTGGGGCTGCACGCCAAGCCTCTGGACGCCATGGTCCTGCGCAACCTGCTGACCGGTTACGAGGTACACGGCGGCGACGTCACACTGTCGGGCGGCATCGTCAACCCGTTGCACACGATCGCCCCCGAGGCACGGCTCACCGCCCAGCTGGAGTTCCGGGCCCGTCGCCGCAGCCTCCAGACCTTCCACTTCCCCGTGCAGGACGTACGGCACGAGGGGGACGTCATCACCTGGCGCGCGGACGTGCCGCTGGAGCGCCGGCTGCGCCCGCTGGGCGTCGTGGACGAGGTCTGGGACGTCCGGCTGCACCTCACCGCGGACGGCACGCGCACGACCAGCCGGCTCACCGTCGGCACCGTCGACCTGGAGAACGCCGGCCTGGTCCCGGTCCGTCCGCGGCTGACCCGCTTCACGGCCGACCGCATGCAGGCGCACGCCTCCGCCAAGGGCCACCTCGCCCTGAAGCTCACCCAGGAGAGCAAGGCCGCCCGCGACGGACGTGCCCTGGTCGACCGCCACATGCACGGCCGACCCGCCCGCGCCGCGAAGGGCGCCTACCGCTCCCTGCGGGCCGTGCACCGCGATCTCAACTCCGGCGAGCGCAAGATTCAGATCTACCGCCGGATGCTGCGCCTCCTGCCGGTCCGCAAGGGCACGGTCGTCTTCGAGAGCCACCTGGGCCGGCAGTACAGCGACAGCCCGCGCGCGATCTACGAGGAGCTGCGCCGGCGCGGCGCACCCATCACGCCGATCTGGTCGTATGCCGGTGAGAAGCCCAAGGGCTTCCCCGCCGACGTCCAGCTGGTGCGCCGGTGGTCGTGGCCGTATCTCAGGGCGCTCGCCCAGGCGGAGTTCTGGATCGACAACCAGGGCTTCCCGCTGCGGCTGCCCAAGCGGCCGGAGACGACGTACATCCAGACCTGGCACGGCTCGGCGCTGAAGCGGATGGGCTTCGACGAGCCCTCCCTGCGCGTGACGTCCGAGCAGGAACAGCGCGTCTACCAGGAGGCGCTGGACCGCTTCGACCACTTCGTGGTGCGCGGCGAGCACGACGTGCGCACCCTGGCCCGTGCCTACCGCATCCCGGACGAGAAGCTGCTGCGCACCGGCTACCCGCGCAACGACGCCCTGGTGCGCGCGGCTCAGACCCCGGAGACCCGGGATCCCGCCGTACGAGAACTGGCCCAGCGGCTCGGCATCGCACCGGGCAAGCGGGTGGTCCTGTACGCGCCCACGTTCCGCGCCAACCGGGAAGGCCGCCTACGGGAGTTCGAGTTCCCGTTCGACGTGGAGCGCTTCGCCGACCGCTTCGGCGAGGACTGCGTCCTGCTGGTGCGGGCCCACTACCTGAACCGGCTCGCCCTGCCGCCATCGGTGGCCGGACGGGTGATCGACGTCACCGACGAGCCGGACGTCACCCCGCTGATGCTGCTCGCAGACGCACTGATCACCGACTACTCGTCCGTCATGTTCGACTACGCGCTGCTGCAACGCCCGATCCTCTTCTATGCCTACGACTGGGACGAGTACGCGGGCGACGTCCGCGGCACGTACTTCAACCTGCTCGACGAGGCACCGGGTCCGGTGGCCCGCACCGAGGAGGAGCTGTTCGCGGCCGTGGCGGAGCTGGACGAGGCCGCGTCCCGGTACGGGGCGCAGCTGAAGGAATTCGTGGACAAGTACGGTGAGTACGACCGAGGCGACGCGGCTGCACAGATCGTGGACCGCTTCTTCGGTGACGCGAGGGAGGCCCGATGACCCGGCGTGACATCTTCTTCGTCGGCAACGAGGTCAACGAGCTCGGCGGCGTGGGCCGGTGGCAGATTCAGATGGCCCGCCTGCTGGCCGAGCGCGGCCACCGGGTGAAGGTCGTCGGCATAGCGCCGCCGCACGCGCCCATGGAGTTGAGCGACCCGCCGTTCGAGACGGCGACCCTGTATGCCCGCCGACCGCCGAGCCGCCCCAAGCCGCGTTTCAAGCTCGGCCGGCTGGACCCGGCGGTCCGCCGCGCCGAGGGGCACATGCAGGCGGCCGCCGACAAGCTCACCCGGATGTTCCGGGCGGCCGGGCCGGGCGCGGTGATCATCGTCACCCAGGTGTGGGCGATGGAGTGGGTGGCCCTCGCGGACACCGCCGGGCACATCGTCATCGGCATGAGCCACGAGGCCTTCGAGACGTCGAAGAAATCCTCCCGGTTCGAGCGGGTCAAGACGTACTACAAGGACGTCGACCGGCTGCTGGTGCTCACCCAGGAAGACGCCGACCGCTGGGCCGTCGAGGGCATGAACAACGTGGGCTTCATGCCGAACCCGCTGCCGCTGGCCCCGACGGAGGAGACGTCCGAGCGCACCGAGAAGGTGGTCCTGAGCGTCGGCCGGCTCTCCCACGAGAAGGGCATCGACATGCTGCTCGACGCCTGGGCCGAGGCCTCGCGACAGCAGCCGGGGTGGGTGCTGCGCCTGCACGGCACCGGCGACCAGGAGGCCGCCCTGAAGCAGCGGTGCGCCGAGCTCGGCCTGGACGACTCGGTGGACTTCGCCGGGCAGACCGACGACGTGCCCGCGGCGCTCAGGCAGGCCTCGGTGTTCGCGCTCTCCTCCCGCGGTGAGGGCTTCCCGCTCGCCCTGCTCGAGGCGATGGCCTTCGGCCTGCCGTGTGCCGCGTTCGACTGCGCGCCCGGCGTCCACGAGATCATCACCGACGGTGAGGACGGACTGCTGGCCCGGCCCGGCAACACCACCGAACTCGCCGAGCGGTTGGTGCGGTTGATGTCCGACGAGGAGCTGCGGGAGACGATGGGCGAAAAGGCCCGCCGATCCGTGCAGCGCTACTCGCCCAAGCACATCACCGACCGCTGGGAAGAGCTCTTCGCCTTCCTGGAGAGGTAGGCCCTGCGGGGCCGCCTCGGGCCGCGCCGTCACGCGGCAAGCCCCTGAAACACGGAAAAGGGCCTCCGACAAGGTCGGAGGCCCTTTTCCCGATCAAAGCCGCAGACAGTGGCAGACGAGTCGGGCTGTACGCCGGGTTCTGTCCCGAAAGGCCCTCGCGAGCCTCCCGGTGACGGCCATCCATCTAGGACCGGCGTTGCCGCCGGCCTCGTGCGGTCTACCCGCGGACTCGGGCGGGCCGCCCTCGATCGTCCGCGCAGAGCACCTGTTACAGCGCTCCTTTTGACCTTGCTCCGGGTGGGGTTTACCTAGCTGCCCAGGTCACCCTGGGCACTGGTGGTCTCTTACACCACCGTTTCACCCTTACCCAACGCCTGAGCGCTGGGCGGTCTGCTTTCTGTGGCACTGTCCCGCGGGTCACCCCGGGTGGCCGTTAGCCACCACCCTGCCCTGTGGAGCCCGGACGTTCCTCGGGGAGCGCCCCGTCAGGGGGACTCCACGCGGCCGTCCGCCCGGCTCGTCTGCCGTGTGGACCATGGTACCGGGCGCGGCGCCCGCTTCGGTGCCGTGGCCACGGCCGGGCCCGCCGTCGCTAGCACCGAGCCTGCCAGGATCAACGCGAAGGCGATCATGATGCCTGCCGTCAGGGGCTCGTCCAGCAGGGCCGCGCCCGCCGCGACCGCGACGGCCGGGTTGACGTACGTGATCACCGTCGCACGGGTCGGACCCGCCTCCTTGATCAGTTCCAGGAAGGCGACGAAGGCCACGGCCGTGCAGATGACTCCCAGGCCGGCCAGGGCGGCCAGGACCTGGGCGGAGGGGACGGTGGCCGGCCAGGTGGCCGCGGCAGCGGGGGCGTAGACCAGCGTCGCCAGCGTCAGGCAGGGCGCGATGAGCTGGAGCGTGGGGACGTCCTTGAGGTGGCGGGCCGCTATCAGCGGTGCGGTTGCGTAGCCGACGACCGTCAGCAGCACCTCGGCCAGGGAACGCGCGTCGCCGCCGGTCAGGTGCGGGGCCGTGAGGACGCCGACGCCGGCCAGGCCCAGCGCCAGTCCCGTCAGCCGTCGTACGCCCAGGCGCTCGGCGTCACCGACGAGCCGGGCCGCGACCACGCCCACGATCGGGACGCCCGCGATCAGCAGGCCCGCCGTGGAACTGGACAGGTGCCGCTCGGCGTCGGTGAGCGTGAGCCAGGGGCCGACGATCTCGATGCACGCGAAGGCCAGCATGGGGCGCCAGTGGGTCCGTACGACCCGGGTGAGGTTTCCTTGCCGTACCGCGAACGGGAGCAGGAGCACGGCGCCCAGTGCGCAGCGCGTGAACACCACCATGGTGGGGGACACCGCGTCCACCGCCACTTTGATCATCAGGTAGGGGATGCCCCAGATCACTCCCATGAGGGAGAAGAGGAACCAGCCGCGTGCAGTCATGCGGTGAGTGTGCGGCCCGGCCTCAGGCTGCGTCTTGAACGCTGTTGCGGTACGCCGCCGGGGTCACCCCGAGCACGCGACGGAACCAGCGCGTGAGGTGCGCCTGGTCGGCGAAGCCGACCAGGGGGGCGACCTCCGCCGGGCGCAGGCCGGTCTCCAGCAGGCCGCGGGCCCTCGTCACGCGGTACTGGGCCAGCCACGCGTACGGCGGCAGACCCATCTCCGTGCGGAAGGCGCGCAGCAACTGGTAGCGGGACATGCCCAGGTCGGCGGCCAGGCCGGCGAGAGAGGGCGGGGCGAGGAGTTCGTCGGCGAGGCGGTCGCGGACGGCGCGGGCGACCGAGGCGGCGCCTGGGATCGTGTCGGGCACCGGGCGTGCCGTGGAGTGGCGGCGGGCCAGGGCCGTGAGCAGCCACGGGAGGCGGGACTCGGCTTCCAGCGGGTCGGGGCAGGCGCTGAGTTCGGTGTGGGTGGCGCACAGGGCGGCGACCAGTTCGGGGTCGTCGAGGAGTGGTTCGCGGAAGTGCGGCAGGCCGCCGAGGACGCCGTCGCAGAGGAGGGCGGGGTCGGCGTACAGGGCGCGGTAGGCGTAGCCGTCCGTGCTGGTGGCGGGGGCGCCGGTGTGGGTCTCGCCGGGGTCGAGGACGACGATGGTGCCGGGACCGGTGCGGATGTGGCCGCCGCGGTAGTCGATGACCTCGGAGCCTCCGACGCAGACGCCTATGGTGAACTCCTCGTGGGCGTGCGGGGCGTAGCGGTGCTGGTCGAAGCGGGCGGTGAGCAGGTCGAGGGGCGGACCGCCGGTGCCGAGCCGTGCCCTGGTCCACCTGGCCTGTTCCCGTACGCCCATCACCCACCCCCCGGGTTGATGGGATCAGAGGAAGTCGCCGGTGTCCAGTTCGAATGCGAAGGGCTCCGGGAGGGCGAGCGGTTTGCCGAGGGGACGGGTGCGCTGCTCGCGGTAGTCGTCCTTCTCCGGATCGCTGAACAAGGTGATCGACGATGCCTCGCGGTCCACCAGTAGATACAGCGGGATGCCGCCACGGGCGTAGCAGCGGCGCTTCGCCCGACGGTCGGTGTTGGGCCTGGTCGACGTCACTTCGAGGACCATGGCAACGCCATCACACGGCATCCACGGGTCCGCGCCTCGGTAGAGCCGCAGCTCCGCAGGGGCGAACGTGCCGTCGGGGATCACATGGTCCTTCGGGCAGCCGCCTCCGCTCTGCAGCTTCAGGCCCTTGTTCCCGGAGAAATCCATGTCGGTCCGGGACCGCCTGATCACCTGCTTCACGATCTGGCTGATGGAGTCCTCGTGGTCCCCGTCCGGCGGCGGTGTCACGACGATCTCCCCCTCGATCAGCTCCGCCCGGAAGCCTTCCGGGGTGTCCAGGGCGAGGAAGCCCTCCAGCAGGACGTCTTCCTGCGTGAGCGGCTCATGGGCCATGGCGGTCATGTCACGCCCCTCCTTCGGTCGCTCGCCAGAATGGGACATCGGCTGATCACCTGGCCGTGAGATCGGGAACCTTCCCTCGATCGTGGCACACGTTCACGACGGTCGTCAGACGCCGAGCCGCTCCCTTGACCCTGCCGCGACGTCAACGTCTGTACTGGTCCCATGCGGATCGGAGAACTCGCCGCGGTCGCCGGCGTCACCACGCGGACCGTGCGGCACTACCACCATCTCGGGCTGCTGCCCGAACCCGACCGGCTCGCCAACGGCTACCGCGACTACGGCCTGCGCCACGCCGTCGCCCTGGCCCGGATCCGGCGGCTGACTGAGCTGGGCCTCGGCCTCGCGGAAGTGCGGGACGTCCTCGCGCAGGACGCCGGCCGTGACCTCGCGGAGGTGCTGGCCGAGCTGGACGACGACCTGGCCCGCCAGGAGGCGGCGATCCGCGAACGCCGCTCCCGGCTGCGCACGCTCCGCGAAAAGGGCCTGCCCGCCGAGGGCCCGGTCTCCCCCGAACTGGCCGAGTTGTTCGCAGGGATGGAGGCCTTCGTGGACTCCCCCATGGCGGCCAAGGACCGTGAGGTGATGGCACTGATCGAGACGGCGGCGAAACCGGAGGAGCAGGAGCGGCTCAGAGCCGCGCTGGGGAGCGCGTTCGGAGATCCGGGCGCCGTGGAGCGGGCGCGGGAGGCGTACGCCCTGCTCGACGCGCTGGCGGACGCCGCCCCGGACGATCCGCGCGTGGACGAGGCGGTCCGCGCGGTCGTCGCCTGCATGCCCGACGGGCTGATCCCGGAGGAGGGCGTCGACCACGACCACGGCTTTCTGCGGGCCCTCTACGCGGACCTGTCCCCGGCCCAGGCGGAGGCGATCCGCCGCGCCCTGCGGCACGCCGAAGAGGGCCGGACATGAACGCCGGCCCCATGAGTGCCGGTGCCGGACGAGCCGCGATCAGAATCCCCTTCGCCCTGCTCCGCCACGAACTCCGGCTGCTGGCGAGCATCGCGCACTGGGCGACGCGCCGCACGCACGCCACGGGCGAGGGATGTGTCTATGGGTACGCGCGTGGGGAGGGCGCGTTGCTGTTCGGACTGGCCTTCGTGTGCGTGGTGGAGGCGGCCGGGTCGGCGGTGCTGCTGCGGGACTGGCCGGTGGCGCACGGCATCGCGCTCGTCCTGGACGTCTACACCGTACTGATGGTGGTCGGCCTGCACGCGGCGTCGGTGACCCGTCCGCACGTCCTGACGCCCACCGCGTTGCGCCTGCGCCGCGCCGCGCACGTCGACCTGACCGTCCCGCTGGAGCACATCGGGACGGTCCGGCGCGAGCTGCGCGCCACCCACGAGCCGCGCGAGGGCGAGCTGAACCTCCCTGTGGGCGCGCAGACGACGGTGACCCTGGAACTGAAGACGCCTGTCACCCACGTCTCACTGCTGGGTCGGCGCAGGGACGTCCACCTGATCCGGTTCCACGCCCAGGAGCCTGATCGGCTGGGGGCGGCGCTCCGCCGACAGCACCCCGCACCCCATAGCCCCTGACCCGGTGACCCCGTGACCCTGTGACCCCGTAACCTGGCGCAGGCCCCTCCACCCGGTTCAAGGAGAAGACCCGTGCTCGTCCTGTTGCCGCCCTCCGAAGGCAAGGCGCCCTCCGGACGCGGTGCCCCGCTGAAGCTGGAATCGCTGTCCCTGCCGGGGTTGACGGCCGCGCGGGAGGCCGTGCTCGGAGAGCTCGTCGAGCTGTGCGCGGGGGACGTGGAGAAGGCGAGCCAGGTGCTCGGACTCAGTGAGGGGCTGCGCGGAGAGGCCGCGAAGAACGCCGGGCTGCGGAGCGCGGGGGCGCGGCCCGCCGGGGAGATCTACACCGGCGTGCTGTACGACGCCTTGGACCTGGCCTCCCTGGACACCGCCGCCAAGCGGCGCGCGGCCAGGTCGCTCCTCGTCTTCTCCGGGCTGTGGGGCGCCGTCCGCGTCACGGACCGCATCCCCTCCTACCGCTGCTCGATGGGCGTGAAGCTGCCCGGACTCGGGGCGCTCGGCGCGTACTGGCGGACGCCGATGGCCTCCGTCCTGCCCGAGGCGGCCGGCAACGGTCTGGTGCTCGACCTGCGGTCCTCCGCGTACGCGGCCGCGTGGAAGCCGAAGGGCGAGGTCGCCGGGCGTACGGCGACCGTGCGGGTGCTGCACTCCCAGGTCGTGGACGGGGTGGAGAAGAGGTCGGTCGTCAGCCACTTCAACAAGGCGACCAAGGGGCGGATCGTCCGCGCCCTGCTGACTGCCGGGGTCGCGCCCAAGGGTCCGGCGGAGCTGGTCGAGGCGCTGCGGGACCTGGGGTACGCGGTGGAGGCCGAGGCGCCGGGCCGGGCGGGGAGGCCGTGGTCGTTGGACGTGGTGGTGACCGAGATCCACTGACCGGCCATCCGCCGGCAGGGATGGCGTTGCAGCATGTGCAACGACCTTTGCGCATGCTGTTATTCGTGGGCAGGATGACGGCCATGACCTCGCCCCTGCCCCCGTCCCCCGCGGCCTCCGCCCACCCGGTGCTCGATCTCGCGCCCGTCGTCCCCGTGGTCGTCGTCAAGGACGTCGCCGACGCAGTGCCGCTCGCTCGGGCGCTCGTGGCCGGTGGGCTGCCCGCGATCGAGGTGACGCTGCGCACGCCGGCCGGTCTGGAGGCGATCCGGGCGGTGTCGACCGAGGTCGCGGGCGCGTTCGTGGGGGCCGGGACCGTCATCACGCCGGAGCAGGTGGTCGACTGCGTGGCGGCCGGTGCGCGTTTCCTGGTCAGCCCTGGGTGGACGGACGGGCTGCTGGCGGCGATGCAGGGCTCCGGGGTGCCGTTCCTGCCTGGGGTGTCGACGGCTTCGGAGGTAGTGGCGCTCCTCGAGCACGGCGTGCGGGAGATGAAGTTCTTTCCGGCGCAGGCGGCGGGTGGCACCGCGTTCCTGAAGTCGCTCGCCGGACCGCTCCCCCAGGCCCGCTTCTGCCCGACGGGCGGCATCGGACCGGCGAACGCCCCGGAGTACCTGGCCCTGCCCAACGTCGGCTGCGTCGGCGGTACCTGGATGGTCCCCGAGGATGCGATCGCCGGGCGGGACTGGGCGCGGATCGAGGGTCTTGCCCGGGAGGCGGCGGGGCTGCGACCGCCGGTCAGCGCAGGTGCGACGTGTCGTTGAGGAGGCGCAGGCTCGCGTTGCCGTCGGCGTAGTACGCCACCGCGGACAGGGACGCGGCGGACAGCTCCATGCGGAACAGGGCCTCGGGCGGCGCGCCGAGGGCAAGGCATACGAGGGTCTTGAGGGGCGTCACGTGGGAGACGACCAGGACGGTGCGGCCCGCGTGGGAGGCGAGCAGCTTGTCCCGCGCCACGGCGACCCGGCGGGCGACGGCCGCGAAGCTCTCGCCGCCGCCGGTGGGTTGGGCCTCGGGGTCGGTCAGCCAGGCGTTCATGTCGTCCGGGTACCGCTCGCGGACCTCGCCGAAGGTGAGGCCCTCCCAGGCGCCGAAGTCCGTCTCGCGCAGTCCGTCCTCGATGCCGACCTCCAGCCCTAGGCGGGCCGCGACGACGTCGGCCGTCTCGCGACAGCGGGCGAGGGGTGAGGAGACGACGGTCTGGACGGTCCCGCGCGCGGCCAGCACCTCGGCGACCAGTCCGGCCTGCCGTCGGCCGACCCCGGAGAGACCCGGGTCGCTGCCCCCACTGCCGGAGAACCGCTTCTGCGGGGTAAGCGGGGTCTCTCCGTGCCGCAGCAGTACGAAGGTGGTGGGCGCACCGAGGTCGGGCGGCGCGGAGGCGACATTGCGAGCGGCCCGGATGTCGGCCGCCTCCCGCTCCACCGTGGCCGCGGGGGCCGTCGCTGCGGGGGTGTTCGCCGACCCCACGGGGGCCTTCGCCGACCCTGCGGAGGCCAGGGCCGCCCTCGCCCGTGCCGCGCCCGCGCTCGCGTCCCCCGGCGCACCTGCCGCTTCAGGGCCGGTGGTGCCGGCAGCCGACTGAGCCGTCGACCGGGCCGGTTCCCACCGCTCCCCCCGCGCCCCCGCGTCCATCGCCTCGTTGGCGAGACGGTCAGCGTGCTTGTTCTGCTCGCGCGGGATCCACTCGTAGGTGACCTGCCCCGGCGGGAAGACCGCGGCCGCCTCCGTCGCCAGGGGTCTCATCGCCGGGTGCTTGATCTTCCAGCGGCCCGACATCTGCTCGACGACCAGTTTGGAGTCCATCCGCACCCGTACCCGCGCACCCGGGTCCAGGTCGTGGGCCGCGCGCAGCCCGGCGAGCAGCCCCCGGTACTCGGCGACGTTGTTCGTGGCCGTGCCGATGAACTCGGCCCGTTCCGCGAGCGTCTCGCCGCTCGCCGCGTCACGCACCACGGAGCCGTAGCCCGCGGGCCCCGGGTTGCCCCGGGAACCGCCGTCCGCCTCGACGATGAACTCCCGCACGTCGTACGCCTCTTGTCGCCTCTAGTCGCTTTCAGGGCCGCTGAAAGTCGCCTCTTACAGGCCGGACTCCGCCGTGCGCACCAGGATCCGGCGGCAGTTCTCGCAGCGCACCACCGTGTCGGGCGCGGCCTTGCGGATCTCGTTCAGCTCGGTGATCGCCAGTTCCTGCCGGCAGCCCTGGCAGGTGCGCTGGTACAGCTTGGCCGCGCCGATGCCGCCCTGCTGCTCGCGCAGCTTCTCGTAGAGCTTGAGCAGGTCCGCCGGCACCGACGCCGCGACGACCTCGCGCTCCTTGGTCACCGACGCGACCTCGCCGTCGATCTCCTCGACGGCGGCGTCGCGGCGGGCCGTGGCGTCGTCGATCTTCGACTGGACGGAGGCGACCCGCTCGGTCAGTTCGTTCACCCGCTCCTGCGCGGACTCGCGGCGCTCCATGACCTCCAGGACGACGTCCTCCAGGTCGCCCTGCCGCTTGGCGAGCGAGGCGATCTCGTGCTGGAGGTTCTCCAGGTCCTTCGGCGAGGTGATCGCGCCGGAGTCGAGGCGCTGCTGGTCGCGGGCGGCGCGCTGGCGCACCTGGTCCACGTCCTGCTCGGCCTTGGTCTGCTCGCGGGCGCAGTCGCTCTCCTCCGTCTGCGCGGCCACGAGCAGGTCGCGCAGCTGCGTGTGGTCCTTGGTCAGGGACTCGATCTCGGCGTGCTCCGGCAGGGACCTCCGCCTGTGCGCGAGCTGCTGCAGGCGTACGTCGAGGTCCTGGACGTCGAGGAGGCGGATCTGGTCGGCGGGCGCGGCGTTCAGTTTGGGGCTCCCGTTGAGCTAGAAGAAGGTGGGCGCGAAGCGCTCGTTGAAAGGGCGGTGGTGGGTGACGGGTGGGCGGTGGACGCCGCGTGGGCGGTCCAGGGGTCGGTGACCGTCTTGGAGACGTGGACGCGAAGGTCCCATCCGTGCCGGTCGGAGATCTCGTCGAGCTGGGCTGCGGCCAGCTCGCACCAGGGCCACTCGGTGGCCCAGTGCGCCGCGTCGAGCAGCGCGAGAGGACTGTGGGCGCGGGCCTCCGAGGCCGGGTGGTGGCGCAGGTCCGCGGTGAGGAAGGCGTCGACGCCGGCCGCGCGGACCGCGTCGAAGAGGCTGTCGCCGGAGCCGCCGCTGACGGCGACCGTGTGGACGACCGCCTCGGGGTCGCCTGCGACGCGGATGCCCTGCGCTGTGGCGGGCAGCCGCTCGGCGGCGCGGGCGGCCAGCTCACGGACGGTGAGCGGGTGGTCCAGCTCGCAGACGCGGCCGAGGCCCCGGCGACCCTCCGGGTCGGTGGCGTCCGGCACCAGGGGGCGTACGACCCTGAGGTCCAGCGCGCCGGCCAGCGCGTCGCTGACGCCGGGGTCGGCGGTGTCGGCGTTGGTGTGGGCGACGTGCAGCGCGATGTCGTTCTTGATCAGGGTGTGCACGACACGGCCCTTGAAGGTGGAGGCCGCCACCGTCGTCGTACCGCGCAGATAGAGCGGGTGGTGGGTGACCAGCAGGTCGGCGCCCAGCTTCACCGCCTCGTCGACGATCTCCTGGACGGGGTCGACTGCGAAGAGGACCCGGGAGACGTCCTGGTCGAGGTCGCCGACGACCGTGCCGACCGCGTCCCAGGACTCGGCCCGCTCGGCGGGCCACAGGTTCTCCAGCGCGGCGATGACTTCAGACAGACGGGGCACGGGGAAAAGGCTACCTGGCCCGGGGCGGTGACCCATCGGTCGCGGGCCGTTCCGGCGGGCGGCGGGAGCGGCTCGTAGTGGCCGGCCCGCCTGGCCGTGGGAGTCGGCTCCCCGCCCAGGCGTCGTCCAGGCGTCGTCCAGGCGTCGTCCGAGCGTCGTCCTGTCGTGCCGAGGTGGTGAGTTGGCCACACGCGCGCCCCCTCGTGCAGCACAGCCGCCCCCGTTTATTCACAGGAATCCCGGCACCGACACCCTTACGTGTGAAGCGACGGCCCGGGGATGTCACGCCCGTGCGTACGAAAACTAGCTTCGTCGCCGGAGGTGACCGAATGATGACGGCCTGTGCCTTCACATCCGCCACGGCGAACGGCCCCGAAGGGGCGCCCGCGCCCGGATGCGTGATCACCGCGGACGGTTCCTACGCGGCGCGTCTCGCTCTGGACGGCGCGTCCTGGTACCCGGAGCGCTGGACCCTGGACGGCCCGGAACCGTACGCCGTACCCCTGCCCGTCAACCAACCCGAGGAGCCCGGCACCGAGGTGCAGCCGTTGGCCGACGGGCGGGTGCTCATCCACCGCGTGGCTGCCGGGCGGCGGCACACGTTCTCGCTGCTGTACCCGACCGGGCCGGGGACCGGGGAGCGGCTGCTGGGCACGGTGGAGTGCCCCACGGAGGAGACCCGGCTGCGGCTGCTGCCCCCCGCGCCGACGGGGGACCGCGCGTTCGCGCTCGAGGTGGGTGCGGGGGCGAGCGCGGTGTGGCTGGTGGCGGGCGGCGCCAGGGGGCCCGAGCGGCTGGCTCAGGTGCCGGGCCGGTGCTCCGGCGGGGTGTGGCTGGACCGCACGGGCCGGCTGCTGGCCGTGGACCGCACGCCGCCGGACGGGGATCCCACCAAGACGGTGGTGGTCGATCTGGAGCGGGACGGCGAGGTGTCGCCGCTGCTGCAGATCGCGGACGGCAGCACCGACCGGCTGCTGCTCGCCGACCCGGACAGCGGCCTGCTGCTGATCCGCTCGGACGCACCCTCACCGGGCCGGGAGCGGCTCGGCTGGGGTGTGTTGGGCAGCACGCTGCCGGTGCGTTTCCCCGAGTGCCTGCGGCTGGACCGCCCGGCGACACCGTTCGCGATCCAGCCGGGGCAGGCGCTCACACCGGAGAGCTGCGCGGTGGCGCTGCGCCTCGACGGGCCGGCCGGCAGTTGGGTCGGGGTGTGGCGCCCGGCGGACCGCAGGGTGCACCAGCTCGCCGCGCCGACAGGCTGGTTGGCGGGGTCCGGGGTGTGGACGCGGGAGGGGGTGCTGCGGCTGCCGTACTCGGCGGGTGCCGTGCGATGCGGGGTGGCGCGGCTGGAGGTGCCGGGGCCGGCGGCCGCCGCGCCGGCCCCGGAGACGGACGAACCCCCTGTTCCACAGCCCCCGGAACCGTCGGCGACGCGACCGGTCACGTTGCAGCAGGCGCTGTCTCCCCGGCGCGCCGAGGCGACAGCGACCCCCCTCGTGTGGATCCGCAGGAGACAGGCGCCGGCGGGGAGTAAGGACGCGTTTCCCGGGCACGCGCAGGGCCAGGGCGGCAGCCGCGGCACGACGCCGCCGGCCCCCGGCACGACTGTCGTTGCCGCCCGTTAGACTCGCCCGGCTGTACGAAGGATCATGTTTTGACGGGGTGGACACTTCCGATGAGCGACACCAGCACCACACAGCCTCTGTCTGCCGAGGCCCAGGAGATCCCGGGGCACGGCAAGCACCGCGGTCCGGTCTCCGCCGAGGACCACGAGGCGGCGCCGCACGGTCGGCACCGCAAGCCGTCCGGCCAGCAGCAACAGACCGGCACGGCGGCCTGAACCGCGTCCGCTGTATGACGGTTCGTCAGCCGTGGTAACACCGTCGGCTGACGCGTCTCTTCGGCCCCGCCCGTCCCCGGGACGGGCGGGGCCGTCGTGCAGGAGCCCTCGTCGAGCCCTTCAGTGATCCACCCCCGACGCCTCGTCGCGCCGTTTCAGCGATCCCCCGCCCCCCTCGTGCCGCAGCCCCAGCACCTCCACCGCCGCGAACGTCTCTGCCCGCGGCCGTTCGGCGAAGTGCGGGGTGAGCAGGGCGTCGAGTTCGTCGTACGTGAAGGCGTCCTGCTTGCTGTCGAACTTCGCCCCGACCCGGGGCCGTTCGACGATCGCCACCATGCCGCCGTGCACGACGAGGAGCTGCCCGTTGACCTGTGCGGCGGCGGGTGAGGCCAGATAGCCGACGAGGGCGGCGACATGCTCGGGCGCGAGCGGGTCCAGGCCGTCGTCGGGTGGTTCGAAGCCGGCGAACACGTCCTCGGTCATACGGGTCCGGGCGCGCGGACAGATCACGTTCGCGGTGACGCCGTACTTGGCGAGCGCGAGCGCCGTCGACGTGGTGAGGCCGACGATTCCGCCCTTGGCCGCCGCATAGTTGGGCTGTCCGGCCGAGCCCGCCAGGAACGCCTCCGAGGACGTGTTCACGATCCGCCCGTACACCGGCCCGCCCGCCGCCTTCGAACGGGCCCTCCAGTGCGCGGCGGCGAAGCGGGTGGTGTTGAAGTGGCCTTTGAGGTGGACCCGGATCACCGCGTCCCACTCCTCCTCGGACATCGAGAAGACCATGCGGTCGCGCAGGATGCCCGCGTTGTTGACGAGGATGTCGAGCTTGCCGAACTCCTCGACGGCCGACTCGACCAGCGCACGGCCCTGTTCGAAGTCGGACACGTCCCCGGTGTGGGCGAAGGCCCGGCCGCCGGCCGCTCGGATCTCGGCGGCGACCGCCTCGGCGGGGGCCGTGGAGGCCTCCCCCGAGTCTCCCCCGAGCTCTCGGCCTCGCTCGAGTCGGGAAGACCCCCATCGCCCCGGCTGCCCGTAGTCGTTGACGACGACGGCCGCGCCGAGCCGGGCGAGTTCCAGTGCCTCGGCCCGGCCGAGTCCGCGTCCGGCGCCGGTGACGATCGCGGACAGCCCCTCCAGTGGCAGTGACATGCCTGCGTCCTCAGATCTCGATGCACGTACGCAGGGCGGTGCCGGTACGCATCTGGTCCAGCGCTTCGTTGATCTCGGTCAGCGGCACCCGGTGGGTGATCAGCCCCTCCAGATCGATGCGGCCCGCCCGCCACAGGGCGATGGCGCGCTCGTAGGAGCGCAGCACGTCGCCGCCGCCGTACAGGGACGGCAGGATCCGCTTCTCGTCGAAGAACAGCTCGAACATGTTGAGTCGCAGGAAGTCGTCCATGGCGCCCGCGCCGACGATCACGAGCGTGCCGCCGCGCCGGGTGTTCTCGTACGCCGTCCGGGCCGTGGCCGACTTCCCGACGACCTCGAAGACGTAGTCGAAGCCCTCGCCGCCGGTGACCTGCTGTTTGGCGTCGGGCAGCTCGTCGGGTGACACGGCCCTGGTGGCGCCGAACCTCAGCGCCGCCTCCCGGCGCGAGGCGACCGGGTCGACGGCGACGATCTCGGCGGCGCCCTTCAGCCGCGCCCCCTGGATCGCGGAGATGCCGACGCCCCCGCAGCCGATGACCGCCACCGACGAACCGGCCTGAAGGTCGGCGGTGTTGAGCGCCGCGCCCAGCCCGGTCGTCACCCCGCAGCCGATGAGCGCGGCGACGTCGAACGGCACGTCGTCCGGGATCGGGACCGCGCAGCCCGCGTCGACGACGACCTCCTCGGCGAAGGTGCCGGTGCCCGCGAAGCCGAAGACGTCCCCGCCGGGGCGCCTGAAGTTGGGGGTGCCCGCGTTCATGAACCCGGCCAGGCACAGCTCGGTCTGGCCGCGCCGGCAGGCGGGACACGCCCCGCAGGCCGGCAGCCAGCACACGACCACCCTGTCCCCCGGCTTCACACGGCTCACCCCCTCGCCGACCTCGAGGATCTCCCCCGCGCCCTCGTGCCCGGGCACGAACGGCCCCGGCTGCGGCAGCACCCCGCTCATCGCGGACAGGTCCGAGTGGCACAGCCCGGTGGCGCGCACCCGGATCCTGACCCTGCCGGGGCCGAAGCCCGTCGCCTCGACGTCGTCGAGGACCTCCAGCTTGTCCTGGCCGATCTCGTGCAGTACGGCTGCGCGCATGGTGCGGCTCCCCTCGAAGGCTCGTGGCTCAGGAGTGTTCGGCGGCTCGGTGGCTCGGCGGCTCAGGAGTGCTTGGACGGCTCGGTCGCTCAGGACTGCTTGGACCGCTCGGTGGCTGGGTGGCTCGGTGGCGTGGCTCCGTGGCTCGGTGGCTCGGTGGCTCAGGAATGCTCGACGATCGTGTCGGCGAGGACCGGCGCATCGCCCCGCTCGACCGCGCCCACGGTCACCCGCACCACGCCCTGCGCCCCCTCGCGCCACATGCGGATGCGCAGGGTCTCGCCCGGGTACACCACCCCGGCGAACCGCGTGGCGTACGCGCGCACACGGGTCACGTCGCCGCCGAGCAGCGTGTCGACGACGGCCTTGAGCGTCATCCCGTAGGTGCACAGACCGTGCAGGATGGGCCGCTCGAATCCGGCGAGCTTGGCGAACTCCGGGTCGGCGTGCAGGGGGTTCCAGTCGCCGGAGAGGCGGTAGAGCAGGGCCTGGTCCTCACGGATCGGCCGTTCGAGGACCCTCGCGGGCTCGCCGGTGGGCGCAGCCGGCCGGGCGGAGGGGCCGCGGTCGCCGCCCCAGCCGCCTTCTCCCCGTACGAAGATCTGCGCGTCGTTGGTCCACAGCGGGCCGCCGGAATCGGCCACCTCGGTGCGCATGACGAGGACGGCCGCCTTGCCCTTGTCGTACACGGCGGCGATGCGGGAGGTCGCCGTGGCCCTGCCCTCGGCCGGGATCGGGCGGTGGATCGTCAGCGACTGACCGCCGTGCAGGACGCGGGCGAGGTCGACGTCCACCCCGGGCATGGACAGACCGCTGATCACGCCCGGGGAGCCCGCGCCGGCGACGGTGGCGAAGCTGGGCAGGACGTGCAGCCGGGACTCGAGGGTGTAGCGCAGTTCGTCGGGGTCGGTCGCGGGGATGCCGGCGCCGATGCCGAGGTGGTACAGCTGCACGTCCTTGGGGGTCCAGGTGATCTCGCCGGTCCGGGGTTCGGCCGCGAGGGCCAGGGCTTCGTCGATGGGCATGGGGCTCCTGACGGTCGAGACCTCGGTGCGGCCGTCCGCACCGTCGGCCGCACCGAGGTCGTCACGGGCAGAACAGGAACGCGTTCCAGTCCGGCGGACCCTGTATAGCCCAGCGGTCCCGCGTTGTGAAGGCTCCCGACGCCGCGCCCTGACGTGGTGTCAGTTCGGTGCCGGGGACAAGGGCGGGACATTTGTCCTGCCGGATCGCCGACAAACGCATCTGCCGGGCGGACCGCGCCTCGCATAGCGTCGTACGCATGACGAAGACGACTGGGACACCACCGGCGGTGTCCTTCACGGGGGCGGTCAGGACCTACGGCGCCGTGCGCGCCGTGGACGGCATCGATCTGCGGCTGGAGCACGGCGAGACGGTCGCGCTGCTCGGCCGCAACGGCGCGGGTAAGTCGACGACGATCTCGCTGCTGCTCGGCCTGAACGCGCCGGACGAGGGGATGGTCGAGCTCTTCGGCGCTCCCCCGGAGCAGGCCGTGCGCGCGGGCCGGGTGGGCGCCATGCTCCAGGAGGCGCGGGCGGTCCCCCGGGTCACCGTCCGCGAGCTGGTCTCCTTCGTGGCCGGCCGTTACCCCGATCCGATGCCCGTCGCCCGGGCCCTGGAGCTGGCCGGGATCGGGGACCTGGCCGGGCGGCGCGTGGACCGGCTCTCCGGCGGCCAGACCCAGCGGGTGCGGTTCGCGGTGGCGCTCGCCGGGAATCCCTCGCTGCTGGTGCTGGACGAGCCGACCGCCGCGCTGGACGTGGAGGCGCGGCACGCCTTCTGGGACTCGATGCGGGCCTACGCCCGGCGCGGCCACACCGTCCTGTTCTCCACGCACTACCTCCAGGAGGCGGACGCGCACGCCGACCGGATCGTCGTCATCGACCGGGGCCGGGTCGTCGCGGACGGCACGGGCGAGCAGCTGAGGCGGGCCGCGGGCGGCAACCTGGTCTCCTTCGACCTGGCGGGGCGCTCCACGGCGGGCCTGGAGCTGCTGCCGGGCGTGCGGTCGGTGGAGGTGCGCGGGGACCGGGCACTGCTGCGCACGGACGACTCCGACGCGACCGTGATCGCCCTGGCCCGAATGGAGGCGATACGGGGCCTGGAGGTGGTCCCGGCATCGCTGGACGACGCGTTCCTCGCCCTGACCTCACGTGAGAAGGAGACCGTGTGATGTGGGACTACCTGCGGCTCGAGGTGCGCCGGACCCTGCGCGACGTGGGCTTTGTGATCGGCGGGGTCGCGATGCCGGTGATGATGTACCTGCTGTTCACCAACATCGGTGAGGACGACGGCGGTTGGAGGACGGCCTCCATGGTGGGCATGGCCGCCTACGGTGCGGTCGGCTCGGCGCTGAACACCGGTGGCGGGGTCGCCGAGGACCGGGCGATCGGCTGGCTGCGGCAGCTGAGGGTGACCCCGATGACCCCGCGCCAGGTCGTCGCCGGCCGGGCGCTGACCGGATCGGTGACCGTGCTGCCCGCGATCGTCGCGGTGCTCGCGGCGGGCGGACTGGTCAACGGCGTACGCCTGGCGGCCTGGCAGTGGTCGGCGATCGCGCTGGTGCTGTGGCTCGGCTCGATCCCCTTCACCCTGCTCGGCCTCGGCAACGGCTACCGGCTGACCGCCCAGACCACGGGCGTGACCAACATGATCTGCAACCTGGGTCTGGCGGTGCTCGGCGGCCTGTGGTTCCCGCTGTCCCTGTTCCCGGGCTGGCTGCGCTCGGTGTCCGCGTACACCCCGACCCACCGCTTCGCCGAGCTCGGCACATCGGTCGCGGACGGTCATGCCCCGGCACCGGGCGCGATCGCCGTCCTCGCAGCCTGGCTGCTGGTGTTCGGTTCCTACGCTGTGCTGTCCTACCGCAGGACCGCGGGGAACATCTGATCGGGGGAACAGGGACATGTCCTTGGTGCGAAACGTCTCGTGCCGTCTCAGTGCCTGGCGGCAGGCGCGGCAGACGTGGAAAGAGGACAAGGAGCGGTTCAAGGCCGAGCAGAAGGCCGCCCGGAAGGCCGGGAGGATGCCCGAGAACCCGGGGCCGCCGCCCACCGGATTCTCCCTGCTGCCCTGGCTGCTGATGGGGATGGGCGCCTTCTCGAACCTCTTCCAGGGCAAGACACCCGACCCGTGGATCGGCGGTCTGGGTCTGCTCACCTTCAACTCCTGCTACATCTACGTGGTGTTCCGGGCCTTCCACCAGCAGACCCGTGAGGCCAGGTCCACGCGGGCCGCGCTGGTCGTGATGGGTGTGGTGACCTTCGGCCTGGCCATCGGGTACGGCGGCAGCTGGCTGCTGTTCTTCCCGCTGCTGGGCCTCGCGACGGGAGCGGTCGTGCGAGGCCCCTGGCTCGGCAGGACGGGCCTCTCCCTCACCGCGGTCGCGGGTTCCGTCTCCTGCCTGCGCGACGGCTGGGACGGGTTGAACGTCGCCTACGGCACGTTCCTGTCGACGATGGTGACCGCGGCGATCCTGTCCCTCTCCGAGGCCGTACGGGAACTGCGCGCCGCCCGCGAGGAGCTGGCCCACCGCGCGGTGGAGCAGGAACGCCTGCGCTTCTCCCGCGACCTGCACGACCTGCTCGGCCACACCCTCTCGGTGATCGTGGTGAAGTCGGAGGCGGCCCGCAGGCTGGCGCCGCGTGAC
Source organism: Streptomyces sp. NPDC001796 (assembly GCF_042892355.1). Taxonomy (NCBI): domain Bacteria; kingdom Bacillati; phylum Actinomycetota; class Actinomycetes; order Kitasatosporales; family Streptomycetaceae; genus Streptomyces; species Streptomyces sp. NPDC001796. The sequence continues at coordinate 401,505 of NZ_JBIAUC010000001.1, read as the reverse complement.
ATGGAGGCGGCGCTGGCGCAGGTGACGGACATCGAGTCGGTCGGCCGGCAGGCGCTCACCGAGATACGCGAGGCGGTGACCGGTTACCGCGAGGGCAGCCTCGCCACGGAACTGGACCGGGCCCGCTCGGCCCTGACCGCCGCCGGGATAGAGCCGGCGGTACGCCGCTCCGGTCCTCCCCTGGTCTCGCAGACCGAGGCCCTGCTCGGCTGGGTGGTGCGCGAGGCGGTCACCAACGCCGTACGGCACAGCGGCGCGACCCGGTGCGAGATCACCGTCGACGGGACCTCGGAGCGCGTCCGGCTGACGGTCGCCGACAACGGGAGGGGCGCGCCCGCCGTACCGGCCTCGGCGGGCATCGGCGGGACCGGTCTGAAGGGCCTGACCGAACGGCTCGCGGCGGCGGGCGGCTCCCTGCGGGCCGGCCCGTCGCCGCGGGGCGGCTTCACGGTCGCCGCCGAACTCCCGGTGGAGCCCGCATCGCCCGTTCAGCCGCCCGCTCAGCCGCTGTCGCCGGCGGCTGCTACGGCGCCCAGGGCTGACTGACCACCCAGCTCACGTCGTTCGTCCATGACGTGGAGCTGTCCCAGATGTTCGAACCGCCGTTGCTGGCGATGTAGACGTTGTAGTCGTAGTGGCGGATGTATTTGCTCGGGTAGTTGTACGAGGCGAACGACGTCCCGGTGCCGCTCTTGCCGGTCTGCGGGCAGAACGTGGCGTCGGCCCTGAACTGCGCGGTGCCGTCCATGGGCTGCCGCAGGAGCTGGAAGTTGTAGTGCCGCAGGAAGTCGCCCGGATAGTTCCTGGACTCGAAGGAGACGCAGGAGCCGCTCGCGAGCCCCCGGCGGACGATCCAGGTGGCGTCGTTCTTGTCGAGGGCCGAACTGCTCGATGTGATCGAGGAGATGACCGCCGTGTCGTTCTGGTGGCGGATGTAGTCACCGGTGCAGCAGGAGGTGGTCGCGCGCAGCGAGATCTCCGAACCCGGCGTGAGGGAGCCGGTGGAGCCGGTCGCGCCGCCGTAGCCGACGGAGACGATGTTCGCCTGCACGGAGGCGTCGGCGGCGTCGGTCGGGATGCCGGAGGTCATCACTCCTTCGAAGAAGGACCCGATGGAACCGTTGCTGTTGTCGCCGCCGGTGCCGAGGACGATCGCGCCCTCCTGGTGCATCGGTGAGTAGCCGCCGCCGTTGACGTTGGGTTCGCCGCCGGAATAGGTGGTGGTGAGACCGCCGGACTGGGCATTGCCGTATTTCAGCGCGAAATGGTTCTGGCCGTTGTTCTTCAGCAGCGCGGTCACGAAGGGAAGCGGTCCCGTGCCGGTGTTGGACGTGTTCTTGCTGTAGCCGGAATCCGACTGGAACAGGCCGTTCTCCAGGTCGGCCTGGACCCAGGGGCCCTGCCCGTAGCACGGTGAGAACCAGCACTCGGTGCCGAAGTTGATCGCGTCCATGTGGCCGTTGCCGGTGTCCTTGTTGTTGGTCTCGGCGTTGCCGTAGTCGAAGCAGCAACGGCCGTTCACATGGGTGCCGGAGGTGACCATGTACATACCCTCGGCCTGTCCGTTGACCGCGACACCCGAGGTCGAGTTGTCCCGGTAGCCCATGCCGGCCGAGATCTCCAGGCCGTAGACCTGGTGTCCGCCGACGGTCACCGGCAGCGCGTCCGCGGGCGCGCCGACATCGGCCGCTCCGGCCCCGCCGGCGCCCTCGACGGTGAGGTCGTTGTGGCGGGGGGACTGGTCGTAGATCTCGGTGATGATGCAGGTGGTGCCGGAGCAGAAGGAGTCCTGGGCGGCCGCGTTGGCGTATCCGCCCGCCGCCAGCAGGCCGATGTTCGTCGTCGCGCTGTCCGAGGCGCGTTTCACCTGGTAGAGGGGGCCGTTGTAGGAGGAGTAGAGCGCCCTGACGAGGCTGTGCGCGGCGACGCAGGGGGTGCCGGCGGAGGCGTAGATGTCGCACGGGAGCGACCCCGCGGCGGCGGCCTGGGGCGCGCCGGCGCCCACCGTGAGGCCGAGGGCGAGCGCGACCACGGTCACGAACGCGGCCAGCGCGGACAGGACCGTGCTTCTGAGGCGCTGTGGTCGTGGGGGCGGGGGTGTGGGGGACACGGTGTACCTCTTCCGATTCTGGTAGGGCCGTGCGGGCGCCTTTCGAAATACCGAACGCTGTTCGGTCGAAATGCCGAACCTGCTCCTTTCGAAATTCCGAACAGCCGCAGGAGTTGGCACGGCACAGGAATTGCCCAGGAGTTCTTCGAATGCCGAGCCGATTGTTTGACCACGGTCAGAATTCGTCAAGACTCGCGGTACGGAACAATGGAGAGTCTTTGATTGCCGGATGCCGTCGGCGAGTTGGCGGCACGGTCGGCCCTGGGCCCCGGCCCCGGTCCGCCGCCCGTACTCTTGGCTCGTGGACGAGATGCCCCGAAGTCACCGGCCGACGCGATGCATCCGGGTACTGCTTGCCGAGGACCAGGGCATGATGCGCGGCGCCCTCGCCCTGCTGCTCGGCATGGAGGAGGACATCGAGGTCGTCGCGCAGGTCGCGGCGGGTGACGCGATCGTGGACGCCGCGCTCACCCATCGCCCGGACGTGGCACTGCTGGACATCGAGCTGCCCGGGAAGAGCGGCCTGGACGCGGCGGCGGAGCTGCGGGAGGAGGCCCCCGGCTGCCGGGTGCTGATCCTCACCACCTTCGGGCGCCCCGGCTATCTGCGCCGCGCCCTGGAGGCGGGCGCCGCCGGCTTCCTGGTCAAGGACGGGCCGGTGGAGGAGCTGGCCGCGGCGATCCGGCGGGTGCTCACCGGCGAGACGGTCGTCGACCCGGCCCTGGCCGCGGCGGCCCTGAGCGCCGGCCCCAATCCGCTGACCGCCCGCGAGTGCGACGTGCTGAAGGCGTCCGTGGACGGGGCGACGGTCGCCGACATCGCCGCCAGGCTCCACCTCTCGGAGTCGACGGTCCGCAACTACCTCTCCTCCGCCATCGGCAAGACAGGCACCCGCAACCGCATGGAGGCGGTGCGGGAGGCCCGGCAGCAGGGGTGGCTGTAGGGCCTGTCGCGACGGCGGGTCAACCCTGGCCGGTCCGCGTCCGCGGCAGCCACGCCAGCATCAGCACGGCCCCCGCCAGCAGCACGTACCCGCTCGTCCGGAACGCCTCGGCGTACCCCTCCGTCAGGGCGTCGGCCGAGCCGCGTGCCCCGGTGCGTGTCGCCGCGATGGTGGACATCACCGCGAGGCCGAGCGAACCGCCCATGGTGCGCGAGGTGTTGACGAGCCCCGACACCAGTCCGGCGTCCCCCGGAGCGGCCCCCGATGTCGCGAGCGCGGCGAGCGGGGTGCCCGCCAGGCCGGCGCCCAGCATCATCAGGATGCCCGGGAACATGATCGCCGTCGCGTAGGAGCCGTCCGCCGTCATCGTCGACTGCCAGCCGAACCCGGCCGCCGCGATCAGCGTCCCGAGCACCGCCAGGTTCCGCGCCCCCACGCTCCGCATCACCTGCGGCGCGACCTTCGAGCCGAACACCACGGCCAGCGAACTGGGCACCAGGGCGAGCCCGGCGTCCAGAGGCGAGTAGCCGAGCACGTTCTGCGCGTACAGCGTCATGAAGAACCACATGCAGAACATCGCTGAGCCCGAGACGAACATGGCCGCGTTCGCCGCGGACACCGAGCGCACCCTCAGCAGCTTCAGCGGCATCAGGGGCGCCTTCGCCCGCGCCTCGACGGCCAGGAACAGGCCGATGAGCGCGAGTCCGGCGGCGAGCGGCACCAGCGTCGCCGCCGCCGTCCACCCCTCCGCCTCCGTCTGCACGATCCCGTAGGCGAGCGTGCCGAGGCCCGCCGTCACCAGCAGGGCGCCCGGCAGGTCCAGACGCCGCCCGTCCCCGGCCCGGCTCTCCACGAGCCACCGCGCCGACCCGGCCAGGACGACGGCGCCGACCGGCACGTTGATCAGCAGCACCCAGCGCCACGACAGCCCGTCCACCAGCACTCCCCCGACGAGTCCGCCCGCCGCGCCGCCGCCGGCGCCCACCGCGGTCCAGGTCGCGATGGCCCGGGCCCGTGCGGCGCCCTCCGGGACCGCCGCCGTGAGCAGCGTCAGCGTCGAGGGGGCGAGCACCGCCGCCCCGAGCCCCTGTGCTGCCCGGCCGACCAGCAGTTCCCAGTCCTGCCGGGCGAGCCCGCCGGCGAGGGAGGCCAGCGTGAACAGGGCGAGCCCTATGAGGAACATCCGCTTGCGTCCGTAGAGGTCCCCGGCCCGCCCGCCGAGAAGCATGAACCCGGCGAAGGCGATCGCGTAGGCGTTCACCACCCACTGCAGTCCCGCCGCGCTCAGCCCCAGGTCGGCCCGCATCGACGGCAGCGCCACATTGACCACGGACACGTCGAGCACGACGAGGAACTGCCCGGCACACGCGAGCGCGACCACCACCCAGGTGGGCGGCGCGGTACGACGGGTGGGCACGGTGTCTTCGGCGGCTCGCAGCATGCGCGCCATGCTCCCAACCCGGCCCCGCCGTCCGCATCGGGATTTCGCCCCACGCCGCCTCCGTCCCGGGACGTACGACATCCCCCTGACACACCGCCAGTAGGTCATCCCCTGACGCCGGATCAGAAACCCATGGATCGGTCAAGGATTCGTTAGTACGCCAAAGCATCGGAATAGTTGCCTGTGCATACGTGGTTCACCCAGCACGTGTCCGCTCGGCCCCCCTGCTTCCGAGCGCGCCGTTCCGCACCACAGTCGACCAGGCCCGGAGGCCCCGATCCATGACGCACCCAACGACCGACCAGCCCGCACCAAGGCCGTCCGGCGCGATCGTGCCGGTGCTCGCCTTCGCGGGCATCGTGGTCGCGGTGATGCAGACGCTGCTCGTCCCGGTCATCAAGGATCTTCCCCAGCTGCTGCACACCACGCCCAGCAACGCCACCTGGGTCCTGACCTCCACCCTCCTCTCGGGCGCCGTCGCCACCCCGATCATGGGCCGTCTCGGCGACCTGTACGGCAAGCGGCGCATGCTGCTCGCCAGCCTGGGCGTGATGGTGGTCGGCGCCCTGATCAGCGCCGTCACCAGCACCCTGATGCCCATGATCGTCGGCCGTACGCTCCAGGGCTTCGCGATGGGCGCGATCCCGCTCGGCATCGGCCTGATGCGTGACATGCTGCCCCGCGAGCGGCTCGGCTCGGCGATGGCCCTGATGAGCTCCTCGATCGGCGTCGGCGGCGGCCTGGCGCTGCCCGCCGCCGCCCTGGTCGCCCAGCACACGAACTGGCACGCCCTGTTCTACGGCTCCGCCGGACTCGGCGCCCTCTCCATCGTCCTCACCCTCCTCGCCGTACCGGAGTCCCCGATGCGCGCGAAGGGCTCCTTCGACCTGCTGGGCGCACTCGGCCTGTCCGCCGGTCTGGTGCTGCTCCTGCTGCCCATCACCAAGGGCAGCGACTGGGGCTGGTCCTCCGGCACGACGCTCGGCCTGTTCGGCGCGTCCGTCGTGGTCCTGCTCCTGTGGGGGCTGCTCGAGCTGCGTGTCAGCGCCCCGCTGGTGGACCTGCGCACCACCGCCCGCCGCGAGGTGCTGCTCACGAACCTCGCCTCGATCATGGTCGGCGTCAGCTTCTACGTCGTCTCGCTCGTCCTGCCGCAGCTGCTCCAGCTGCCCACCGCGACCGGCTACGGCCTCGGCCAGTCGATGGTCGTCGCGGGCCTGTGCGTGGCACCGCTGGGCCTGACGATGATGTTCACCGCCCCGGTCTACGCCCGTCTGTCCGCCCGCTACGGCCCCAAGTTCACCCTGATCATCGGCCTGCTGGTCATCGCCCTCGGCTACGGCGGCGGCCTCGGCCTGATGGACGCCGCCTGGCAGACCGTGATCACCTCGGTGGTCCTGGGCGCCGGCATCGGCCTCGCCTACTCCTCACTGCCCGCCCTGATCGTCGGCGCGGTCCCGGCCTCGGAGACGGGCGCGGCCAACGGCCTGAACACCCTGATGCGGTCCATCGGCACGTCGGTGTCGAGTGCCGTGATCGGCATGGTGCTGGCGAACACGGCGAACCACGTGAACGGTCTGGCCGTCCCGACCATGCACGGCTTCCGGATCTCCTTCCTGATCGCGACGGCCGCGGTCGCCCTCGGTCTGCTGCTCGCCCTCTTCCTGCCCGGCCGCCGCCCCGCGGCCCGGCCCCAGCTGCGCGCGAGCAGCGAGGAGGACGCGAACCTGGAGCGCGCCGAGGAGGTGCTGCGGGGCTTCCGCGGCCGGGTCCTGGACGCCGAGGGCGCCCCGGTCGCCCTCGCCAAGGTCACGCTGATCGACCGCCGGGGCCGCCAGGCGGGCGCCACGCTGTCGGCGCAGGACGGCAGCTACACGCTGACGGTGCCGGCCGAGGGCCCGTACGTCCTGGCCGCCAGGGCCGCGGGTCACGCCCCGGTCGCCTCGTCGGCCACCCACTCGGGCGACGACCGCCCGGTGGACCTGGACCTGTCGCTTCCGGGCGAGCCGGTCCCGGTGGCAGAGGTCTGAGCAGCCCGCTGTCCACGCCACCCGCACCCCCCGTCGCCGCGTCGCCGGGGGGTGCGGCAGCATGGGGCGTCCATACGCTCGTACGACCGAAAGGACGCCCCATGCCCGCGGCGCCCAAGCCCGAGATCCTGGCCGCGTTCGAGGCCGCGAAGGGGTTCATGCCACGGCACGAGGGGCTCGCGCTGTACGAGGCCGCCGTCGAAGCCGGGCGGCTCGGGCTGCCGCTGCTGGAGGTCGGCACGTACTGCGGCCGGTCCACGATCCTGCTCGCCGACGCGGCCCGCGCCGCCGGAGTCCCCGCGCTCACCGTCGACCATCACCGCGGCAGCGAGGAACAGCAGCCGGGCTGGGACTACCACGACCCGGAGACGGTCGACCCCGAGGTCGGCCTGATGGACACGCTGCCCACCTTCCGGCGCACCCTGCACAGGGCGGGCCTGGAGGACCACGTGATCGCACTCGTGGGCCGCTCGCCGCAGGTGGCCAGAGTGTGGAACACCCCGCTCGGCCTGGTGTTCGTCGACGGCGGCCACACCGACGAACACGCGAACGCCGACTACGAGGGCTGGGCCCCCCATGTGGCCCAGGACGGACTCCTCGTCATCCACGACGTGTTCCCCGAGCCGGAGGACGAGTTCACGGGCCAGGCCCCGTACCGCGTCTACCTGAGGGCGCTTCGGTCCGGAGAGTTCACGGAGGTCTCGGCGGCCGACTCGCTGCGCGTCCTGCGGCGAACGCGGGCGAGGAGCGAATCGTCCCGTTAGGGTCGCAGGCATGTCGTACGTTGGACCGGACTTCGATGCCCCCGAACCCCGCCGCCGTCGGCGCGGGCCGCTGACGGTGGCGGTGGCCACACTGGTGCCGGCGGCGCTCCTCGGCTGGCTGGTCTACGAGGCGGTGGCCGACAGCGGCGGTGGATCGGCGGGCGGGGCGCCCACGACCAGGTCCGCGGGGACCGCGCCGTCCGCCGCCGCCCCGGGCTCTCCGGCCGCCCCGGCCGGTGGCGCGGGCAACGGCGAGCAGCCGGACGCGTCGTCCACCGCACGGTCCGCTTCCGGGCCGCTCGCGGGCAAGGTCGTCGTCGTCGACCCCGGACACAACCCCGGCAACGTCCGCCACACGGCCGAGATCAACCGCAAGGTCGACATCGGTACCAACTCCAAGGAGTGCGACACCACCGGCACGTCCACCAACTCGGGTTACGCGGAGGCCCAGTTCACCCTGGACGTGGCGCGCCGGCTGCGCACGCTTCTGGAGCAGCAGGGTGCCACGGTGAAGTTCACGCAGGACGGCGACCGGTCGTGGGGGCCGTGCGTGGACGAGCGGGCGCGGATCGGCAACCAGGCGCACGCGGACGCGGCGATCTCCATCCACGCGGACGGCGCGGCCCAGGGCGACCGCGGCTTCCACGTCATCCTGCCGGCCTCGGTGCACAAGGGCGCCGCGGACACCCGTCGCATCGTCGGCCCCTCCCGCGACCTCGGCGAGCGCGTCGCGGGCGACTTCGTCCGGGTCACCGGCAGCGCGCCCTCCAACTACGTGGGCGACGGCACCGGTCTCGTCGTACGGAGCGATCTCGGCGGTCTCAATCTGTCAACGGTTCCCAAGGTCTTCATCGAGTGCGGCAACATGCGCGACACCAAGGACGCGGCACTGCTGACCAGCGGCTCGTGGCGGCAGAAGGCGGCGCAGGGAATCTCTGAGGGAATCGTGAGTTTCCTGCGCGGGTAGCGATCATCGTCTCCCACCCGGCGGACACCCCGGCCGGGCTGACGATAAGGTCCTCCTACGATGAGGGGTCACCCCCGCGCTTCACACCGCGGCCCGAGGTCGACATGGTGACAGCGACGCCTCCACCGACGACGAGACGACAGACGAAGGACCCGAAGTGAATATCCGCTCCCTCACGAGAGGCGACGGCGTGGTGATCGGAGCAGCGGTATTGCTGTTCATCGCGTCGTTCCTCGACATCTACTCGATCGACGGGGCGCCCAGCAGCGCGAACATCCCCAGCGCCTGGGCCAGCGGACCGCTCCTGCTGAGCGTCTTCCTGGCCGGCATCATCGGCGCCGCGCTCGTCGTCGTCGCCCACGGCCTGCCGCAGGTGCCCAAGGTCGCCGGTCTCGACCTCGGGCAGTTCGGCGCCGCCTTCACGGTCTTCGCCGCCTGGAGCGCGCTCGGCAACGTCTTCGACCCGATCGGCGGTGTCGACAACCTCGGTGGCGGCGGCAGCGTCAGTGCCGGCACCGGCCTGATCCTCGGCCTCGTCGCCACTGTCGTCATGGCCGCCGCCGCGATCGCCACGCCGCTGGTGCCGGCCCTGCAGGCCGCCCTCGTGCCGGCCCCCAAGCCCGCCGCCCCGCAGCCCTACGGCGGCCAGCCGCAGGGCGGGTACGGCTACCCGGGCGCGCAGCAGTCGCCGTACGGTCAGCCGCAGCAGGGGCAGCCGTTCGGCGGGCAGCAGCCGCAGCAGACGGTTCCCGCCGCGGACTTCTCGCCGTTCTGGTTCGCGGTGCCGGTGCCGCGCCCGCTGTTCCCCGAGGACGGCTCGCCCACCCCGATCGCCGAACTGGCGCCCGGCACCTGGTACCTGGCCGTCGAGCAGCGCGGCCCCGCCCTGGTGGCGCAGACGCAGGACGGCCGCCGCGGTGTGCTGCAGGACACGAGCGGCATCCAGCGCGGCTGAGCCCACCCCTCGCCCGCACGGCCCCTCGCCCTTCCGGGCGGGGGGCCGTTGCCGTACAGTCGCTGCCACTCCTTGGATCTGATGCTTCGTCAGGGAAGTGGTGGCGGCATGCGGCTCGGACTCGCGCTCGGCTACTGGGGGCGGGGCCCCGCGACGGACCATCTCACGCTGGCACGCGAGGCGGAACGGCTGGGCTACGACTCGGTGTGGACCGCCGAGTCCTGGGGGTCGGACGCCTTCACGCCGCTCACCTGGATCGCCGCACGGACGTCGAGGATCAAGCTCGGTACGGCGGTTGCGCAGATGGCGGCCCGCTCCCCCACCACCACCGCGATGCACGCGCTCACCCTGGACCACCTCTCGGGCGGGCGCGTGATGCTGGGCCTCGGCCTGTCGGGGCCGCAGGTGGTGGAGGGCTGGTACGGGCGCCCGTTCCCGAGCTCACCGCTCACCGCGACCCGGGAGTACGTCGAGGTGGTACGGCAAGTGCTGCGCCGCGAGGCGCCGGTGGAGCTGGACGGCCGCTTCCATGCCCTGCCCCACCCGGGACCGGACGGCACCGGCCTCGGCAAGCCCCTGAAGTCGATCACACACCCCCTGCGCGCCGATCTGCCCGTCCTGCTGGGCGCGGAGGGCCCGAAGAACGTGGCGCAGACGGTGCGGATCGCGGACGGCTGGCTGCCGCTGTACTGGTCGCCGACCCGCCCGGAGGTGTACGGGGCGGCGCTGACCGACCTGCGTGAGGGGTTCGTCGTGGCCCCGACGGCGCGGGTGAAGGTCTGCGACGACGTCGCCGAAGGGCTGCTGCCGGTGAAGGCGATGCTCGGCTTCTACATCGGCGGAATGGGGCACGCGGCCCGCAACTTCCATGCCGACCTGATGGCGCGCATGGGGTACGAGGAGGAGGCGCGGCGTATCCAGCGGCTGTTCCTTCAGGGGCGGCGCGAGGAGGCGGTGCTGGCCGTGCCGGACGCCTTCGCGGACGAGATCTCGCTCGTCGGTCCGCGTGAACGCATCGCGGAGCGACTGGAATTGTGGCGCAAGGGCCCTGTGACGGATCTGCTGGCGCTGGCCCCGGACCCGCACACGCTGCGGGTGCTGGCCGAGCTGAACTGAACCACAGCTGGGTGAACCACAGGTGGGTGAACCACAGGTGGGTGAACCACAGGTGGGTGAACCACAGGTGGGTGAACCACAGGTGGGTGAACCACAGGTGGGTAGGGCACCGCCGCGGAGCGCTGCACGGCGGTGCCCCGTTGGCCCCGTCAGCCGCGTGCGAGCTGCGCGGCGGACGGGAGCTGGTTGCGGACGGGGACGCCCGCGTTCTTGGCCGCGGCCTTCACCTTGTCGAAGAGACCGGCGTAGGAGGCCGCGGCCGACTCGTCGCCCTTGCGGAGGCGGGACGGCAGGTCCTTGAGCCCGTCGATGCCCGCCGCGAGCGGGGCCAGGCCCCTGGCCAGCGCGGGGTCGCCCTGGGCGTTGCGTGCGGCGGCGGCGAGCCGGTTGTAGGCGAAGGTGCCGGCGAGGCCTGCCTTGGCCAGGGCGGTCCTGCGTCCCTTGGCGCCCTTCTCGAACGTACCGGCCTTCCACGGCTTCACGATCCACTCGTGGACCGCCCCGGAGGCGAGCCCCGCGTTCGCCACGAACCGCGCCCTGGCGAACTTCTGCCGCTCCGCCGGGGTGGTCGGGGTGGGCGTGGGGACCGCGATGTACGCTGCGGCCCGCTGCGCGGCGCTCCCGTCACCGCAGGCGGCGGCACCGGCGAACACCGCGGAGCAGAGGACGAGCGCCACGGCGAGTGGGGGTATCCCCTGCTCGAAGAGCTTGGGGGAGCGTATCGGTGCGGGCACGGGAGCCTCCGGGACCGGGAAGCCGACTGATCCACCGACAGCTTCACCCACACCGCCCGGCCTTGCCGCCCGGGCGTGGCGATCGGGTGACCGCGGCTGCGCGCGGTCGTTCCCGCACCTCCACGAGTTTGACGGGGAATCGCCGGGCAACCCGGAGGACATGTCCCCTCGATATCGCAACGGTGCGAATCAGGCCGGTACGGTCATCGCCGTGATCGCGGACATCATGGCCGTCATCCTGGGCCTGTGGATCCTGATGTACCTGCTGAACGCGAATCCCGGCAACGATCTGGTGCAGTTCATCCACAACGCGGCGGCGTGGCTGGCCGGCTGGTCCCATGACCTGTTCACCTTCCACGAGGCGTGGGCACGGGTGGTCGCGGGCTACGGCCTCGCCGCGGTGGTCTACCTCTTCGTGGGCCACGCCATCGCCAACCGCATCCACCGCCACTGAGGCGCTGCGGCGGAACGCGACAGCCCCGTGGCACCCCCACCGGCACCGAGCAGGCGGCGGAGCTATGCGCAGCAGTCGGTGTCCAGGCCCCGGGGCAGTTGCTCGCCGCCGAAGACCGTGCAGGTCGGTTCGTCGCCGCCCAGGGCGGCCACGGCGAGCAGCAGTGAGCCGGCCGTCCAGGTGGTGAGTTCCTCGGGCCAGATCACGGCGTCCTCGAAGACGTAGCCCGTCCAGTACAGGCCCGTCCGCGGATCCCGCAGGTGCTGGATCGACTGGAGGATCTCCAGTGCGCGGTCGGACTCGCCCATCGCCCACAGGGCCAGGGCTAGTTCGGCCGACTCGCCGCCGGTCACCCACGGGTTGGGGACGACGCAGCGCACACCGAGGCCGGGGACGACGAAACGGTCCCAGTCCGCCTCGATGCGCTCCTTGGCCTCTGCGCCCGTCAGCGCGCCGCCGAGCACCGGGTAGTACCAGTCCATCGAGTAGCGGTCCTTGTCCAGGAACCGCTCCGGGTGCCGGCGTATGGCATGCCTGAGCGCGCCCACCGCCAACTCCCAGTCCGGCTGCGGCTCCTCGCGCTGCTCGGCGATCGCGAGGGCGCAGCGCAGCGCGTGGTGGATGGACGAGCAGCCGGTCAGCAGCGCGTCCGTGACGTCCGTGCCGTCGTCCTCCCGCTTCCAGCCGATCTGCCCGCCCGGCTGCTGCAACCGCAGCACGAACTCGACCGCCGCGTACACCGTCGGCCACATGCGGTCCAGGAACGTGTCGTCGCCGGTGGCGAGGTAGTGGTGCCAGACGCCGACGGCGACGTATGCGACGAAGTTCGTCTCGCGGCCGCGGTCGGTGATCTGCTCCGGGTCGCCGTCCGCGTAGGCCGCGTACCAGGACCCGTCCTCGTTCTGGTGGCGTGCCAGCCATTCGTAGGCCCGCTCGGCCGCCGTGTGCTCGCCCGCCGCGTCCAGCGCCATCGCCGCCTCGACGTGGTCCCACGGGTCCAGGTGGTGCCCGCGGAACCACGGTATGGCGCCGTCCTCCCGCTGCACGGCGAGGATCCCAGCGACGGTCGCGGCGGCCTGCTCGGCGGTCAGGACCCCGGGCAGGACGAGGTGTTCTGTCCGGGGGGTGGTCACTTGGCGGCCGCCTCGGGGGTCTCGGCGGTCGCGGCGTCCTCCGCGACAGGCGGCAGGTGCGGCTTGGTCGCGTAGGCCACGAAGCTCTTGCCGATCAGCGGGTTCAGCGCCTGTTCGGCGACCCGGGTGGCGAGCGGCTTCTTCATGATGTCCCAGACGAGCAGCTTGTGGTACGCGCGCACCGGCAGCGCCTTGTCGTTGTCCACGCCGAACGCGCACTTCAGCCACCAGTACGGCGAGTGGAGCGCGTGCGCGTGGTGCGTGCCGTACGGCTTCAGGCCCGCCTCCCGCATCTTCGCCAGCAGTTCGTCGGCCTTGTAGATGCGGATGTGGCCGCCCTCGACCTCGTGGTAGACGTCGGACAGCGCCCAGCAGACCTTCTCGGGGCCGTAGCGCGGCACGGTGACGGCGATACGGCCGCCCGGCCTGAGCACCCGGACCATCTCGGCGAGGACGCCCTTGTCGTCCGGGATGTGCTCCATGACCTCGGAGATGATCACGACGTCGAAGGACTCGTCGGGGAAGGGCAGGGCGAGCGCGTCGCCCTCCATCGCCGTCGCGGTGGCGCCGGCCGGAGCCTCGCCCGCCTCCTTCATCGCCGCGAACCACTTGGCGACCTCGCGGATCTCCTCGCCGTTGCGGTCCAGCGCCACGACCTGCGCGCCGCGCCGGTAGCACTCGAACGCGTGCCGTCCGGCACCGCAGCCGAGGTCCAGGACGCGGTCGCCCGGGGCGAGCGGGAACCGGGAGAAGTCGACGGTCAGCACGTGGCCCTGCTTTCGCGGTTGGGTACGACGATGTCTTCTGCGGCGGCCGCGGTGGCGGCGACTGTTCCGGCGGGGGCGCCCCCGAGCGAGCCGTGCCGGGCCTGGGTGAGGGCGATGGCCTCGCGGTACCGCGCCACCGTCCCCTCCGCCGCCTTCGCCCAGGTGAAGTGCCGCAGCACCCGTTCGCGGCCCGCCGCGCCGAGCCGTGCCCTCAGCTCCGGGTCCGCCAGCAGCCGGTTCAGCCCGGCGGCCAGCGCCCCGGCGTCACCGGGCGGGACCGCCAGGCACGTCTCGCCGTCGCGGCCCGTGACCTCCGGTATGGCACCGCCCGTGGTGGCCACCAGCGGCGTACCGGTCGCCATCGCCTCGGCCGCCGGCAGCGAGAACCCCTCGTACAGCGACGGCACGCACGCCACCTCGGCCGACCGCACCAGGTCGACCAGCTCGGCGTCGGAGATGCCCTTCACGAACTCGACGGCGCCCTCGAGCCCGTACCGCTCGATGGCCTGCGCGACGGGCCCGTCCTCGGCGCGCTTGCCGACCACGACGAGATGCGCCCCGGGGTGCTCGGTCCGCACCTTGGCGAGCGCCTCGACGAGGAAGACGAGGCCCTTGAGCGGCACGTCCGCGCTGGAGGTGGTGACGATCCGGCCCGGCACCTGCGGCACCGACGCATCCGGCGAGAACAGGTCGGTGTCGGCGCCGATGTGCACGACGTGGACGCGGTCCCGGTCGACGCCCAGGTGGTCCACGATCTCCTGGCGGGAGGTGCCGGAGACGGTGAGCACCGACGGCAGCCTGCGCGCGACCCGCTTCTGCATGCGCGTGAACGCGTACCAGCGCCGCACCGAAAGCCGCCGCTTCCAGCCCTCGGCCGCGTCCAGCTCCAACTGCCGGTCCACGGTGATGGGGTGGTGGATGGTGGTCACCAGCGGCGCGCCCACATCGCCCAGCAGACCGTAGCCGAGCGTCTGGTTGTCGTGCACGACGTCGAAGTCGCCGCGGCGGGCGCGCAGATGGCGGCGGGCGCGCAGGGAGAACGTCAGCGGCTCGGGGAAGCCGCCGGTCCACATCGTGGCGACCTCGAGGGCGTCGATCCAGTCCCGGTACTCGTCGCGCTTCGGAGTGCGGAAGGGGTCGGGCTGGCGGTACAGGTCGAGGCTGGGCAGTTCGGTGAGGGACAGGCCCTGAAGGCCCTCGCCCTCGTCGAGCACCGGGTAGGGCTGCGCGCCGATGACCTCGACCCGGTGACCGAGCCGGACCAGCTCACGGGAGAGGCGCCGTACGTACACGCCCTGACCGCCGCAGAACGGGTTCCCCTTGTACGTCAGGAGCGCGATGCGCAGCGGGCGCTCTCCCCCGAGTTCTCGGCTTCTCCCCCACTCTCGGCTTCGCTCGAGCGGGGGGACCCCCATGAACAGGGAGGTACCCCCACCGGCGGCCGAGCCCTCCTCGGGACCCGCCTCCCTGGCCTCAGCGGTCACTGGTCGGCCCCTTCTTCCCTGCAGTTTCCCGCGAGACTACGCCGGGACGGTAATCTAGAACAAGTTACAGACTTGATCGTTCAAGAGCCTCTGAATCTACCGGCAGGTAGCCCCGCTGTGAGCGATGGTTCGGGTGATTCGCGCCACGGCCGACGCCCTGCCATGCTGTCCGACCGCCACCCCTCACCGACCTGATCATCACCCTCACCGACTGTCACGGAACGGGACCCATGCCTGCGGAAGCCAAGGTGCCAGCCAGTACCGCGCGACCGGCGGCGCAGCCGGCCTCACCTCCGCTCACCGAGCGGCAGGAGGCGCGTCGCCGCAGGATCCTGCACACGAGCGCACAGCTGGCGAGCCGGGGCGGTTTCGACGCGGTGCAGATGCGGGAGGTTGCCGAGTCCTCGCAGGTGGCGCTCGGCACGCTGTACCGCTACTTCCCCTCCAAGGTGCACCTGCTGGTCGCGACCATGCAGGACCAGCTGGAGCGCATGCACGGCACGCTGCGGAAGAAGCCGCCGGCCGGCCGGACCGCGGCCGAGCGGGTGGCGGAGACGTTGATGCGCGCCTTCCGCGCCCTCCAGCGCGAGCCGCACCTGGCCGACGCGATGGTCCGCGCGCTCACCTTCGCGGACCGCAGCGTCTCCCCCGAGGTGGACCAGGTCTCCCGGCAGACGACGGCGATCATCCTGGACGCGATGGGCCTGGACGGCGACCCGACCCCGGACCAGCTCTCGGCGGTGCGGGTCATCGAGCACACCTGGCACTCGGCGCTGATCACCTGGCTCTCCGGCCGCGCCTCCATCGCCCAGGTGAGGATCGACATAGAGACGGTGTGCCGACTGATCGACCTCACGGACACCCGAGCGCGGGACTAGGGCACGAAAGACCACTGGGCCAGGGCACGAAAAGACCTACGAGACGGGTTCCGGTCGACCTTCAGGTCTTTCGACCTTCCGACCTGTCGACCGTCGATGTCGGCCACAGCGGAAGCCTTGACTTCACGCCCCAGTCGGCATCTCCGGTCGAGTTCCTTCACTCGCCTCGTAGGCAACTTCCAGATTAGGACTTCTGCGGCCAAATGGAAGACCCCAAACCATGATTTTTCTTATTTTTTCGGGCATATCGCCCAGACCCGTGGCCTCACCTACTCCTCCGGCGGGAACACCGGCTCCCCACTCCCCGCCAGCGTGATCGCGATGGCCTCCACCGGGCAGTTCTCCGCCGCCTGAAGGATCTGCTCCCCCGCGTCGGCGTCCGGTGCGACGGGATGGGACTGGCGGGCGGAGTCGAGACGGAAGGCGCCGGACGCCTGGTGCACGCACTGCGCCGAGCCGATGCAGACCGAGCGGTCGACCTCGATGTGCCAGCGGTCTCCCACGGGTTACGCCTCCCCGTACCCGGCCGGCAGATGGATCATCTTGTGCTCCAGGTACTCGCCGTAGCCCTCTGGGCCGAACTCCCGCCCGAGCCCCGAGTTCTTGTAGCCCCCGAAGGGGCCGAGCATGTCGAGGCTGAAGGTGTTCACCGAGTACGTCCCGGTACGGACCTGCCGGGCGACCTCGACGCCGTGCTCCATGTCCGCGGTCCACACGCTGCCGCTCAGGCCGTAGTCGGAGTCGTTCGCGATCTTCACGGCCTCGCTCTCGTCGCCGTAGGGCAGCAGGCAGACGACGGGCCCGAAGATCTCCTCGCGGGCGATCCGCATGGAGTTGTCGACGTCACCGAAGAGCGTCGGCTCCACGTACCAGCCCCGCTCCATGCCCGCGGGCCGCCCACCACCGGTGAGGATCTTCGCGCCCTCCTCCTGGCCGATGCGGATGTAGT
Source organism: Streptomyces sp. NPDC001796 (assembly GCF_042892355.1). NCBI lineage: Bacteria > Bacillati > Actinomycetota > Actinomycetes > Kitasatosporales > Streptomycetaceae > Streptomyces > Streptomyces sp. NPDC001796. Next base: position 384,780 of record NZ_JBIAUC010000001.1, on the reverse strand, counting down.
CGAGGTTGCGCTGCTGCTGCCGCCGCGCCACCAGCGGACCGACCTGCGTCGAGGGGTCCAGCGGGTCACCGACCACAAGGGCGCTCGCCGCGGCGGCGAAGGCGTCGGCGAACTCGTCGTAGCGCGAGCGCGGCACCAGAATGCGGGTCTGGGCGACGCAGGCCTGGCCGTTGTTCATCCAGGCGGCCGGGACGACCCCGGCCACGGTCGTCCCGACGTCCGCGTCCGGCAGCACCACGGCCGCCGACTTGCCGCCCAGCTCCAGGGTCACGCGCGTGAGGTTCCGCGCGGCGACCTCCATGACCCGCCTGCCGGCCGCGACCGAGCCGGTGAAGGACACCTTGTCGATCCCCGGATGCCCCACGAGATGTTCACTGACCTCACGGTCCGCGGGCAGGATCGACAGCACCCCTTCGGGCAGCCCGGCCTCACGGGCGATCTCACCGAGGAGGTACGCGTCGAGCGGAGACTCGGGCGACGGCTTCAGCACCACCGTGCAGCCGGTGAGCAGCGCGGGCGCGAGCTTGGCGGCGGCCACGAACTGCGGCACGTTCCACGGCACGACGGCCGCCACCACCCCGACCGGCTCGCGCCGCACCAGGATCTTCCCGAGAACGCCGTCCCGCCGTTCCTCATAGGTGAAGTCCCGCGCGACCGTGATCGCCGCGTCCCACGCCATCATCGCGCCGAGCGCCTGCGCGAGGACGCTCCATGAGTACGGGGAACCGTTCTCGGAGGAGATCACGCGGGCGATCTCCTCGTGCCGCACGGCGATCGCGTCCTTGATCCTCGTCACGATCCCGATCCGCTCGTCGAGCGCCATGCGCGGCCAGGGTCCCTCGTCGAAGGCACGACGCGCCACGGCGACGGCCCGGTCGACGTCCTCCCGCGAGGCGTGCGGCACCCGCCCGATGACCTCTTCCGTGTGCGGGGAGACCACCTCAATGACGTCCTCACCCAGGGGGTCGGTCAACTCCCCGCCGATGTACAGCTGTCCGTGTTCCACGAGCTCGGTCATGGCGACTGCCTCCTGCGGAGCCGGCGGTACCGTGTCTGACGGCATTTCAGAACTGATACCAGTTCTGGTCGGACTAAGCCAGGTTCGGGGCCGAATAGGCCCCCACCAGCGGGTTTGCCTCATGTGGGGGTGCCGCCAAGCCGCGCTGGCCATGGCCGGCGAGACAGGCGGTGCGATCTCGGATCGTGTGTCTCGGGGCGCGCTCCGGCGCGGTCCCGGCGGGCCGGAGCACGCGGCCGGACAGGCCCATTAGGCTTGGCACTCCGACGGGCGGTCGCCCGCCGCCCGGTGCGGGGTTCGACACTCGTGCGGCTGCCCCGCACCACCACACCCAAGGACGGCAACCGAGTGTCTTTCTTCACCATCGGCCACCGCGGTGTCATGGCCGCCGAGCCGGAGAACACCCTGCGCTCCTTCCTGCGGGCCGAACGCGAGGGGCTGGACGGCATCGAACTCGACCTGCACCTGAGCAGGGACGGCCGGCTTGTCGTCATGCACGACGAGACCCTGGACCGCACGACGGACGGCTCCGGTCCGATCGCCGACCAGGAGCTGCGGAAGCTCAAGGAGCTCGACGCCGGTCTCGGCGAGCGCATCCCCACGTTCGAGGAGGTGCTGGACGCCGTCGGGCCGACGCTGCCGATCCAGGCGGAGATCAAGGACGTGGCCGCCGCCCGGTCGCTGGCCAAGGTGCTCACCGACCGCGACCTGCTGGACCGGGTCTCGGTGCTGTCGTTCCACGACGTGGCGCTGGTCGAGATCCACAACCTGCTGCCGCAGGCCCGCACCGTGCTGGTGGCAGGTCCCAGCGCGCACCGCGACACCTTCGTCGGCCGCGCCCAGAGGGTCGGTTCCACCCTGGTCAGCGTGGAGCTGCGCCAGCTGAACCGGGCCATCGTGGAGAAGTGCGGCGCCGCCGGCATCGACGTGATGGCCTGGACCGTCAACGACGAGCGCGACCTGGCACTGGCCCGGGCGCTCGGCCTGGTGGGCTGCGTGACAGACCAGCCCGGCATGAAGCGGCTGGTCGAGGCCACGGCCTGACCTCGGGACCCCTGCCGGCAACGACGGTTTTCCAGCTGGTCGGCGCAGGCAGGGGTGAGCTTCGTCCGGCCGCTCTGTGTGAAACCAGTTCTAGTTATAGTGGGCCATGGCAAAGGGTGGGCGGGGCGGAGGTGCGATGACGACGAGTCAGGGCGGGGAGCCGGTGGCACAGGCGCACGACCACGGCGGGGGCGTACGGTCCTTCAGGGTCCCCATCCCGGACAACCCCCTCGGCCACACCCTCGTCCACCTCGTCGACACCGACCGCGGCCCGGTGCTGATCGACACCGGCTGGGACGACCCGGACTCCTGGGACACGCTCGCGCAGGGCCTGGCGGCCTGCGGCACCTCGCCCGCGGAGATCTACGGCGTCGTCATCACGCACCACCACCCCGACCACCACGGCCTGTCCGGCAGGGTCCGCGAGGCGTCCGGCGCGTGGGTCGCGATGCACGCGGCGGACACCGCGGTCGTACGGCGGACCCGCGAGACCCGCCCCGAGCGCTGGTACGCGTACATGGCCGACAAGCTGGCCGCGGCGGGCGCTCCCGAGGAGCACCTGGCCCCGCTGCGCGCCGCGCGCGGCCGCCGGGACCTGCCGGGCCTCACCCCCGCGCTGCCCGACCGTGAGATCGTCCCCGGGGAACTTCTCGACCTCCCCGGGCGCCGCCTGCGCGCGATCTGGACGCCGGGACACACTCCCGGCCACGTCTGCCTCCACCTGGAGGAGGACCACCCCGCCGGACTGCCCGGCCACGGCCGCCTGTTCTCGGGCGACCACCTGCTCCCCGAGATCACCCCGCACATCGGCCTGTACGAGGACCCGGACGACACCACCGCGACCGACCCGCTCGGCGACTACCTCGACTCCCTCGAGCGCGTAGGCCGCCTGGAGCCCGCCGAGGTGCTGCCGGCCCATCAGCACCCGTTCACCGACGCGCCGGGCCGCGTACGGGAGTTGCTGGCGCACCACGGGGAGCGGCTGACCGGGCTGCTGACCCTGCTGTCGGCCCCGCTCACCCCTTGGCAGCTCGCCGAGCGCATGGAGTGGAACCGTCCCTGGGAGCAGATCCCGTACGGCTCACGGCACATCGCGGTCGCGGAGGCCGAGGCCCATCTGCGCCGGCTGGTGAAGCTGGGCCGGGCGGAGGCCGTGGCGGGGAGCGATCCGGTGGCGTACGCGGCGACGTGAAAAGGCGCCGGCCCGGCGCGTTGCGTGGTTGGCGCCATGACACCTCAAGACACATGGACCACCTGGCTCACACGGCCCACACGGCTCACACGGCCCTGGAACGCCTTTGGTCGAACGCGCCTGCGACGCCGGTCACATCTCCGCCCCCGTTCGTGCGGCGTGGGTCACAACGTCCGGTTTCGCACCGTATACCCGCTATAGGCGATACGTGAGCCAAACCGTGACGAGCCCCACGTGACCACCGTCACCTACGATGCCCGGCCGTAGATCGATTCGCATGGCATGCCTACGCCAATTGCCCGCGCGACCTGCGGTTTGAGAGCCAGATCACATGAGACATGTTTCCGGCGGATTCGACCACAACTAGTAAAAGGGGTCATTGCGGACATCTCGTCGGCCTGCTTCTCTGGATGACGTCGCCAGGCGCCGACGAGCCCACCCGGGTCGCGGCGCCGAGGCATGCCCCCACCGCGTCCCACGTGGTTCCGGCATGTTCGCGGCCCCATGTCCCCGACGAAAAGGTTTCCTGTGACCGTCTCCTTCATCCGCCGCATCGCTTCCCCGAAGAAGGCCATCGCCGCCACCGCCGTCGCCGCGGCCGCCACCGGTGCGCTGCTGACCTCGGCGCCCGCCCAGGCCGCCACGCCGACCTCGGCGCCCTCTTCCGCCCAGGCGATCGCGCACCAGATGATCCCGGACCCGGCGCAGTACGAAGCGTTCAACAAGATCGTCTCGCATGAGAGCGGTTGGAACCCCCAGGCCACCAACGCGTCCTCCGGCGCCTACGGCCTGGTCCAGGCGCTGCCCGCCTCGAAGATGGCGTCCGCCGGTTCCGACTGGAAGACCAACCCGGCGACCCAGATCAAGTGGGGCCTGGACTACATGAACTCCCGCTACGGCAGCCCCGCCGCGGCGTGGAACTTCTGGTCCACCCACCACTGGTACTGATCGAGCCGGTCCACGCGACCGCGCAGGTCCCGGGCGACCACACCGGTCCCACGCGACCACACCGGTCCCGCGGCAACACCGGTCCCACGCGGCCACGAAGGCGGCGACCCCGAATCGGGGTCGCCGCCTTCGGCGTGTCCGGTCAGCGGTGGTCTGGTCGGCGCCCTGCCGCAGCGCGCGCCCGGTGCGTGTCGGACACCAGGTCGAGCCGGTGCGCGCCGCCGGCGGGCAGTGTGAGGGGTCCGGTGGCAGTGGTGGGTTTCCCGTACGGGTCGACGGTCCGGTACGTCAGCCGGTAGCCCGCCACGCCGTACCGCACGGTGTCCGTGGCGATGTTCCGGTCGGCCAGGAAGGTCCGTACGCCGGTGGCGTCCCGGGACAGGACCGGGGTAAGGGAGACAAGGGTGCCGCGACGGGGCGTTGTCGTGTCCGGCGTGTGCGTCGCCGCGGGCGCGGGGGCCGCGGCGAGGCCCGCGAGCAGGAGGGCCGCGGCGGCGACCCCGCGTCTGACCGTCCAACTCGTGTGGTTCTCTTGGTGTTTGCGCGTGTTCTCACTCATGATCCGAGGCTATGGGCCGCCCCGTTGGCCCGGACATCCGAACATCCCCCGCGTCCGGGGTGTACCTGAGTGCACCGCGCCCGTCCCACTGCCCGGAGGCCCGTATGAGCACTGACACACCGGTGGAGGAACCCGGAACGCGCGGACTGCGCCTGGTCCCCGCGCTCCTGGTGATGACCGCGATCAGCGGGATCGTCGACGCGGTGAGCTACCTCGGGCTCGGGCACGTCTTCACGGCGAACATGACCGGCAATGTGGTGGTGCTCGGCTTCGCCGCCGCCGGGGCGCCCGGCTTCTCCACCTCGCACGCGGTGATCTCACTGGGGTCGTTCCTGGTGGGGGCGGTGGCGGGCGGACGCGCGGGCCGGCGGTACGGCGGCGGGTCGCGGCGCGCCTGGGCGCGGCTGGCGCTCGCGGTCGAGGCGGTGCTGCTCGGGGCGTCGGCGGCGGTCGCCTTCATCGCGCCGGGCACCACCACGACCCGGTACACGCTGATCGCCGTGACGGCCTTCGCGATGGGGGTGCGCAACGCGACGGTACGGAAGCTGGCCGTGCCCGACCTGACGACGACCACCGTCCTCACCTCGACCCTGACCGGGCTCGCCTCGGACTCCCGGCTCGGCGGGGGCACGGGCAGGCGCTCCCGGCGCCGTGCGGCCTCGGCGGTCTCCCTGCTGGCGGGCGCGGTCCTGGGCGGCTGGCTGGTCATCCACCACGGCCTGGGCTGGCCCCTGCTGCTCACGGCCGTGGCGACGGCCGTGCTGGCGGTGGTCGCGTCCGGGCGGGAGTGACGGCGTCCCCGGCGGCGGCCCGCGGGTGTCAGTCGGCAACCGGGGAGGCAGGGGCGGGGCGTAGGGGTGATGCCCCTGCCTCCCTCGGGGTGGGCCGGCGGCGCCGGGAGACCGGCGGCCCGGGTCCGTCAGCCCACGGTGACCGGGAGCTCCTTCACGCCGTTGATCCAGGCGGAGCGCAGGCGTCGCGGGTCGCCGGCCGGTTTGATGTCCGGCATGGCGTCGGCGATCGCGTCGAAGATGAGGTCGATCTCCAGGACGGCCAGGGACTTGCCGAGGCAGTAGTGCGGGCCTCCGCCACCGAAGCCGAGGTGCGGGTTGGGGTCGCGGGTGATGTCGAAGGCGTCCGGGCGGTCGAAGACCTCGGGGTCGTGGTTGGCGGAGGAGTAGAAGAGCCCCACACGGTCGCCCTTCCTGATCTGCTTGCCGCCGAGCCCGGCGTCCTGGGTGGCGGTGCGCTGGAAGGCGTTGACCGGGGTCGCCCAGCGGACGATCTCCTCGGCGGCGGTCCGGGGGCGCTCCCGCTTGTAGAGGTCCCACTGGCCGGGGTGGGTGAGGAAGGCGTGCATGCCGTGCGTGATGGCGTTGCGGGTGGTCTCGTTGCCGGCGACGGCCAGCATCAGCACGAAGAACCCGAACTCGTCGGAGCTGAGGTTCCCCTCGTCCTCGGCGGCCACCAGCGTCGTCACGATGTCCCTCGCCGGGCACTGCTTGCGGTCGGCGGCCATGTTCATGGCGTACGCGATGATCTCGGTGGCCGACCGGGCGCCGACCTCCTCGGTGACGGCGTACTCGGGGTCGTCGTACGCGATCATCTTGTTGGACCAGTCGAAGATCCTGGCCCGGTCGACCTGGGGGATGCCGATCAGCTCGGCGATGGCCTGCAGCGGCAGTTCGCAGGCGACCTGGGTGACGAAGTCGAAGGGGCCGTCGTGGGCGAGGGCGCCGTGGACGATGGCCCGGGCCCGGGCCCGCAGCCGCTCCTCCAGGGCCCGGATGGCGCGCGGGGTGAAGCCCCGCTGGACGATCTGGCGGACCCGGGTGTGCTCGGGCGGGTCCATGTTCAGCATGATCAGCCGCTGGGCGTCGATCGAGTCGCGCTCGATGTGCTCCTTGAACCGGATGATCGCGGTGTTGAGGGACGAGGAGAAGATCTCCGGGTGCGTGGAGACGTACTTGACGTCGGCGTGCCGGGTGACCGCCCAGTACCCCTCGTCCCGGAAGCCCGCGAGCCCGGCCGGCTGGGGCACCCAGCACACCGGTTCGGCCCGGCGCAGTGCGGCGAACTCCGGCAGGGGCACGCGGTGGTGCAGCAGATCGGGATCGGTGAAGTCGAACCCGTCGGGCAGCTCGGGACAGGGCATGGTCGACCCCTCACCATTCTGACGGTCTATCAGGAATTGCGGTGAAGGTAGTAACGGGTTCTACAAGTCGCAAGAGGCACGGCGCCCCGGTTGCGTGCGAGACTCGCGCAGATCACGACTTCGGAGGCTGCACGACCCTTGCGGCCCTGGACACCCTGTCAGCACACTGCACACAGAACTAGAACGGGTACTAGTTCTGCGTGGCGGGTGGGCCGGGACGCCCGCGCCACGCGGGTGACCGAGGAGAGGACGAGCCCCCATGGCCGCGGAACCCGTGATCGTCGAAGCCGTGCGCACCCCCATCGGCAGGCGCGGCGGCGCGCTCGCCCATCTGCACCCCGCCTACCTCCTGGGCGAGACCTACCGCGAACTCCTCGGGCGCACCGGCATCCCCGCCGACTGCGTCGAACAGATCGTCGGCGGCACCGTGACGCACGCCGGCGAGCAGTCGATGAATCCGGCGCGCACGGCGTGGCTGACGATGGGCCTGCCCTACGAGACGGCGGCGACGACGGTCGACTGCCAGTGCGGCTCGTCCCAGCAGGCGTCGCACATGGTGGCCAACATGGTCGCGGCGGGCGTGATCGACGTCGGGATCTCGTGCGGTGTCGAGTCGATGTCGCGGGTGCCGCTCGGCTCGGGCTCCAAGCACGGTCCGGGCAAGCCCTTCCCCGACGAGTGGAACGTGGACCTCCCGAACCAGTTCGAGGCGGCCGAGCGGATCGCCCGCCACCGCGGCCTCACCCGCGAGAACGTGGACACGCTGGGCCTGATCTCCCAGGAGCGGGCGGCGATCGCCTGGTCGGAGGAGCGGTTCAAACGTGAGACGTTCGCCGTGCAGGTGCCGACGACCGAGGAGGAGCAGCGGGCCGGCCAGGGCATGTGGCGACTCGTCGACCGGGACGAGGGCCTTCGCGACACGTCGATGGAGGCGCTGTCCCGGCTGAAGCCGATCATGCCGACGGCGGTGCACACGGCGGGCAACTCCTCGCAGATCTCGGACGGCGCGGCCGCGATCATGTGGGCGTCGAAACGGATGGCGCGTGCCCTGAAGCTGCGCCCGCGGGCCCGGATCGTGGCCCAGGCCCTGGTGGGTTCCGACCCGCACTTCCACCTGGACGGCCCGATCGACGCGACCAAGGCGGTACTTGGGAAGGCCGGGATGTCCCTGGGGGACATCGACCTGGTGGAGATCAACGAGGCGTTCGCGTCCGTGGTGTTGAGCTGGGCACAAGTCTTCGACCAGGACCTGGAGAAGGTGAACGTGAACGGGGGCGCGATCGCGCTGGGTCACCCGGTGGGAGCGACCGGGGCCCGGCTGATCACGACGGCACTGCACGAACTGGAGCGTATGGACAAGGAGTTCGCGCTGGTGACGATGTGCGCCGGCGGCGGGCTGGCGACCGGGACGATCATCCAGCGGTTGTAGCCGCCCAGCAGACGAACGCCGTGAAGGCGGCCGGCGCGAGGGTGAGCACCGGTCCGGCGGGGGTCTTGGAGTCGCGTACGGCTACGGTGGCGCAGGGGGTTTCGGCGATTTCTACGCAGTCGCCGCCCTGGTCACTGCTGTGGGACGACTTGCGCCAGGCGAGGGGGCCGAGGGGGGCGCACTCGACGCATTCGCCACCTTGATCACTGCTGTAGCTGGACTTACGCCACTGGATCCCTGCCGGCATCGCCTTGCTCTCCATAGCGTTCCTCCATCACGCGCCGGATCAGCTCCGCCGAGTCCCTGAGGGAGAGAGCGGCGGCACGAAGATGATCGTAACGGAGCGAGCAGTCCTTGACGGTGGTCGGGTTGGCGGTCGGATGCCCGCTGCCGTAGCTCTCCGTGTAGACGATGTCCGGGTCGTTGGTGAAGTGGTAGAGGTTGAAGGAGCCTGTCAGTCCCGCGTGCGCTCCGGCCGAGAACGGCAGCACCTGGATGTTGATCCGGGGGTCGTCCTCGAAGGACAACAGGTGAGCCAGTTGGCCACGCATAGCCGCGGGGCCGCCGATCTCCTGGTACAGAGCGGCCTCGCTGAGGATCAGCCAGAAGACCGGCGGCTCGTCTTTCTGAAAGATGCGCTGACGGGCCAGACGTACAGCGGTCCGGTCATCGAGGTCGGTCCGGTCGAGTGCGCCCAGCGTGGCGCGCGCATACGCCTCGGTCTGGAGAAGGCCGTGGACCATGCCCATCTGGAAGGTGCAGATCTCAGTGGCCCGCACTTCCAGTGCCGCCACCTGCTGGAACCACGCGGGAAGTTGGCTGCGCAGCACCAGCTCGACCAGCCGGGACAGCAGCCCGTCCGTCCCCAGGGCGGCATCCACCCGCTCACTGAACTCCGGTGTCGGAACCCTCCGTGCCGTCTCGATCTGCCCCACCAGCGACCCGGTGTAGTTGACGATCTCCCCGAGCTGCTTCTGCGTCAGCCCGGCGGCCTCTCGATGCCTGCGCAGCTCGAAACCGTAGTAGTCGAGCGGTGAGGCTCCCGGGTCGAGGATGCTGATGTGGGTCACGCACGGCCCCCTTTCACGCAACGCGGCCCACAACGGGACCCGTTGTATCCGATCCGTAGCCGAGGGTAGTCGGGCCAGGTCACGCTCGTCGTGTGAACGACTACATTCCTGTCGCCCTCCTGGGCCCCCTCCCCACCCGGTATCGCATGCACCTCACCGTCGGCGAGCACTCGGCGCGGCACATCCGCCGTATCGTCCGCTCGTTCCTCCAGGAGTGGGAGATGGCGGAGCTGGCGGACGCCGCCGAGCTGGCCGCGACCGAGCTGATCGCCAACGTCGTACGGCACGTCCCGGACCGCCGCTGCACGCTGCTGGTGCTGCGGCAGGAGGCCGGGATCCGGGTGGAGGTGACGGATGGCTGCGATCGACGTCCCGCCGTGCCGTCGGAGTTGCCGCCGGAGGCGGAAAATGGTCGCGGGTTGCTCCTGCTCGACGCGGTGGTCGACAAGTGGGGCGTGCAACCGCACGGCACGGGCGGCAAGACCGTGTGGTTCGAGTGCGAGACCCGGACCGGGGTTGTCAATGACCGGCCATCACGGCTGCTGCCGATGGCGGAAGAAACAGATGACGCCTATCCCTGATCGCCGGTACTCGGCGCAACTCCCGTCGCTACCATTCGGATTGCCCCAGGATGCGGAGCGCGGCCGTGGGCTTGCCTTGCCGGCCGGGATGGTCGACAACTGGGATGTGAAGCCGGAACCTCGAGCGGACGGACCGTGTGGTTCTGACGCTGGGGCACCTTGTGACGGGGAGGCGCTGAGGGTGCTTGCGGAAGCGGTGACAGCGGCGGCGGCGGCCGGCGGCACGGCCATGGTCGAAGCCGCCGGCTCGGACCTTTGGGCTTGGTGCAAGGCGCGGGGTGCGCGGCTGATCGGCAGAGGTGACCCCGAGCGCGAGAACGACGCGCGCGAGCGCCTGGACCGTACGGCGGCCGCCTTGGCCGCCGCCTCGGACGACGCCGAGCGGGAGCGGGTACGCACCGTGCACGCACGACTGTGGCGGGGCGAGTTCGCCTCCCTGCTGGAGACCCTCGACGGTGCGGAGCAACAGCGCGTCGTCACCGAACTGCGAACACTTGCCGAGGAGTTCGGTTCCTCGGCCGCTTCCGCCGGAGGAGCGGTGTCGGGCAACACCTTCCACGGCCCCACCAGCTTCCAGACGGGCCACCACAACCAGCAGGACAACCACTTCGGGTCCACGGGATGAGACGTCCCGGATCCGGAGGTTCCGGCGGGGTGTCCGGGAACAGTTTCCACGGTCCGACCAGCTTCCAGGTCGGCGACCACAACACCCTCAATGTCAGCCACTACACCACGACCGCAACACCATCCCCACTCGAGGCCACGGCCGACGAACTGGCCAGGGTGGTGCTCGCACAGTGGCAGAAAGAGGCCGGACTGCGGCGACTCCTGGCCCCCGCTACGCTGCCGGTGCGCTGGCAGGTGACGGACCGCAAGGTGGCGGGCCGCCTGGCGGGAGCGACCGCCGAGGGGGGAAGGGCCCGCTTCACTCCGCTGCCCGGCTTGAAACCCGTCGCCCGCGACGGGCTGCTCGCAGGCGGTGGTCTGCTCGAACTGCACGCGGTGTACGGCGGGCTGGCCTCGGGCCGCCTGCTGCTGATCGGCCCTCCGGCGGCGGGCAAGACAGCTACGGCGGTCCTCCTCCTGCTCGACGCGCTCGAGTACCGTGCGCTGGCGGCACCGCAGGACCGGGCACGCATTCCCGTGCCGGTGCTGTTGTCGTTGGAGGGCTGGGACCCGTCTCTGGAGAGCGCGGTCGAGTGGGCGGCAGGCCGCCTTTCACACGAGTACACCCTGTTCCGCGGCCGTGGTGGACGCGGTCGCGCTCGCCGGTTGCTCGAGGAGGGCGCCCTCGCGCTGTTCCTCGACGGCCTGGACGAGGTGAGCGGCAAGGTGCGCGCTGCGATGGTCAGCGCCTTGGAGCCCGCGCCCTGCCGACTGGTCTTGATCTCCCGTGCGAGAGAGGCCGTCCTCACTGCCAGGAAGGCCCGGCTGGGTGGCGCGGTAGCCCTGGAGCTGCAGCCGGTGCGCCCCGAGGACGCCGCGGCATACCTCCTTGATCCGCTGCCTTCCCCGCCCCCGTCGGCCTGGCGGGCGGTGACCCGTCACATCGTGGCGGAGCCGGACAGCGCCGTGGCCCGAGCCCTCTCCAATCCGTTGGCGATCGGCTTGCTGCGTGACGTCTACCCGGACGACGGCCCCGTCGACGAACTACTCGACGAAACGCGCTTCCCCAGTCCACGGGCCGTCGAAGACCACCTGCTCGACCACGCGGTCATCGCCGCGTACACCCCGAGACCCGGGCATCCCCGCCCGCGCCACTCGCCCGAGACCGCGGAGCGGACGCTGCGCTACCTCGCGACACGGCTCAGCGAGGACGGCACGCGTGAGCTGTGCTGGTGGCACATTCCCGCCTGGGTGGACCCCCGGGGCAGAGGACTCTTCGTCGGAACCGTGATCGGCGTGGTGCAAGGAGTGCTCGCCGCCTATTCCATGCGGCCGTACTACGGGCCCGTGGGGACGGTCCTGTTCGGTGTCTTCATGGCCCTGTTGGTGGGGGCAGGCGCCGTCCGACTGCATGCGGGCGCCGGCAGCCGCGGACCGCTTCCGAGCGCCGGATGGCGCGACATCTTCACCGTGCGGGGTGTCGGCTTCGGCGCGTCGATCTGGTTGGGGGCCGAAGCCGTTTTCCACCACGTTCCTGAACTTCTGGGCGCCTCGTTGCCGCAGTGGCAGTGCATCGTCATGGCGCTGCCCTTCGGGTTCAGCGCGACCCTGGTGAGCGGCCGCGGTTACGAGCTCGTCAAAGGGACCGTCCTCGCCATCGGAACCGGCTCGGACATGGACTCGGTACGGGAGGAACTCAGCGCACCCCCTGTGGCGGAATCCCGTTCGGTCGGCCCGCGTGATGTGTGGCGGCATCACCTTGGGCTGAGACTTATGCTCAGCGTTCTGGTGAGCATCAACGTCCTGGGCCTGATCACCCCGTGTTTCGTCCGGCTGTACGGCTGGCGGACGGCGGCTGCGGTCGTAGGTGCCGGAGCCGCCTTCACCGCCCTGGCTTCCGGCCTCCTCCGCAACCTCGCCGTCACCACTGCCCTCACCGTCGTCCAGCTCTCCATCAGGGAAAGCACTCCGCTCCGCCTGCTCTCCTTCCTGGAAGACGCCCGCCGACGCAACCTGCTCCGGGCCACGGGCCCGGTGTACCAGTTCCGTCACTCCCGGCTGCAGGAGCGGCTGGCGCGACGGGGTTGATCAGCTCGGAGCTCGGGCCTCATGGGGGCCTGGGCGCCGCTCGTCCGCCTGCTGTGCTCCACGTTCGCCGCGCCTCGTCGGCCCTCCCGCCGCATCGATCCCGTATGCCCCGTTTCGCCGGCCGCTGTCCCGGCTCTACGAGGTTCGCGCCCCCTCACTGTGGGACGCCGGCAACCCCCTCACCCTGAGGTCCGCTCCCCCCTTCAGCGGCATGTCGACCGGGCGCGGACGGTTCGGTTCCGGCTTCGGTACGCGAGATGGATCACAGAATGACCGGCGGCCGACCGGGCACAGCGGACCCGTCGGCCCTGGACATCGCGTTTTTCGCGCTCTGGGCGATGGACCGGCTACCGTCCGTTATGGCGACAAGTTCCCTTATGGTCGTTTTCGGCTCGGCCCTCACGGCCGGCCCCCGGCCCGTCCGTCGTGCGGCAGGCCTCGATCGGCCCCGCGTGCGGCCGTCGGCCCGCCGTACGAGACGCAGCAGACGTACGACGACGTACGAGGCGTACGAACAGACACGAAGACGTGCGAACAGATATCAGGCGTACACCCTCGTACGCCCTGACGACGGCGGGCCCCGTCCTTGTCCCCGTCGAAAGGCAGGCGAGCGGAATCTTGCCGACCGTCGCTCCACCCTCAGTACCCGACGCACCCCCGTACCCCGACCGCCCGAAGGCCACCGTCACCGACCCGGCGCTGGTCAAGCGCGCCGTACAGGCCGCCGCGCTCGGCAACGCCATGGAGTGGTTCGACTTCGGCGTCTACAGCTACATCGCGGTCACGCTGGGCAAGGTGTTCTTCCCGTCCGGCAACTCCACCGCGCAGCTGCTGTCCACCTTCGGCGCGTTCGCCGCCGCCTTCCTGGTCCGCCCGCTCGGCGGCATGGTCTTCGGGCCGCTCGGCGACCGCGTCGGGCGCCAGAAGGTGCTCGCCGTCACCATGATCATGATGGCGATCGGCACGTTCTCGATCGGCCTGATCCCGTCGTACACGGCGATCGGCGTCGGCGCGCCGGTCCTGCTGCTCGTGGCCCGGCTGGTGCAGGGCTTCTCCACCGGCGGCGAGTACGCGGGCGCCTCCACGTTCATCGCCGAGTACGCGCCGGACAAGAGGCGCGGCTTCCTCGGGAGCTGGCTCGAGTTCGGCACGCTCGCCGGATACATCGGCGGCGCGGGCCTGGTCACCCTGATGACGGCACTGCTGTCCTCCGAGGACCTGGTGTCCTGGGGCTGGCGGATCCCGTTCCTGATCGCCGGTCCGATGGGCGTCATCGGGCTCTACCTGCGACTGCGCCTGGAGGAGACCCCCGCCTTCGCGGCCGAAGTGGAGAAGGCCGAGGCCGCCCGGCCCAAGGTGCCGCTGCGCGAGATGATCACCGGCCAGTGGAAGGCGCTGCTGCTGTGCATGGGGCTGGTGCTCGTCTTCAACGTCACCGACTACATGCTGCTGTCGTACATGCCGAGCTATCTGACCAGTGAGCTGAAGTACGACGAGACGCACGGACTGCTGGTCGTGCTCGCCGTGATGGCGCTGATGATGATCGTGCAGCCCTTCGTGGGCGCCCTGACCGACCGGGTCGGCCGACGCCCGGTGATCGCGGCGGGCTGCGCGGGCTTCCTGCTCCTGTCCGTCCCGGCGATCCTGCTGATCCGCCAGGGCAGCCTGCTCGCGGTCGCGCTCGGCATGGGCGCGCTGGGTCTGCTGCTGGTCTGCTTCACGGCGGCCATGCCGGCCGCCCTGCCGGCCCTCTTCCCGACCCGCGTCCGCTACGGGTCGCTGTCGATCGGCTTCAACGTCTCGGTGTCGCTGTTCGGCGGCACGACCCCGCTGGTGGTCACGGCGCTGATCGGCGCGACGGGGAACATGATGATGCCCGCCTACTACATGATGGCGGCGGCCGTGATCGGCGGCGCCGCGGTGTGGTTCATGACGGAGTCGGCGGGCCGCCCGCTGCCGGGTTCGGCACCGTCGCTCGAGCGGGGCGCGAAGCGCTGATCCGGTCCGCCTGGGCCAACTCCCGGGTGACGTGCCGCTCGATGGGGCGGCCCGTCACCCGGCTGGTGGAAGCGCGGCCCGTCACCCGGCTGGTGGAAGCTGGTGGAAATCGGCTGACACGGCACCCTGCCCTGGCTATATTCGTTAGCGAGCCTAGTTAGGTGATCTAACCAGCCATATGAAAGGCATGGTGCATGAGCACAGCGCAACAGCTCTGGGACGACGTCGACGCCTACTTCACGGACCTGCTCGCCCCCGAGGACGAGGCGCTCACCGCGGCCCTGCGGGACAGCGACGCCGCGGGACTGCCGCACATCAACGTGGCACCGAACCAGGGCAAGCTGCTCCAGCTCCTGGCCCGGATCCAGGGCGCCCGCCGCATCCTGGAGATCGGCACCCTCGGCGGGTACAGCACGATCTGGCTGGGCCGCGCCCTGCCGGCGGACGGCCGGCTGATCACACTCGAGTACCAGGCCAAGCACGCGGAGGTCGCCCGCCGGAACCTCGAACGGGCAGGCCTCGCCGGGATCACGGAGGTGCGGGTCGGCCCGGCGCTGGAGTCGCTGCCCAAGCTGGCCGAGGAGCAGCCCGAGCCCTTCGACCTGGTGTTCATCGACGCGGACAAGGTCAACAACCCGCACTACGTCGAGTGGGCGCTGAAGCTGACCCGCCCCGGCAGCCTGATCGTCCTCGACAACGTGGTGCGCGGCGGCCAGGTCACCGACGCGGGCAGCGAGGACCCGAGCGTACGGGGGACCCGGGCCGCGCTGGAACTGATGGCCTCGAACCCCAAGTTGAGCGCGACGGCGGTGCAGACGGTGGGCAGCAAGGGGCACGACGGGTTCGCGCTGGCCCGGGTGGTGGGCTGACCGACCGGGGCGGTCCTCAGGCCTCGTGGTAGAAGCCCACGTTGACGCTGCGCGGGGCGGTGCGGTCCTGGATGACCAGCTCACCGGAGGCGCCCTGCGGGAGCTGGGCCGCCCCGCCGTAGGGCAGGGGCTGCGCGGGGTGTCCGGCGAGGGTGAGCAGGACCTCCGAGGAGGGGTCGGGCTGGGAACCGCGCAACCAGGCGACCTGCCACAGGCCGTCGGCGCCGCACTGGAACTCCAGATGGACGCGGGAGACGAACAGCCAGTCGTCGGGGGTCGCCAGCCGGCACACGGACCTGTCCCGGCCCACCCTCAGCACGGTGCCCGGGTCGCTGGGCGCGTCGGCCATCTGCATGCCGGCCGTCGCCCCGGCGTCCGCCGCGGAGACCGAGGCCATGGTGAGTTCGAGCACGTGCGCTCCTTCGGGATGCGGCGGTTCAAGTGTGCTGCGGTCCGGCCCGATTGGCGTGCCGCGCCGGAATGATAATTCGCCCGATCGCCCCGTCGGGTGACGTCCCTCACAATGAACCCATGACCGAGCGCAAGCCACCCGGTGTCAGCTTCGAGTCGTTCGCCGACAAGCAGATCCGCGACGCCCAGGCACGAGGAGAGTTCGCGGACCTCCCCGGTGCGGGCGAGCCGTCACCGGCCGTCAGCGACACGGCGTACGACGAGCTGTGGTGGATCAAGCGCAAGATGGCCCGCGAGGGGATCTCGGTCCTGCCGCCGACACTGGCCCTGCGCAAGGAGGCGGAGGACACGCTGGCGGCGGCCGCTCAGGCACCGTCGGAGCGGGTGGCACGGCGACTGGTCGAGCAGCTGAACGTGAAGATCCGCGACATGATGTTCAAGCCGCCGCCGGGGCCTCCGCTGGGCCTGAAGCCATACGACGTGGAGGCGGTCGCCGAGGAGTGGCGCGCGCGCCATGGGGGGCGCTCGGGAGCGAGCTGAGCGCCCGGGAGCGGGGCCGGGATGGCGACAGGCCGACCACAGCGGCCGTCCGGCAGGCCGGCCACAGCGGCCCGCCCGGCCAAGCGGCCGTCGGGCCGACGCGGTGACACAGCGAGCGGGGCCGGCCCGGACGACACCACCGGGCCGGCCCCGCTCGCTGTGTCCAGGGGCCGCTCACATGTTCAGCAGCC
This sequence comes from Streptomyces sp. NPDC001796, assembly GCF_042892355.1. Taxonomy (NCBI): domain Bacteria; kingdom Bacillati; phylum Actinomycetota; class Actinomycetes; order Kitasatosporales; family Streptomycetaceae; genus Streptomyces; species Streptomyces sp. NPDC001796. Next base: position 368,081 of record NZ_JBIAUC010000001.1, on the reverse strand, counting down.
GCTCCGCCGTCGCCCGGTAGTCCCGGAGCGCCAGCCGTAGCTGTTCCGTGTCGGCCGTCGATTGGGCGGCGTCGCCCGTTTCCTGCCAGGTCGCCTTCAGGGTGCGGCGCCGGGAGGACACGGCCTCCGCGAGGCGCGAGGCGACCTCCTGGACCACCTGGTCCGCTTCCTCCACGGCCTCCTTGGGCCGGTCGACGAACCTGCCGACCGCGTGCTGCAACCGCAGCTCGAACTTGTCGCACTCGTCCCGCGGCAGCAGCCGGGGCTCCTTGGAGGAGCCCGCCGCAGCCGGCCGGGACGGGCCGGTATCGGGCCGGAACTCCGCCGCCGACCGGGGCTCCCCCGTCCCGGACCGGTACTCGCCCGCGACCCGGGGCTCGCCTGCCTCCGGCCGGAACTCCGCGCCCGACCGGCGCTCACCCGTATCGGGCCGGAACTCCGCCGCCGACCGGGGCTCTCCGGTGTCGGGCCGACGCCCCGTCGCTTCCGGGCGCTCGGCGGCGCCGCCCGGTGTCCATTCCGTCATCACCCTCAACTCCCCTTCACATGCTGCCTGTGGAACGCCCACGGCAGGCGGGACTGCCCGGCGTTGCCGGCGGCGTGCCGGGGCGTCTTCTCCGTGGGGCCGGCCGACTGCCGGCGCGGGGGTGCCACCAGGTCCTCGAAGAGCGCACGCGCCTGAAGCATGGCCTCGCGCATCTCCTCCGTGTCCGAGCCGTCCGCCGAGATGCCGGTGTCCGGGGTGTGGGCGGCCCGGTGCAGCCGGCGGTAGCCGTGGACGTGGTGGGCGTGGTGCACCGACAGCGCCTCGAGCTGCTCCTCGTAGCGCGCGCTGTCCGGGAACCCCCGCACGCCCGCCAGCTCGGCGAGCAGCCGGTCCGCCTCGGCCACCGCCTCACTCGGGGAGTCGACGAAGCGCTCCTGCACGGCCGCCCAGCGCGCCGCGTACCGTTCGCGCTCGGCCGGCTCCAGCGGGTGCTCGTTCAATACGCCGTACTTGTTCAGCCGCTCGGTCAGTTCGCGCTCCGCGGCCTTGGTGTCGCCGTCGTGACGAGCCACGGTCCGCTCGTACTCGGGTCCGAAGCGGCGTTTGAGGCTCCGGCCGCCTACCGCGCCCCGGGCCCGTGGGGACACGGCGGCCGCGCCGGCGAGGGCGGCCGCCACGATCACGATCACGATCAGAGCGATGATCCAGCCTGTGGACATGGGTGCCTTCCGGGGTTGCCTTCAGGTCTTGCGGCCCGGCGGGCCGTCTCCCGCCCGGGTTGCCCGGACGGCCGCCCCCAAACGAACCCCCGGCTCCGCACGCCGGAAGGCCGGCAGGGGCGCGCGCAATTCGTTTGCGCACCCCTCCCGGCCGCTCCCGAGAATGTTCCGCATGAGCTGGATCATCGCCCCCGAACCCTTCGACTCCCCGGTCGCCGCCGCGCTGTGGCGGGCGTACTACACAGAGGTCAGCGACCGCTGGTACCTGCTGCACGAGGGACGTCGTACGGATCCGGACGAGCTGGAGCGCGAGATCGCCGCCGACACGGGCGACTATCTGGCGCCGCCCGGCGGGGTGCTGCTGGTGGCCCGCCACGACGGCCGCCCGGCGGGCACCGCCGGCATACGGCTGATGGATCCCGCGACCGCCGAGCTCAAGCGCGTCTTCGTGCACCCGGACGTGCGCGGCAAGGGCGGCGCCCCGCTCCTCGTGACCGCCGCGGAGGACGCGGCCCGGGCGCTGGGCGCCGAGCAGATGGTCCTCGACACCCGGGGCGACCTGGTGGAGGCGCGGGCCCTTTACGCGCGCCTCGGATACGAGGAGACCGCGCCGTACAACGACAACGACTACGCCGAGCACTGGTTCGCCAAGCGGCTGACCTGAGCAACCCCGCCCTAGACGGCCCGGCCGAGCTGTCGCGGCGTCGTCGAGCCGTTGTGCGGGCGTTCCGCGTCCGAGCCGCACAGTTCCGCGTTCAGTTCCTGGACCAGCTTGATCAGGTCGGTCGGGCGGTCGGGGCCCCACCAGTCGCCGAGCAGTTCGGCCAGGGACTCCTCACGCGCCTCGGCGAGGCGGTCGGCGACCTCGCGGCCCTGTTCGGTCAGTAGCAGGTCGAGCCCTTCGCGCACACCGAGACGCCGCTCCTCCACCTGCCGTGCGGCGGCGATGATCACGGGCAGCGGAACCGAGCTGCGCTCGGCGAGCAGCGCCGGCTCCGCCCAGCCGTACTTCTTGATCCGCAGCAGCAGCCAGCTCGTCGCGGGCAGCAGGTCGTACCCGGCCCGCCTGGTGATCTTCTCGTAGATCTGCCGGCGCCCCTCCCGGGAGCCGAGCAGGGACAGCGCGCGGCTGGCCTCCTCGTACGACGAACGGTGCACCGGGTTGCTCGCCAGGGTCTCCGACACGTCCGGTGCCGTGACCGAGCCGCGGAGCTTGTCCTCGCGCAGGAACCAGGCCAGGACGAAGCCGAGGAGGGCGACCGGGGCCGCGTAGAGGAAGACGTCGGTGATGGAGGAGGCGAACGCGTGCAGCACGGAGGGCCGTACGGTGGGCGGCAGGGCCGCGATGCCGCGTGGGTCGGCCTTCAGTGCGGCCGGGGTGACGCCCGGCGGGAGCGAATGCCCGGCGAGCGCGGCCACGAGCTTGTCGGCGAGGCGGCCCGCGAAGACCGTGCCGAAGACGGCCACGCCGAACGAGGCGCCGATCGAGCGGAAGAAGGTGGCGCCGGAGGTCGCGACGCCCAGGTCCTCGTAGGCGACGGCGTTCTGCACGATCAGCACCAGCACCTGCATGACGAGACCGAGGCCGAGGCCGAAGACGAAGAAGTAGCCGCTCATCTCGGCGGTGCTGCTGTGCTCGGTGAGCCGGTGCAGCAGAAGCAGGCCGATGGTGGTGACGGCGGTGCCGGCGATCGGGAACACCTTCCAGCGGCCGGTGCGGCTGACGATCTGGCCGGATGTGGTGGAGGACAGCAGCATGCCGACCACCATCGGCAGCATGTGCACACCGGACAGGGTGGGGCTGATGCCGTGGACGATCTGCAGGAACGTCGGCAGGTACGTCATCGCGCCGAACATCGCGAAGCCGACGATGAAGCTGATGACGGCGGAGAGCGTGAAAGTGCGGACGCGGAAGAGCTTCAGCGGCAGGACGGGTTCGGCGGCGCGGCGTTCGACGAGGAGGAACGCCACGAGCAGCACGGCACCGAGGGCGGCCAGGCCGACGATCTGCGGTGAGCCCCAGGCCCAGGTGGTGCCGCCGAGCGAGGCGACGAGGACCAGGCACGTGGCGACGGAGGCGATGAGGAGGGTGCCGAGGTAGTCGATGACGTGCCGTTCGGCCTTCCGTGGGATACGCAGGGCCGTGGCGATCACGGCGAGGGCGACCACACCGACGGGCAGGTTGACGTAGAAGACCCAGCGCCAGCTGAGGTGCTGGGTGAACAGGCCGCCGAGCAGCGGGCCGAGGACGCTGGTCGCACCGAAGACGGCACCGAACAGGCCCTGGTAGCGGCCCCGTTCCCGGGGCGGGACGATGTCGCCGACGATGGCCATCGACAGCACGATGAGCCCGCCGCCGCCGAGTCCCTGCAGGGCGCGGAAGCCGATCAGCTCGGGCATGTTGCGCGCCATGCCGCACAGCGCGGAGCCGATCAGGAACAGCACGATCGCGGCCTGGAACAGCTTCTTGCGCCCGTACTGGTCGCCGAGCTTGCCCCACAGGGGGGTTGCTGCGGTGGAGGCGAGCAGATAGGCGGTGACCACCCAGGACAGATGCTCCAGACCACCGAGGTCGCTGACGATGGTGGGCAGCGCGGTGGAGACGATCGTCTGGTCGAGGGCGGCCAGCAGCATGCCGAGCAGCAGTGCGCCGATGGACACGAGGACGCCGCCGTGCACGCTGTCGTCGCGCGGCGCGTGGCGTGCGGCGACGGAGCCGCCGGTGCCCGCACCGGTGGCGATGCCGGGTATGGCCGGTTCCGTGGGACCCGTGCCCTCTCCCGCCGCCCTGCCCTGGGTGTCATCGGTCATGAAGGCCTCCCGTGGACGGTCGTACGACCTCCGTGCGCTGTCGTCCATCGTGCACTCTCATCGTGGTGGGTGTGACCCGTTATGGCCTGTTGAGTCCTGATGGGAGGGAGGAATTCCGGGGGCTGCCGGGAGATTCCGTGAGGGAGATCTGCATAATTTCTGGAATTCGGCGGGGAGGGGACCCACGCGTGAACGGACCGAACGGACGAGCCTGTCCGGAGTGCGCGGCACCTCGACGAGGGGACGGCACGCCGTCGTGCGGATGCACCCGGCGGGCGGCCGAGGCACTCCGGGAGGCGCGCACGGCGGAGGCGGCGGCAGCGGAGGACTTCGATCCGCTGCGCATCAGGCCGTATGTGGAGCTGGGGGACGAGACGGTACGGCTGGGGGCGGTACCGGAGGAGCCGGACACGACCGCGCGACCGGACGCCGCACCGGCCGAGCCGGACACGACCGCGCGACCGGACGCCGCACCGGCCGTGACGACGGCTCTCCCGGCCGTGCCCGACGTGGAGGACCGGACCGCCGCCGGGCCCACGGACGCCGAGCCGCGCGCCCGGCGCCTGCGGCGCACCGCCTTGCTGGCCACCGGGGGTGCGGTGGTCGCGGTCGTGGCGGCCGCAGGCTATGCGAGCGGGCTGTTCTCCTACGACCCTCCGCAGCGGGACGGTGCGCTGCCGCAGGAGATACGGGCGAGCGTGCCGGAGGCGTCGTCACCGGCCGGTACGTCGGCGCCGCCCGCAACGGTGTCCGTGGCGGCGCCCCCTCCGAGCAGGAACCCGGCCCCGAGTGCGAGCCCGTCGCCGTCGCCGTCACCATCGAGCCCGTCCCCCACGCCGTCCACGTCGCCGACCCCGAGCGACACTCCGACGACCGCGCCGGCCACCGCGACGGCGTCTCCCGGCCCGCACGCGCAGCCCCACCAGAGCCCCCTGGTCCTGCGCACCGGCGACCAGGGCCCGGAGGTCAGGGAACTGCAGCTCCGCCTGCGTCAACTGGCCCTGTACCTGGGCCCGGCGAACGGCACCTACGACGCCCAGGTGGAAAGCGCGGTCCGCAACTACCAGATCAGCCGGGGCATCACAGGGGACGAGCCAGGGGTGTACGGCGCGGCAACGCGAGCAAGGCTGGAATCGGAAACGACGCGACCGTAGCGCACGCCTTCCGCCGCGCGGCCGGGCCCCGTCACCGGGACTCCCGCGCGCGAGCGGACCGTCAGGCGAGGTGGAGCCGCACCGTGCCGTCCCCGGCGGTGTCCACCCGCACCCCGGTCAGGTCCCTCACCAGGGCGTCGGGGCCGTGCAGCCCCGCGCGGGGGCCGACCCCCACCACCCGCATCCCCGCAGCGCGTCCCGCCGCGATGCCCGCGCCCGAGTCCTCGAAGACCACGCAGTCCTCCGGGGCCACGCCCAGTTCCGCGGCGCCCTTCAGGAAGCCCTCGGGGTCGGGCTTGCTGGCACCGACCGACTCGGCGGTGACCCGCACCGGCGGCAGTTCCAGACCCGCCGCCGCCATCCGCGCGGTCGACAGGGCCACGTCGGCCGAGGTCACGAGCGCGTGCGGCAGCCCCCGCAGCGCGTCCAGGAACTCCCGTGCCCCGGGGATCGCCACGACCCCGTCCATGTCCGAGGTCTCCTCGGCGAGCATGCGGGCGTTGTCCGCCAGGTTCTGCTCGACGGGCCGGTCGGGCAGCAGCAGCGCCATCGAGGCGTGACCCTGCCGGCCGTGCACCACCTTCATCACCTCGTCACCGTCCAGGCCGTGCCGGTCGGCCCAGCGGCGCCAGATCCGCTCCACTACGGCGTCGGAGTTGACGAGGGTGCCATCCATGTCCAGCAGGAGGGCGCGGGCGGTGAGCACGGCGGTGGCCGTCATCGGCAGCTCCAAGACACGGCGGAGGGGCCGTACGTGCGGGCCCCGCGGGGACAAGGCGGCCCCGCCCGCCGGTCAGGGGAAGCGGGCGGGAGCCACTTTGTTCCTACACGGTACAAAACCGCCCGCGATCCCGCCAGCGCTCCCGTCAAGACGTCACCAGCCGTTCGCCGCCCGGCCACCCCCACCAGGCTCCCCGACCTCACCCGGCCACGGCCTCGTACAGGGTCCACGCCCCGAGCGTCAGCATCACCAGCGCCGCGATCTTCGTGATCAGCCCGAACGGCACCCGCTTCATCAGCGCCTTGCCACCCACGATGCCGAGCCCCGCGACGGCCCAGAGCCCCAGCACCGCGCCGAGGCCCACGGACAGCGGGTCGTCGTAGCGGGCCGCCAGGTTCGCCGTCATGATCTGGGTCAGGTCGCCGAACTCCGCGACCAGGATGAGCATGAAGCCCGTCCCGGCCACCCTCCAGAAGGACTGGTCCTGCGGCTTGCGGACCTCCTCCTCGTCGTCCCCCTTCTTCAGCAGCAGCACCGCGGCACCGCCCAGGAAGAGCACACCCGTCAGAGCGTGCACGAGCCGCTGCGGCAGCAGGGTCAGCGCGCTGCCCGCCGCGACGGCGAGCACGACGTGCAGCGTGAAGGCGGCGGCGACACCGGCGAAGACGTAGGAGGCGCGGTACCGCGTGCCGAGGACGAGTCCGGCGAGGGCCGTCTTGTCCGGCAGCTCGGCCAGGAAGATGACGCCGAAGACGAGCGCCAGGACGGTGATGCTGATCAAGGTTCCTCAATCGGTCGGGGCCGCCCCACCGAGAGTGCTGTGAACGCTTCGACACCTCGGCACGGCAGCACACGGATCGCCCGCTGCCGTACGGCACGGGCGTGCACTGCTTGCCGAAGGTCTCGCTGGCCGACCCTGATCGGGTCCGCCCCCGGGCGCCGGCTCAGCGGAACTGAGCAGTGTGTCGACGGTCCGGCGAAGAGCTACTCCCCTTCTGCGCCGCCCATCGTACGGGACGGCACAACCCGCACCAAAGGGCGCCGGTCACACGGCCGGTTCCCGCACCCCCCTTGTCGCGCCATGTTCACGTCATTAGTTTCTTACCAAACGCTCACCTGAAGGCAACGCGCCCCCGCGAGCATTCCCTCGCTCGCACCTCAACATCCCCACACCCCAAGGAAGTTGGCATGCCCAAGGTCTACGCGCGTCGACGCGTCAGCATACTCGCCGCTCTTACCGGGCTCATAGCCTCTGTCGGACTCTTCAACGGTCCGACCGCCTCCGCCGCCCTCCCCACCCCGGTCAGCGCCAGCACCGCCCGCAGCTACCTCGCCTCGCTCACGGTGGCCACCGAGAACCGCACCGGCTACAGCCGCGACCTCTTCCCGACCTGGATCACCATCAGCGGCACCTGCAACACCCGCGAGTACATCCTCAAGCGCGACGGCTCCAACGTCGTCACGGACTCCTCGTGCGCCGCCACCAGCGGCAGCTGGTACTCCCCGTACGACGGCGCGACCTGGTACGCCGCCTCCGACGTCGACATCGACCACCTGGTCCCGCTCGCCGAGGCATGGGACTCCGGCGCGAGCAGGTGGACGACGTCCCAGCGCCAGGCCTTCGCCAACGACATCACCCGTCCGCAGCTGCTCGCGGTCACCGACAACGTCAACCAGGCCAAGGGCGACCAGGACCCGGCCACCTGGGTCCCGTCCCGGTCGTCGTACGTCTGCACCTACGTCCGCGCCTGGGTGCAGGTGAAGTACTACTACGACCTCTCCGTCGACTCCGCCGAGAAGAGCGCGCTGCAGAACTACCTCGCGAGCTGCTGAGCCGCCCCGCGGGCACCGAGCCCAGCGGGCCGCCTGCGCGCCGGGAGCCGCGGGAGTCACCCCCGGCCGCGCCGCGCGGGCGGCCCGCGATTCGGCAAGCGAGTCGATCTGACGGACAGTCAACCAACTTGTGTCTCTTAGGAGTTGAGTGATCCGATCGCGACAGCGCGCGAAACGGATCGGCCGTCGTCGGGATGTTGAACTTGCAAGTATTGATTAGGGCTGCCTAACCTTTGAGCTCACTCGGTTTCCGTCCCCCAGACCGGTCCGTTCGCGGACCGGACCAGACCGAAGGAGCCCCCCACGTGACCGCACGCCTCAACCAGGCACAGCCCTACGCCCTCGGGCTGTTCCGCATCGTCGTCGGCCTGCTCTTCGCCTGCCACGGCGCCGCCTCGCTGTTCGGCGTCCTCGGCGGCGCGGCGGGCACCAACGGCGGCACCGTCCCGACCGGGACCTGGCCCTTCTGGTACGCCGCGGTGATCCAGCTGGTCGCCGGCGTCCTGACCCTGGTCGGTCTCGGCACCCGCGGTGCCGCGTTCATAGCGTCCGGCTCGATGGCGTACGCGTACTTCGACGTGCACCAGTCCAACGCCCTGTGGCCGATCCAGAACGGCGGCGAGCTGCCAGTGCTGTTCTGCTGGGCCTTCCTGCTGCTGGTCTTCACCGGCTCCGGGGCGCTCGGTCTGGACCGCCTGTTCGCCTCCCGGTCGGCGGCCGGCGAGAAGAAGCGGGCGTCGGAGCCTGTCGTGGCCTGATCGAGTTCCGTACGGACGACGGCGCCCGCTTCGGGCGCCGTCGGCATGTTCGGCATGTACGGCGACTGCTTCGGGCGCGCCGTGCGTCGGCGGGGCGACCGTCTCACTGGACCCCTCCGCACCGCCGGTCACACCCGCGGCGTACGCTGTACGGCTGTCGAAGGCCGCTCCTGCCGCTCCCCCGCCACATCGCGGCACGTGGTTGCCGCTGGGGAGTCGTACGGGGAGTTCCGGTGATGGAGAGCGTGGGGTCGCTGGCCGGTGGCCCCTGGATATACCCCGTGGTGGCCGTGTCGGTCCTGCTGGACGTCTTCCTGCCGATGCTGCCCAGCGGCGTGCTGGTGATCACGGCGGCCACGGCGGCGGCGGCCGGTTCCGACGTCGCGCGAATACCGGACATCGTCGGGCTCACGGTGTGCGCGGCCACGGCGTCGGTCCTCGGCGACCTGGTGGCGTACGGCCTGGCCTGGCGCGGCGGTGAGCGCCTGGACCGCGCCATCGCCCGCTCCCGCCGCCTGGCGCACGCACAGGAGCGCCTCGGTGCGGCCCTCGCGCGCGGCGGCGGCGCGCTGGTGATCGTCGCACGGTTCGCGCCCGCGGGCCGCTCACTCGTCTCGCTCGGCGCGGGCGCCGCCCACCGCCGCGCCCGCGAGTTCCTGCCCTGGTCGGCTCTGGCGGGCATCGCCTGGGCCGTCTACAGCGTGGCCCTCGGCTACCTGGGCGCCAGGTGGCTGGGCGCGAGCTGGCTGACGACCGGTGTCTCGGTCACGGCCCTGTTCGCGGCGGGCGCGGTCGCGGCCCACCTCATGCGCGGCCCGGCGTCGTCGAAGTAGCCTGCCGGGGCTGCCCGCCACGGACCTCGAGGCCGGCGAGCAGCGCCGCGGTCGCCGCGGCGACCGCGTCCACCGCGTGCTCGAACACCTCGCGGTTGTGGGCGGCCGGGGCACGGAACCCGGAGACCTTGCGCACGAACTGGAGCGCGGCGGCGCGGATCTCCTCCTCCGTGGCGTGATCGGGCAGGGCGGGCGGGCGGAGCGTCTTGATGCTGCGGCACATGACTCCAGTGTGGCCCCCTCGCCCCGCGAGACGGGGACGATGTCCACTTCCGCCGGCGTCGGACCGTGTGCGTCTCGGCCAGGAGCTCCAGGACCTCTGCCGTAGTGCCGGACTCGCCGGGCCCGGGAAGATCCGTTCGCCCGTGATCCACGAGACGGACGTCCGTTCGAGTGAACGCAGGGAAGCGGGTCGCACTCGAAAATCGAACAGGCGTAGCATTGGCCTGTGGCTGCGAGCTATGAGTTTCCGAGTGACCTCCTGGCCGGCCAGGAGGAGTTGCATCAGGTCCGGGCAGAGCTCCTGGCCCTGCTGAAGCGGCTGCCGTGGTCGGTGGAACCGCTGGACGGATTCAGCGACGACACCGGCTGGCGCAAGGTGGAGCGCCCCGCCTCCCCGGGTTGGACCGAGGACGAACAGGCGGAGGTGGAAAAGCTCCGCCGGCGCGAGCGGGAACTCGCGGTGTTCGTCTCCTGCCACCGCTTCTGGGAGGAAGTGGCGGCCGAGGACAAGGTGGACGCGCGGACGCGTCTGAAGCACGTGCACGAGGACGAGGGGAACGACGAGCAGAAACAGAACTGAACGTGGAGACCCCGGCCGCTCCCGGCCGGGGTCTTCGGGTTTCGCGCGACGGGGAGCCCCGGGCGGCGCTGTTTCGCGCGGCGACCAGGCGCGGAGGAGCGTCCCGGGGCTCAACGACTCGGTGCACTGACCGGATCTGACCTTCCGGCACCTGCGCTCGGCCTCGGTGTCATCGACAGTCCCCGGGGTGACCCTGCATCCAAATGTCGATCTTGTCGCGCGTGCCGGTGAGCAGGTTCTGGTGCTTCTCGAGGTTCTCGATTGACGGGCTCCCCGGTTGTGCTGCCCGCCGGAACTGCGCTGCGATCGCCGGATCCCGAACAGCGCACCGCATACCTGAGACACCGGATCAGTGGTGGACACGACCGTGTCCGTAATACCCCCGGGGGGTATATCGTTCAGTGGAACAAAGACCTGAGCGTGCGAGGGGAAACGAGCGATGGACCACAGCACACACGAGCACGGGCACGAGCATCACCATCACCATGCATCCGGCACCTCTTGGCGCACGGCCGCACAAGCCACCCTGCACTGCCTGACCGGCTGCGCCATCGGCGAGGTCCTCGGCATGATCATCGGCACCGCCGCCGGCCTGCACAACGCGGCCACCGTCGTCATCTCGATAGCGCTGGCCTTCGTCTTCGGCTACGCGCTCACCATGCGCGGCGTGCTGCGCGCCGGGCTGCCGCTCCGGCAGGCGCTCAAGGTCGCGCTGGCCGCAGACACGGTGTCCATCGCCGTGATGGAACTCATCGACAACACCGTCATGGTGGGCGTGCCCGGGGCCATGGACGCCGGTCTCGGCCAGATCCTCTTCTGGGCTTCGCTCGGCCTTTCCCTGGCCTTGGCCTTCGTACTGACCACCCCGGTCAACCGGTGGATGATCGGCCGCGGCAGGGGCCATGCCGTCGTCCACGCCTACCACTGACCCGCGCCCGGCACAGGAGAGCCCCGGAGGTGGCCTGCACAGGCACTTCCGGGGCTCCGCCACGATCTTCCGGTGGGCGCGGACGGTTTCGAACCGCCGACATCCTGCTTGTAAGGCAGGCGCTCTACCCCTGAGCTACGCACCCGAGACGAGTCGACAGCCTACATTGCCGGAGGGGATGCCCCGCAAACCCGTAACCGGGGGATATCCCCACCCCTGATCCGGGAGCACGCCGGATGCTGCCCAGAGCCGTGGCTCCGTACCGTCGAAGCACATCGGCGTTGAGGGCGTCCGGCCCACCGGCACTCAGGGGGAAAGATCATGGCTCGTACGACGGTGTTCGCGCAGCGCACCCGAGTGGTCGCCGTCGCGGGGCTCGCCGCCGTGCTCATCGGCACCGTCGCCGCCTGCGGGAACGACGCCCGCGACGACCCGCACCCGGACCACGCGGCCTTCGCGCTGCACGGCCGTACGCTCACCGTCGACTCCGACGACTCGGCCTTGGAGATCGTCTCGGCCGATGTGGACAAGGTACAGGTCACCCGTTGGTTCCGCGGGACGGTCGTGGTGGGTGGGGATCCGCGTGTGACCTGGGCCATGAAGGGCGACCGGCTCGTGCTGCGGCTGAAGTGCTCGGGGATCGTCGCGGACTGTTCCGCGCGGCATCGGATCGAGGTGCCGCGCGGGGTCGCCGTCACGGTCGACGACGGTGACGGGAGCGTGCGGGCGGAGGGCTTCGCCACGGCGCTGGACATCCGGACGCGGGACGGGTCGGTGCGGGTGAGCGATTCCACCGGACCGCTGGCGCTCGCCAGCGACGACGGGTCGGTGCGCGCGACAGGCGTACGGTCGCGGCGGGTGCGGGCGGTGACGAACGACGGGTCGGTGGACCTGGAGTTCCGGGACGTGCCCGACCGGGTGGAGTCGAGCAGCCACGACGGGTCGGTCGCCATCGCGCTGCCGCACAGCACGTACCGCGTGACGACGCACTCCGCCGACGGCTCCGTCCATGTGTCCGTCCCGACGGAGGCGACAAGCTCCCACCTGATCGACGCCCGGACCCGTGACGGGTCGGTCAGCGTACGGGCGGCGGGCTGAGCCGGCCGTCACCGGCCGACGACCCGTGGCGAAGGGCGCCCGGCAGGGCGCCGACCCGTCGGCGGGCACACCGCCAACCGGCCGTCACCGGGACGGCACAGCGCCAACCGGCCGTCACAGGTACCGCACACCGCCAACCGGCCGCCATGAGTCCGGAGCACCGCGAACCGACCGGCCCGTGTGTTCGTCCTCCACCGGTGGGAGAATGACACCGGGCAGGGTGGATCACGGTACGGGAGAGGGATGTGACGGCGACACCACGGCAGGAGTCCGACCGCGTCGCTCGGCCCGTCTCCGGAGCCCTCCTCCTCCCTCTCCTCGTCGCCCTCGTCCTCCCCGCCGCCTTCGCCTCGGGCGGCACCCGGCGGTGGTTCGGGGGGCGGGGCGAGGCTCAGCGGGCCGAGGCTCAGGCGGCCAAGGACGCAGCCGCAGAAGCGTTCTACGAGCTGGACACCGCTCAGCGGGATGTACGGATCTCCGTGGAGACCATCACCGCTGTCGACGACTCCCCTGCCGCCCGCCGTGCCCTCGCCGACTTCGAGGCGCTCGGGCGGCGGATCGACGAGGTCAGCCACCGTTACATCCAGGCCGTGGACGCACATGATCTCGACCGGGTGGATCTGGAGGCCTCCGCCGCCTCCCGGGCCCGGGCGGATCTCACCGCCGCCAAGGACGAGCTGGTCCGGGTCAAGCAGGAGCTGGATCGATTCGCGCAGAGTCTCGGGCCGCTGCTCGGCAAGGCCGAGACCCAACTGGCCCGCCTGGCCCCGGCGGTGGAGCGCGCCCGGCAGGCGCTGCTCGCCGCCAGCAACGCCCTGGACGGGGTGCGTGGTTCCGGGCTGAAGGCAGACGACCTGGCCGCCCGGCTGGCCGCCCTCGGCCCGGAGCTGACCAAGCTCAACCAGGGCGCGGGGCAGCACGGGGTGCAGCAGACGCTGGAGCGTGCCGAGCGGGTCACGCGGGAGGCGGCGGCGGTCCGGGCCGAGGCCGAGCGGCTGCCGGAGAAGGCGGCCGAGATCGACCGTCGGCTGGTGTCGCTGCGCACCCGGGCCGAGGCGCTGACCACGCGCGCCGGGCAGGTCGAGCCGGTGCTGAGCGAGCTGCGGCGGAGGTTCGCGGCGGCCTGCTGGCAGGATCTCCAGCACGTGCCGGAGCAGGCCGCCGAGAACGTGCGGCAGGCCGAGCTGAAACTGCGGCAGGCGCAGGGCGCGCGTGACGCACAGCGCTGGGCGGACGCGACCTCGCTGCTGTCGACCGTGCGGGCGCTGCTGAACACCACCGACGAGGCCGTGTCGGCCGCCGGGGAGCGCCTGCAGCGGCTCAACGCCGTGCAGAAGGATCCTGAACAGGAGATCGAGCGCACCCGGTTCGCGATCCGGGACGCCCAGCGGCTGGCGATGGCGGGCCGTACGACGCCCGATCCGCGGCACGCCCGCCCGCTCGACGACTCCGTGGCGCGGCTGGAGCGGGCGATCGCCACGCTGGAGGGCCGCCACCCGGACTACTGGCACTTCCTGACGGAGACCGAGGCGGTGCGGCAGACGGTCGCCGGCGTCGTGGCGCGCATCCGGGAGGAGCGGGGAGCCGGCCACTGAGCCCGGCCCCCGCCCCGGAGGACCACCGGTCAGGTGCGGTAGGCGTAGTAGTACGCGTTCGGGTACGAGGCGATGATGCTCGCCACCGACCTGTTGTAGGTGTTGGTCGAGTGGTACGTCACATAGGGCACGCCCTGCGGGCTGCGGTAGGTGACGATCATGGAGTGGTCCTTGGACCCGTCCCTGTTGAAGTCCATCTGGAGCACGTCACCGACGTCCAGCTGGTAGACGTTGGCGAGGCTGGTGACCCGCTTGGAGGACAGGGCGAACCAGGAGAACTCGTTGACGCCGACGAAGGAGTCGGACTGGATCTCGGAGTTGCCGAACCACTTGTGGAAGTCCGTCCCGTCGCCGGGGACGTGCTTCCAGCCGCCCGCCTTGAGGGACTGGCTGACGAAGTTGGTGCAGTCGCCGCCGTCGGCCTCCCCGTTGAAGTCCGGGTAGGCCGGGTTGTAGTTCTTCCAGTACTTCGCCGCGTACGCCGCCATGGCCTTGTAGTCGTAGCCGGTGGCGGAGAAGTTCTTCGCCTTGGCGGGCGCGTTCCGCGAGGTGGACGCGCGGGGCGCGTCCGGCGGCCCGGCGTCGGCGGCGGTCTTCGGCGCGGCGACGGCCGGCTTGGCGACCTGGTTGACCGCGAGGTAGCCGTCGTCGGTGTCGCGGATGCCGGTCAGCTGCCAGTCGCCCTGCCGGTCGGCCTGGAAGGTCAGCCGGTGGTGGGCCTGGAAGCCGGTGGTCTTCGGCCCGTTGGCCTTGGCCTTCTCGTACGTCAGGGTGGTGGTCTCGGTGACGTCGACGGTGGCGTGCCGGCCCTTCACCTGAGTCCGGTCCAGCGAGACCGTGGTGTCGGACTTGCTGTACTTCTCGCCGAGCGCCGCGAGACGGGACTTGCGGCCGCGCAGCGTGGAGAGGGCGGAGTCCTCCTGGTGCGACAGCGTGGACGACAGGCGTACGTCGCCGGAGAAGCGGGACGCAAGAGGCTTGCCCCGTCCGCTGTCGCTCTTGTCGACCAGGGCGTCCGTACGGTCGGTGAAGACCGCGTCCGCCAGCCGCTGGAAGGTGGCCCTGGTCCCCGGGTCCACCGTCGGTTCGGCGACGTCGGCCGCGTTCGCGCCCCAGTTGGGCAGCAGTGCGGCGCCGGCGACGACCGAGGCGGCGGCCGCGGTGATTATGGTCGCGCGGCGCCGCTTACGGCTCAATCTTCTTGATTTCAATGGTTGTTCCCCTCTACCACCGGTACTCGATACCGGGGGCCGCATCTTCGCACGCCGTGTGTGACTTCTGTGAAGGGGGTGGCCCAAGAGGCCTGGCGGAAACCCCGGTTGTCACTGCACGACGGACGCCCAGTCCGGCGACTGCCCCGGGTCGAGGGTGCGGAGCCGCTGGAGGGTGGCGGGCTTCTGCACGTCCAGCCAGTCGGTCAGTTCCTTGAACGACACGCACTTGACGCCCTGTTTGGTGCAGACGTTCTTGACGACCTGGTCGATGGCCTTCATGTAGATGCCGCCGTTCCAGTTCTCGAAGTGGTTTCCGATGAACAGAGGCGCCCGGCTGCCGTAGTAGACGCGGTTGAAGCCGGCCATGTAGGAGTCGACGGTCTGCTGCTCCCACTGGGTGTACTTCGCGGGGTCGCCGTTGGTCTCGCCTTTCGACTGGTTGGCGAGGAAGTTGAAGTCCATCGACAGGCCCTGGTACTTGCCGCCCTCGTAGGGGAGCATCTCCAGCGGGAAGTCCCAGATGCCGTTCTTCTTGGCCGGCCATATCTGGAAGTCGCCCGGGGAACTGGCGTCGTAGCGCCAGCCGTAGCTCTTGATGGCCTTCAGCAGGTTCGGCTGGCCTTCCAGGCAGGGTGCGCGGCCGCCGGTGACCTCTCTCTGGAAGTCGAAGGGCAGGGCGGGGATGTCCTTGGCTCCGGTGTTGGTCTTCCAGTTCTCCACGAAGGAGTAGAACTGGTCGATCTCGCTCTTCCACTCCTCCACGCTCCAGTCGCCGCCGCCCTTGGCGCCGCAGAAGTGGCCGTTGAAGTGGGTGCCGATCTCGTTGCCCTGCTCGTAGGCCAGGCGCAGTTGCTTGAGGGTGTCGCGGATGTGCTCGTCGGTGGCGTAGTCGATCGCCGCGGAGCCCACCGGATGCTGCGGCGGGTGGTAGAGGTCCTTCTTGCTCTTGGGCAGCAGGTAGATGCCCGTGAGGAAGAAGGTCATGTGGGCGTTGTACTGCTTGGCCATCTCCCGGTAGTGGGAGAAGAGGTGGTCGTCGCCCTCCAGTGCGCCGTCCCAGGAGAAGACGACGAACTGGGGCGGTTTCTCGCCGGATTTGAGCGGTTTCGGCTTCAACTGGCCTTTCTGCGGACCGGTGTAGGAGGTGGAGCCGTCACCGATGATCTGCGTCTTGCCGTCCCACTTGGGTGGCTTGGTGGGCCGGGGGGTGAATCCTCTGCCGATGCTCTTGCCGGCGTCCGCCGTAGCGGTCGCCGCGGTGCTGTCCGGCCGGGACACCGCCAGGAAGGTCACCGTCACCGACGCCACGGCGAGCAGGGCCGCCAGCGTCATGAAGCTCGGGCGGCTCTTCCATTGGTCGAGGCGGGACGGGCGACGGCGGCGGCGACGGCCGTTTCTGGTGGTCATGGGCGGCTCGTTCTCCGAGGAGGAAGGTGGGGGGTGACGTGCTCGGCAGGTGGCGTCAGCCGAGCGGACTCATGGCCGCGGACCAGATGCCGTAGGGGGCGCCGTCGTCCGGCGTTCCGGCGACTCCCTTCAGCGGCAGTGGTTCGAGGCTCTTGGACAGGTCCATGCGGTAGGCGACCACCGCGGTGGACACGGACCGGGCCGTGCCCACGTACCAAGAGGCCTTGTCGTCCTGGGTGGTTCCGGCCTTCCCGGCGACCTGCGCGGAGGCGGGCGCCGCGCCCGGGTGGGCGGCGCGGAAGGAGTCCGTGAGCGCCTCGGTGACCTCCCCGGCCACCTGGGCGCCCATCGCGCGACGGGGCTTCGGGACGTTCAGGGACACCGTGGCGCCGTTGCGGGTGACGCGCCGCACCGAGTACGGCTCGGTGTGCGTGCCGCCCGCGGCGAACGTGGTGTACCCGCTCGCCATCCGGATCGCGCTCGGCGTGGAGTTGCCCAGGGACAGCGCGGGGACCTGCGGTCCGATGCTGTCGGGCAGCAGCCCGGCCGCCTCCGCCGTCTCGCGCACCCTGTCGAGGCCGGCGTCCATGCCGAGCTGCATGAACGGGGTGTTCACCGACTGGACGAGGGCCTGGTGCAGGGTGATGTGCCCGTACGACTTGTTTCCGTCGTTGTGGGCGGAGACCTTCTTGCCGCTGCGGTCCCAGTACGGCCCCTCGGGGGTGGTGACGGGGATGTTGTCACGGCCGTCGTAGACGGACTCCGGGCTGACCGCGGTCGCGGGCCCGCCGCGGGTCTTGTGGGCGCCGTGTTCGAGGCCGGCGGCGTAGACGAACGGCAGGAAGGCCGAACCGGCCGGGACGGTCGCCGCGTTGGACTCGTTGTAGCCCTGGGTGCGGTGGTCGGGGCCGCCGTAGACGGCCAGGATCCGGCCGTCGGTGCTCACCGAGGCGGCGCCGAAGTGGGCGGTCGGCGCCGTGTCCGGGTGGTCCTTCCGGGCCTGTTCGCGGGCCTTGTTGACGGCGTCGGTGAGCGCGCTCTCCCGCTTGCGGTCGAAGGTGGTGTAGATCTGGTAGCCGCCCAGGTCGAACTGCTGGTCGGAGATGTGCGCGGCCTTCTTGGCGTAACTCGACGCCAGCTCCACCAGATAGTCGCTCTGCTGACCGGTGTCGTAGAGCGGGTTCTGCTTGAGCGGCTCGGGGAAGGTCGTGTACTTGGCCCGCTCGGCCTTCGACAGCTTGCCGATCTCGACCATGCGGTCGAGGATCCACTTCCAGCGCTCGACGGCCCGGTGGTGGTTGGCCTTGCCGAGGGTGGGGTCGTAGAGGCCGGCGCCCTTGAGCAGGGAGGCCAGGAAGGCGGCCTGGCCGGCGTCGAGCTGGCTCACGTCCTTGCCGTAATAGGCCTGGGAGGCGCGCTGTATGCCGTAGGTACCGCGGCCGAACCAGCTGGTGTTGAGGTATCCCTCGAGGATTTTGTCCTTGCTCATCCTGTTGTCTAGTTTGAGGGCGATCATGGCCTCGGTGAATTTTCGGCCGATGGTCTGGTTCTGCGTCAGATAGACGTTTTTCACATACTGCTGGGTGATGGTGGAACCGCCTTCGGTATCACCCTCGCCGACCGTCTTCCACAGGGCGCGGGTGATGCCTTTGACGGATATGCCGGGGTCGGAGTAGAAGCTCTCGTTCTCCGCCGCCAGCACCGCCCAGCGGACCTGCTCGGGTATGTCCTTCAGCGGCATGGCCTGACGCTGCACCCAGCCGGTGCGGGCCATGGGCGTGCCGTCGGACCAGAAGTAGACGTTGTCCTGCTGGGTGGCGTACGAGTTGAGGTTGTCCGGTATGTCAGTGACGGCGTACGCGACGACCAGGAAGACGCTGCTCAGACCGAGAGAGGTGAGCACGGCGCCGAGCCACTGCCGCCATGAGGGCATCCAGCGGCGCCAGCCGACGCGGCCCGGCCGCGGATAGACGGGCCTGAGCTTGCGGGCGTACGGGGCGAGCCGTCGGGCGTACGGGGTCAACCGCTGGGTGTACGGGGCCAGTTTGCGGGCGTACGGCGTCACGAACGAAGTGACACGGGTGAGGGCGGAGGGGCGTGCGGCCCTACGCCGCGCTCCCCGGGACCTGGGCGCCTCCGCCGGGCGCGGCATCCGCAGTTGCATGGTCTCGTCCGGCGCCGGGGACGGGACGGCCTTCAACTGCATGGTCTCGTCCGGGGCTGGGAGCGCGACGACCTTCAACTGCATGGTCTCGTCCGGCGCCTGGGGCCTGCTGTCCTTCGACTGCGTGATCCGGTCCGCCGGCGCCTCAGGCCTGACGGCCTTCAACTGCGTGGTCGCGTCCGGTGTCTGAGGCCTGCTGTCCTTCAACTGCGTTGTGTGGTCCCGCTCCTGAGGCCTGCTGTCCTGCAACTGCTTTGTGTGGTCCCGCTCCTGAGGCCTGCTGTCCTGCAACTGCTTTGTGTGGTCCGGCTCCTGAGGCCTGACAGGCCTCAACTGCGTGGTCAGGTCCGGCGCCACGGGTTCGGCGGCCCTCGGCTGCGGGGCGCCATCGGTGTCGGAGGGCGCGCCGGCCTTCAACTGCATGGTGACGTCCGGGTCGAAGGGCGTCTTTGACGGGTCGTCGGCCCCGGTGCGGCGGTCCGTAGGGCGGTCCGGACGGCCGCCGTCCTGGCTAGCCACGACACGCCCCGGTGCACGGACGGCCCTGGGACGGCCTGCCCCCTGTTCGATGCCATGCCTCGGTCACGACTGCGTCTCCCTCCGCACTCGGAATTGCACGCGCGGGTAGATGCAGCGGGCGGACATGCGGCAGCGAGCCCCCCTCCCCGACCTTGCGGCTCATCGCGGCTTCCTTAAATTATCAGCGACCTTTGTGATGTCCTCGATCGGGAACCGGCCAGTACGTGGTCGCGGAGAGAATATTAAGGAGATCTTGAGGAGATCGTGCGGCATTCACAAAGCGGTGCGGGGCACGGGAAGTCCCGTGATCGCCGGTGCGCGCCCGTTAATCTGTGCACATGCCACGCTATGAGTACCGCTGCCGTACCTGCGGCGACACGTTCGAACTGAGCCGTCCGATGGCGGAGTCCTCCGCCCCCGCGAACTGCCCGCAGGGCCACGACGACACGGTGAAGTTGTTGTCCACCGTGGCGGTGGGCGGCACGGCCTCCGCTCCGGCGCCGGCGCCGAGGGCGGGCGGGGGCTCAGGGGGCGGCTGCTGCGGCGGCGGTTGCTGCGGCTGAAGCCCCGTCATCGGTGACTGCTGCGGCCAGGGAATCCCGTCATCGGTGACTGCTGCGGCCAGGGAATCCCGTCAGCGGCGGCTGCGGACTGAAGCGCCGTCAGCGGCGGCGGGCCAGGGTCAGGCCGTCCGCGATCGACAGCGTCACGCTGTCCACCCGGCCGTCCGCCTTCACCTGGGCGTTGAAGTCCCTGATCGCCGCCGCAAGCCCGGTGGCGTCCGAGTCCGTCACGCCGCCGTGGTGGAAGACGTTGTCGACCACCAGCAGCCCGCCGGGTCGCATACGCGGCACCAGCTCGCGCCAGTAGGCGACGTAGCTCTCCTTGTCCGCGTCGATGAACGCCATGTCGATGTGCGGCTCGGCCGGCAACTCGCGCAGCGTCTCCAGCGCGGGGGCGATCCGCAGCTCGATCCGGTCGGCCACGCCCGCCCGCTCCCACGCCTCCCGCGCGTGCCGCGTCCACTCCTCGGAGACGTCGCAGGTCAGCAGCGTCCCGTCGGGCGGCAGCGCCTGCGCCATGGACATCGCCGACAGCCCGGTGAAGGTCCCGACCTCGACGATCCGCCGCGCCCCGGTCAGCCGCACCAGGAAGGCCAGAAGCGGCCCCTGCTCCTCGGCGACCTGCTTGCCGGCCACCAGCGGCAGCTGCGTGTGCGTGACCTCGACGAGCATGCGCTGCACGGGGTCCAGCGGCGGGTTGTGGCCGAGCATGTACGCGTACAGCTCGTTCGTCAGCGGCGTCCCGTTCCCCTTGGCCACCGGCCCTCCTCAGACTCGGCCCCGAGGTCTGAGCGTTCCCCGCTCCCCTCCACCGTAGCCCTGAGGTCCGCCTCTCACGCCTCCTTGGCCGCCTTCAGGAACTCCCGCAGGATCCGCTCCCCGGCCACCACGCCCCGCTCCGGCAGCGCGCCGATCCCGGGGGCCGTCCAGCCGGTGTCGGCCAGTTCCCCGTGGCCCGGGCGCCAGCCGCGGTCCGCGGCGAGCAGCAGGTCGGCGTCGAGCAGCGAGTCCCCGGCGGCCAGCGTCAGCGTGGCTCCGCTGCGGCGGGCGACCTCGCGCACGGCCGCGCTCTTGGTGAGCGGCTTGGGGACCGCGTAGATCTTGCGGCCCTGCAGCGACACCGTCCAGCCCCGGTTCTCCGCCCAGACGGCCAGTTCCTTCACCCACTCCTCGGGCAGCAGCTCCCGCTCGACGACGAGGTAGGAGAACAGGTCCTCCGCGACCCGGTGCTTGCGCACCCAGGCCGGGTCGGCGGTGGCCGCCAGATGCTCGCGCACCTCGGCCAGCGGCGCGCACTCGTCGGCCAGCCGGGCCAGCACCGCGGCGTGCCAGTCGAGGTCCGTGACGCCGTCGACGAGCAGGTGGCCGCCGTTCGCACAGATCGCGTACGCCGGGGTGGGGCCCGGCAGGTTGATGCGCTGGTACTGCTTGCGGGTGCGGGTCGTGGTCGGTACGAACACCGCCCGGTCGCCGAGGTCGGTGAGCAGCCCGGCCGCGGTCTCGGTCATGTACGACAGCGGCCTGCTCTCGTGGACCTCCACGCACAGCAGCCGGGGCGCCCGCGCGTCCGGCATGGTCAGCGCGAGCGCGGCGGAGGAGTAGATCAGGGTGCGGTCGAGGTCGCTGGCGACCAGAACGGGGCTCATCCGGCCACCGCCTTGCCGTCGGCGCCCGTCGCACCCCGCGTGTACCGGGGGTGGATCAGCCCCACGCAGGTGTACGGCAGCCCGTCGACCTCCTCCACCGGCACGCCCCGCTGGGCGGCCAGCAGGCGCACATGGTCGAGGTCGGCCCCCGCCCCTGCCCGGGCCAGGATCTTCCACGGCACCCGGCGCAGCAGTACCCGCGTGGTCTCGCCCACACCCGGCTTGACCAGGTTCACGTCGTGGATGCCGTACTCCTCGCTGATGCGCTCCACGGCCGCCCAGCCCTCCCAGGTCGGTGTACGGTCACCGGCCAGCAGTTCCTTGGCCTGGAGATCGACCGCCTCCTCGACCTCGGTGAAGCGGGCGGAGACGGCGTCGAGGAAGGCCACCGAGACATCGGCTCCCGCCAGCTCGCGGTAGAACTTCGCGCCGTGGTAGTCGTGCGGGCCGACCAGGTCGGCGCGCAGCACCGTGCGCGAGATCAGGCCGGAGACGGTGGAGTTGAGACAGGCGGACGGGATCAGGAAGTCCTCCCGGGTGCCGTACGTCCGCACGCACGAGCCCGGGTCGGCGAGCACCGCGATCTCCGGGTTGAAGCCGGTGATGCCGTCGGACGCCTCGAACTCCCTGATCGCCTCGGCGAGTTCCCGGGTGATGGCGCCCTTTCCGGTCCAGCCGTCGACGAAGACGACGTCGCCGGGGTCGTACCGGTCGGCGAGGTAGCGCAGCGCGTTGGCGTCGATGCCGCGGCCGCGCACGATGGACACCGCGTAGTGCGGCAGGTCCAGGCCGTGCCGGTGCTGGGCCCAGCGGCGCATGAGGACCCCGACGGGGGTGCCGGCGCGGGCCAGGGAGACCAGGACGGGGCGCGGCGACCGTTCGGCGAGGACCGTCTCGGTGACCACGCCGACGGCCTGTGCCAGACGGGTGGCCGAGGTCTCCAGGGCCGCGTGGAACAGCTCCTGGTACTGATCGCTCGGCTGGTACTCCACCGGCAGCGACTCCGCGTAGTGCGCGCCGCCGCTCTGGATGGCCTCCTCGCGCTCCTCGGTCGGCGCCTCCAGGGTGACGTTCGAGAGGTCCTGGAGCAGCCAGCCGACCTCGTCGGGCGCGTACGAGGAGAAGGCGGGGCCGCGGAGGGGCTCGGGCAGCATGGCGGATCTTTCTGGCGAGGCGGCGCCGTGCGGGGGCGGCGCGGGGGCGTGGGCGGGGACGACCGCGAGCAGGACGTGCGGGGTGTGCGCGGCGAGCCGGTCCAGCAGGCCGCCGGGGGCGTGCAGTTCCGGCGTGTCGGCCACGGAGTCCACGACCGCGACGACGGCGTCGAAGCCGGCGCCCGCCACGTTGTAGGCGTAGCGCTCGCCGGGGCCGTCGGCCGGGTCGTCGTGCGCGGGGAACACGATGCGGGTGCGTATCGCGTAGCCGGGGTCGTCGACCGCGAGGACGGGCGAACGGGTGGTGGTGGAGTAGCGGACCTCGGCGGGCACCGTCTCCTCCAGCTCGCGGGCGAGTCTGAGCGGCGCGTACATCAGCTCCTCGAAGCCGAGTACGAGGACGCGGCGGGCCCCCGGGGGCAGTGCCCGGGCGAGCCGCGCCGCCATCGCGGGCAGTGCGCGCTCGAGGCGGGAGCGGTGCTCGGGGGTGAAGCCGTGCCGTCCGCCGTCGGGCAGCCCGTGGGGCCAGCCGAGGTCGACGCGGGTGATCGTCCCGTGGGCCTCTTCGTGGCGCACGGGCGTCTCGTGCCGGGCGACCAGCTCCTGCCCCTTCTCCAGGACGCCCTCGGGCAGCTTCACCGTGCCCGAGGCCGCGGCCACCAGGTCCACGCGGGCGCCGATCTGCTGGGCGAAGTCCTCGAGCCGGCCCAGATCGGCGGGCGAGCGCAGGTCGACCAGGGCGACGACGACGTACCGCTCGCGCGGGTACCGCTCGTGCAGGTCGCGGATCGTGTTCATGACGGTGTTGCCGGTGGAGAACTCGTCGTCGACCAGGACGAGCGGGCCGTCGCCCGCCAGCAGCGCCGGGTCCTGCGGGAGCAGCAGGTGCGAGGTGGCGTGGGAGTGGGACTCCTCGAAACCGCCGGCGCGGGCGACGCCCTCGACGGGGCGGCGGGTGGAGTGCAGGTAGGGCACCGGGCCGAGGCCGTCCGCGACGGAGTGACCGAGTCCGGTGGCCGTCTCCGCGTACCCGAGGACGACCGCGTGGCCCGCGTCCTCCTCCCCCAGCAGGTCCCGCACCCGTCGGCCGAGCGCCACCCCGTGGCCGTGGACGACGGACGGGAGTTGCGGGACGTGCTTGCCCAGCACGTTGGAGACGAGCAGGTGCGCCCGCTTGGGGTTGCGGCGCAGCGCGAGCCCCAGCAGCTCCGTCAACCGCTCGTCGCCGACGAGTTCGACCCCGAGCCGCTCGGCGACCCAGGTCCCGGACCAGACCACGTTCTTCATCGGTTCCTTCACGGCTGTCACTGCGGCAGTCCGGCGGCCAGCAGCTCCACGAAGCCGACGTTCTCGTTGGCGACGCCGAAGACCTCGGCGCGCCGGAGCGTGCGCTCGGCCCAGGCGCGGTGCGGCTTCACCTCGTTCATCTTGTTGGTGTACGCCGAGCGCAGGACGCCGCCGCCGAGGCGCTCGGGCCGCAGGATGTCCTGGGCGTCGCTGTACTCCTCGTGACTGACGACCGAGAGCGCGTGCACCGGCATCACGTGCGAGGGGTGGATGCACGTCTTGCCGAGCAGGCCGTTGGCGCGGTCGAGGGCGATCTCGCGCAGCAGCCCGTCCATGTCGTGCTCGATCAGCGTCTCGCGCAGTTCCTCGACGTGGCCCTCGAGGAAGGGGCTGCGGCGCAACTGCGGCTTGAACATGCGCTCCTGCACCCGGAAGTACTCCCACACGGGTCCGGTCACCGTGAACCCCGTGCCGTCGGCGCGGCCGAGGACGTTGACGACGTCGGCGATCACCGAGGCGACGATCTGGACGTCGTAGGCGGTCATGTCGGGGGCCCGGCGCAGGCCGTAGGAGGAGCAGAAGTCGGTGACGCCCAGGCGCAGCGCGAGAACGCGGTCGCGCCACTTGTCGACCGTGCGGAAGATCCCCTCCAGGGTCTCCCGGCGCGACTCCAGGTAGAGCAGGTCCGGCGACTCCAGGACGGGCATGGCGAACAGACGACGCCCGCTCGCCGTCTCGGCCGCGGTGAGCGCCTCCAGGAAGGGGACGCCGCGTTCCTCGGTGAACTTCGGCAGCACGAAGCCCGAGAGCAGCCGGACGGCCGGGCCGAGCCGGGCGACCAGGTCCGGGATCTGCTCGGGGAAGCGGACGCGGACGAACAGCAGCGGCAGCTCTGCGTCCGTGGGGGTCTCCCCTGCTCGCGGGGATTCCCCCGCTCGAGCGGCGTCGAGGGTGGAGGGGGAGCCGACAGCTCGGGGGAGCGAGGCGAGGTCGGTGAACTGCCGGACCAGGTTCTCCTCCGCGGGCACGACGTCCGCGTCGTCGATGGAGTCCTCCAGGCACAGCACCATGGAGACGACACCGCGGGCCGCCTGCTTGATCACGTCGTCGGCCAGGCACGGGCGGGTCGCCGGACTGTAGAGGGTGGCGCCGAGGGCCGCCGCGAGAACGGGGGCCGGGGAGTCGGCGGTGAAGACGGCCGGCTCGCGGTAGAAGAGACGCTGCCGCTCCTCAGGGGCGATGTGCCCGAAATGACGCATATGACTCCCCCGTGATGCAGGACTGCCCGGAAAGACGTGGCCGGTAATAGTACGTACAACTCCGTGTCATGGGTTCCCCTCGGGCATGAAGTTCAGGTAACTCGGCCGTGTCGACGACCGTGCGGAGAGCATGCGGACGGATGGCCCCCGCATTGTCGTGACCAGGACGGAGAGGGCAGGATGACGGGCATGACGCACGCGATGCTGAAGGGGTCGAACGTACTGCTCGAGGCGACGGCCGTACGGGCGGTGCTGCGCTGGGCGCCGGGGCAGGGCGTGCCCGAGGTCGACGCCTCCGCACTGTTGCTGGGTTCCGACGGTCGTGTGCGGTCCGACGAGGACTTCGTCTTCTACAACCAGCCCCGGCATCCGTCCGGGAAGGTACGGCTGCTCGGGAAGAAACGGGAGACGGACGGGCTCACCGACACCATCCAGACGGACCTGGCGGGCGTCGAGCCCGGGGTGGGGCGGATCCTGCTGGTCGCCTCGGCGGACGACGTCACGTTCGACCGCGTACGGGGGCTGCGCATCCTGCTGTACGACGCGGGGAGCTCCGAGGGGGAGCCGCTGGCCTACTTCGACGTCAAGCCGGAGACGGGCGCGGAGACGGCGCTGATCTGCGGGGAGCTGTACCGGCGCGGAGAGAACTGGAAGTTCCGGGCGCTGGGTGAGGGATACACCAACGGGCTGAAGGGTCTCGCGAACGACTTCGGCATCTCGGTGGACGAGTCGGAGGAGGCGGCGGCGTCGGCGACCGCTCCGGAGGTGCCGGTTTCCGCGTCGGAGGCGCCGGTCTCCGCGTCGGAGGTGTCGGTGCCGTTGCCGCCGGAGCGGCCGGTGGGGGCGCCTGCGGCGTACGGGTATCCGGCCGAGGCGGGGACTGCGGCCGTGGCTGCGCCTGCGACCGTGTCGGCGCAGCCCGCGTACGGGTATCCGCAGCCGGCGTACGGGTATCCGCAGACCCCGCCGGTGCCCGCGTACGGGTATCCGCAGACGGCCGTGCCGGTGCCGGACCCCGACTTCAAGCTGCCGCCGCAGGGACCGCAGTTCATCGGGCGCCAGGTGTAGGGGGCGCGACTGCCCGCAGCGGGGGCGGCTACGCCTTGGTCTTGTAGCCGCGGCCCCACTGGAGGCCCCAGCCGTACAGGCGGTCCAGTTCCGCCTGGAAGCCGTAGACGAATCTCACCTCTCGGCGCACGATGATCTCCCCCTTGACGTTCTCGATGAGGACGACCGCGCAGGAGCGGGCCTGGGGGTGGCGTTCGTCGAGGCCGATCTCGATGCGGGGGCCGCTGCTCGGGTAGAGCGTGACATGGGCGTGGGTACGGTCGAACGCCGGCGTCTGGTCGTAGATGTAGACGAAGATCAGCAGCCGCTTGAAGTCGTTCCGGTGGTCGAGGTTGACGAAGATCGTCTCACCGGAGCCGGAGCCGAACCGGTCGTCGCCGCTGAGCTTGATGTAGGGCGGGTCGTTGAGCTCCCCGAAGAAGCTTCCCAGCGGCTGCACCACGCCCTTCGTGCCGTCGCTCAGCTCATACAGGCACCCGAGGTCGAGGTCCACGTTGACCATGCTCTGGGTGTGCGCCTGCACGACCTCGGGGGTGAAGAACCGCAGCGGGTTGCGGAGCAGGCTGCCGCGCTCGGGGCCGCCTATGTCGGACGTCCGCATGCGCCACGACAGGTTGATGCGCAGGTTGCCGCTCGCCGCGCCCTGCTTGGTGAGCGAGACCCGATGGTGCCGCTTGGTCAGCTCGATCGCGTTGGTCGCCGCGCTGCCCGAGTCGAAGTCCATCGCCCGCCCACGCCACACGCCGTCCCAGAAGCCCATGCCCGCCCCCTGCACCTACACGTCCCAGCGATTCCACAGCTGCGGGGCGGCCGCCGAGGACGCCTCCTCGCGACCGCCCCGCACAGAGCGTTCCTCCGGTTCACACCCGCGAAACGGTCACTGCGGCGAGTGAGCCGAAGGGGCGCCCCGGAGGCGAACCGAGCCTCCGAAACTGGTCGTCACACCCCGGACGAGACCTCAGTCTTCTCGTCCGAGGCCGTCCCTTTTCCCTCGGCCGCGGCGAGCGCTCGGTTGCGGCGCACGGAGGACCAGAAGGACGCGGCGATCAGGACGACGCCGACGAGGCCGGTGACCACCTCGTTGATCTCGTACTGGATGGTGACCATGAGGATCACGGCGAGCGCGCCGATCGCGTAGTGGGCGCCGTGCTCCAGGTAGACGTAGTCGTCGAGGGTGCCCTGGCGGACCAGGTAGACCGTCAGCGACCGCACGTACATCGCGCCGATGCCGAGGCCGAGCGCCATCAGGACGATGTCGTTGGTGATGGCGAACGCGCCGATCACGCCGTCGAAGGAGAAGGACGCGTCCAGGACCTCAAGGTAGAGGAACATGAAGAACGCCGCCTGGCCGGCCAGGAGCACCGCCGAGCGCGGCTTGCCGCTGCGGGCGGCCTCTTCCTCCTCCTCGTGCTCGCGCTCCTCCTCTTCCTCGAGCTTGTCCTCGAAGTACCCGGAGAGACCGCCGACGACCATGTACGTGATCAGACCGGCGATACCGGAGATGAGCACCGTCTGGGCCTTGTCGACGTGCGCGCCGCCGTGCTGGTGGGCGTGGGCCGCGAAGGTCATGGAAGCGATCAGCAGGACGACGAGCGCGATGCAGACCGACAGCATGTCGACCTTGCCGAGCTTGGCGAGCGGGCGCTCGATCCAGCGCAGCCACTGGATGTCCCGGTCCTCGAAGATGAAGTCGAGGAAGATCATCAGCAGGAACATACCGCCGAACGCCGCGATCGCCGGGTGGGCGTCGGTGACGAGCTGCTGGTACTGGTCCTTGTCCGTCAGCGCGAGGTTGACGGCGTCTATGGGGTTCTTCTTGGCGGTGACGGCGACGATGACGACGGGGAAGACCAGTCGCATGCCGAAGACCGCGATCAGCACGCCGACCGTGAGGAAGATCTTCTGCCAGAAGGCATTCATCTTCTTCAGGATTCCGGCGTTGACCACCGCGTTGTCGAAGGACAGCGAGATCTCGAGGACGGAGAGGATCGCCACGATGCCGAAGGCGGTCCACCCCCCATAGAGGACCGCCAGGGCCAAGCCGACCGCGGTGACCACGAACGACCAGCCGAAGGTTTTCAGAAGCACTGGCTACCCAATCCGTATGTGTACGGGGCTACCCGTCGCCGTACCCGGCTTTACCCAACATTGACCACAGAGTCTAGAGGGGTCCTGGTCCGGCCGGGACATGTGGTCCAGCCGGACCGGAACATCGCAGGTCCAGGGGAGGCGTGGAGGCGCACAAAGCGGAGGGCCCCTTTACGAAACGTTCACTCCGAAGTCCAGAGCGATGCCGCGCAGGCCGGACGCGTACCCCTGACCCACGGCGCGGAACTTCCATTCGCCGCCGTGGCGGTAGACCTCGCCGAAGATCATGGCCGTTTCGGTGGAGGCGTCCTCGCTGAGGTCGTAGCGGGCGAGTTCCTGGCCGTCGGCCTGGTTGACGACGCGGATGAAGGCGTTGCTGACCTGGCCGAAGGTCTGGCCGCGCTCGTCGGCGAGGTGGATGGAGACCGGGAAGACGATCTTGTCGCACTGGGGCGGGACCTTGGAGAGGTCCACCAGGATGGTCTCGTCGTCGCCCTCACCCTCACCGGTGAGGTTGTCGCCGGTGTGTTCGACGGAGCCGTCGGGGCTCTTGAGCTGGTTGTAGAAGACGAACCACTCGTCACCGAGGACCCGACCGCCGCTGCACAGCAGTGCGCTGGCATCGAGGTCGAAGGGGGCCCCGGTGGTGGAACGCGCGTCCCAGCCGAGCCCGACCATCACCTGTGTGAGGTTCGGCGCGGCCTTGGACAGGGAGACGTTGCCTCCCTTGGCGAGCGTGACGCCCATGATCCTGATCCTCCCCGGTACGTGGTTGCCCCGGGGGCGAAACCCCCGGTGGCCGGGGGTTGCTCCCCCCGGTCGCGGGGGTTCCTCCCCCGGTGGCCGGGGTTGGCTCCCCGGTGATGAGGGTCGGCCCCGGTGCTGGGGCTCGGCCTCGGTGATGAGGGTCGGCCCCGGTGCTGAGGCTCGGCCCCACTGATGGGGTTGACCCCGGTGATGGGAGTGGCCCCGGTGATGAGGTGGCCCCGGCAACGGGGGTTTTCCCCGGCTGGTCGGAGCTCCCCCTGGTGGTGCTGGTATCTCCCCCGGTGACCGAAGGGGAAACCCTCGGCGGCCGGAGGCTTGGTGCCGCGCGGGCGAAGTCGTCGCAGGCCGGAGGCAGGCCGACGAGCCCCGAGAGGCACACGGCCCTCGCGGAACTCACGGCTCCTCCGCGCCGCCCGCGCAGGACGGTGCGGAGGAGCCGTGGCCCGGCGTGCTCGGGTCAGACGTTGACGCCGAAGTCCTGGGCGATGCCCCGCAGGCCCGAGGCGTAGCCCTGGCCGATGGCGCGGAACTTCCACTCGGCGCCATGGCGGTACAGCTCGCCGAACACCATGGCGGTCTCCGTGGACGCGTCCTCGCTCAGGTCGTAGCGCGCGATCTCCTGCTGGTTGGCCTGGTTCACCACGCGGATGAACGCGTTGCGCACCTGGCCGAAGGACTGCTGGCGGTTCTCGGCGTCGTAGATCGAGACCGGGAAGACGATCTTGTCGACGTCCGCCGGCACCCCCGCGAGGTTGACCTTGATCACCTCGTCGTCGCCCTCGCCCTCACCCGTGAGGTTGTCACCGGTGTGCTCGACGGAGCCGTCGGGGCTCTTGAGGTTGTTGAAGAACACGAAGTGCTGGTCGCTGGCCACCTTGCCCGACGAGTTCAGCAGCAGAGCGCTGGCGTCCAGGTCGAAGTCGGTGCCGGTGGTGGTGCGGACGTCCCAGCCGAGTCCGACGAGGACCGCGGTCAGGCCGGGGGCCTCCTTGGTCAGCGATACGTTGCCGCCCTTGCTCAGGCTGACTCCCACGAGTCCCTCCATTGGTGTCCAGGGGCGGGGAGCCCCGTCGTGCGATGTAACCGGATCAACGAGTCGATCCTAGTGACGGGTTCCCGCGCCCCACAGGCCTTGGAACCGAAGTAAGCCGAAGGGGCGCGCCCCTTGGGCGGACCCTTCGGCACGGGATCACAGGGTGTCGAGCGCCTTCACGTACTCGTTCAGGTCACGCGCGTCCGGCAGGCCGTTGACGACGGTCCACCGCACGACGCCCTCCTTGTCGATGATGAAGGTCCCGCGCACCGCGCAACCCTTGTCCTCGTCGAAGACGCCGTAGGCGCGGGAAATGTTGCCGTGCGGCCAGAAGTCGGACAGCAGCGGGTACTCCAGGCCCTCCTGCTCGGCGAAGACGCGCAGAGTGTGGATGGAGTCGTTGGAGACGGCGAGCAGCTGGGTGTCGTCGTTGACGAACGTCGGCAGGTTGTCGCGCAGCGCGCACAGCTCGCCGGTGCACACGCCGGTGAAGGCGAACGGGTAGAAGAGCAGCACCACGTTCTTCCGACCGTGGAAGTCGGAGAGCTTCACGGCCCTGCCGTGGTTGTCCTTGAGCTCGAAGTCGGGGGCCTTGTCGCCGACCTGGATCGCCATGGTCCTGCTTCCCTTTCGATGGGACGGTTGGGGGCAGGACCACCCTACGCAGCGACCGGAGCACACGGTGCGAGAGGCCGGGCCGAGCTGAGCCCGGCCCGGCAGCAATCAGCCCGTCCTGGGGTTCCCCTGCTCGAAGAGCTCGGGGGAGTTCGAGGACGAGGCCGTCAGGCCGATGGGAGGCCTGGGGGCGCAGCCCCCAGGAGGGTCACCCCGGCCGACGGCACTGCTCAGCGAACGGCCACCCGGCCTGCGGCCCTCCCCGGCGGAGCGTCACCGCTTGGACTTCGCGGCCTTCGGCGTCACCAGACGCGAACCGCTCCAGTCCTTGCCCACACTGACACTCTTGGACGCCGACAGACCCGCCGTCGTCGCGGCCTCCGAGATGTCGCTGGGCTCCACATAGCCCGTTCGGCCGGTCTTCGGCGTGAGGAGCAGGATCGAGCCGCCTTCTTCGACGTACGTGGTGGCGTCCACCAGCGCATCCGTCAGGTCGCCGTCCTCGTCGCGGAACCACAGCACCACGGCATCGGCAACGTCGTCGTAGTCCTCGTCCACGAGCTCGCTGCCGACAACTTCCTCGATGGCCTCGCGAAGCTCCTGGTCGACATCGTCGTCGTAGCCGATCTCCTGGACCACCTGCTCGGGCTGGAACCCCAGCCTGACGGCAGGGTTCGTCCGCTCCTCCGCGTGGTCCGCGGTCGCGCTCACGGGTTGCCTCCTGATCATGTCTTGGTGAGTATCTCAGCCACGCGCGTACGCGAAGCAATGGCCGTAGTCCACACGGGCGGGACGGATCGCGCAAGTACCCGGCGGTTCAGACCGCCGAAACGGTGACGATCCTGGCCGTGTCGCCGCAACTCCAGGCACGGTATCGCGCCGCGAGGTGACCTACACCACACCGTTCTGCCCGGTTTGCGCATTCCGGAATCATCCGCGGGTACGAGTCCCGAATGACTTTGCGGGGCGCGTCACGGCCTGGGCGTATCGTTGCGTTTTGATCGGGCCCGCCCTTGAACATCCGGTCCGCCGCTGTGGTTACCTCGCGGTAGAGATGACGTTTCGCTCCCCCGAGGTACACGATGGGGACCGGTGCAGGCACAGGAAAAAGTGGCCCTCTGACAGGTAAGGAACAGCGTGGCTTCCGGATCCGATCGCAATCCGATCATCATTGGCGGCCTTCCGAGTCAGGTTCCTGACTTCGACCCCGAAGAGACCCAGGAGTGGCTCGACTCCCTCGACGCCGCCGTGGACGAGCGCGGCCGGGAGCGGGCCCGCTACCTGATGCTCCGTCTGATCGAGCGGGCCCGTGAGCGACGCGTGGCCGTGCCCGAGATGCGCAGCACGGACTATGTCAACACCATCCCCACCAAGAGCGAACCGTTCTTCCCCGGCAACGAGGAGATCGAACGCAAGATCCTCAACGCCACCCGGTGGAACGCCGCCGTCATGGTCTCCCGCGCCCAGCGCCCCGGTATCGGCGTCGGCGGCCACATCGCCACCTTCGCCTCCTCCGCCTCGCTGTACGACGTGGGCTTCAACCACTTCTTCCGCGGCAAGGACGAGGGCGACGGCGGCGACCAGGTCTTCTTCCAGGGGCACGCCTCGCCGGGCATCTACGCCCGCGCGTACCTCCTGGACCGGCTCACCGAGCAGCACCTGGACGGGTTCCGCCAGGAGAAGTCCAAGGCGCCGTACGGCCTCTCCAGCTACCCGCACCCGCGCTCGATGCCGGACTTCTGGGAGTTCCCGACGGTCTCCATGGGCCTCGGCCCGATCGGCGCGATCTACCAGGCGCGGATGAACCGCTACATGGAGGCGCGCGGCATCGCCGACACCTCCAAGTCGCACGTGTGGGCTTTCCTGGGTGACGGCGAGATGGACGAGCCCGAGTCGCTCGGACAGCTGTCGATCGCCGCCCGCGAGGGCCTGGACAACCTGACCTTCGTCGTCAACTGCAACCTGCAGCGCCTGGACGGACCGGTGCGCGGCAACGGCAAGATCATCCAGGAGCTCGAGTCGGTCTTCCGGGGCGCCGGCTGGAACGTGATCAAGCTCATCTGGGACCGCACCTGGGACCCGCTGCTGGCCCAGGACCGGGACGGCGTGCTGGTCAACAGGATGAACACCACGCCGGACGGCCAGTTCCAGACGTACGCAACCGAGTCCGGCGCGTACATCCGCGAGCACTTCTTCGGCGACGACGTGCGGCTGCGTGCGATGGTCGAGAACATGACCGACGACCAGATCCTGCACCTGGGCCGTGGCGGTCACGACCACCGCAAGATCTACGCCGCCTTCTCCGCGGCCAAGGCCCACAAGGGCCAGCCGACGGTGATCCTGGCCAAGACGATCAAGGGCTGGACGCTGGGTCCGAACTTCGAGGGCCGCAACGCCACCCACCAGATGAAGAAGCTGACGGTCACCGACCTCAAGCACTTCCGGGACCGTCTGCACCTGCCGATCTCCGACAAGGAGCTGGAGTCCGGCCCGCCGCCGTACTACCACCCGGGCCGGGACTCGGAGGAGATCCAGTACATGCACGACCGGCGCAAGTCGCTCGGCGGGTACGTCCCGACGCGGGTCGTGCGGTCCAAGCCGCTGGCGCTGCCGGACGACAAGACGTACGCGACCGTGAAGAAGGGCTCCGGTCAGCAGTCGATCGCCACGACCATGGCGTTCGTACGCCTGCTGAAGGACCTCATGCGGGACAAGGAGCTCGGCAGGCGGTTCGTGCTGATCGCGCCCGACGAGTACCGCACCTTCGGCATGGACTCGTTCTTCCCGAGCGCGAAGATCTACAACCCGCTCGGCCAGCAGTACGAGGCCGTGGACCGGGACCTGCTGCTCGCGTACAAGGAGTCGCCGACCGGGCAGATGCTGCACGACGGCATCTCCGAGGCGGGCTGCACGGCGTCGCTGATCGCTGCGGGCTCGGCGTACGCCACGCACGGCGAGCCGCTCATCCCGGTGTACGTCTTCTACTCGATGTTCGGTTTCCAGCGCACGGGCGACCAGTTCTGGCAGATGGCCGACCAGCTGGCGCGCGGTTTCGTGCTCGGCGCGACCGCCGGCCGTACGACGCTGACCGGCGAGGGTCTGCAGCACGCGGACGGCCACTCGCAGCTGCTCGCCTCGACGAACCCGGCGTGCGTGGCGTACGACCCGGCGTTCGCCTTCGAGATCGCGTACATCGTGCAGGACGGTCTGCGCCGGATGTACGGCTCCTCGCCCGAGCACCCGCACGGCGAGGACGTCTTCTACTACCTCACCGTCTACAACGAGCCGATCCAGCACCCGGCCGAGCCGGCGAACGTGGACGTCGAGGGCATCCTCAAGGGCGTCTACCGCTTCAGCGAGGGCACGGCGGGCTCCGTCCCGGCGCAGATCATGGCCTCCGGTGTCGCCCTGCCCTGGGCGCTCGAGGCGCAGAAGATCCTCGCCGAGGAGTGGAACGTGAAGGCCGACGTCTGGTCGGCGACCTCCTGGAACGAGCTGCGGCGCGAGGCCGTGGCGTGCGAGGAGCACAACCTGCTGCACCCGGAGGAGGAGCAGCGCGTCCCGTACGTGACGCGGAAGCTCAGCGGTGCGGAGGGGCCGTTCGTGGCGGTGTCCGACTGGATGCGGTCCGTGCCGGACCAGATCGCGCGCTGGGTGCCGGGGACGTACCAGTCGCTGGGCGCGGACGGCTTCGGCTTCGCCGACACGCGCGGTGCGGCGCGCCGCTTCTTCCACATCGACGCGCAGTCCGTCGTGGTGGCGGTGCTCGCGGAGCTGGCGAAGGAGGGGAAGGTCGACCGCTCGGTGCTGAAGCAGGCGATCGACCGGTACCAGCTGCTGGATGTGACGGCGGCGGACCCGGGCGCGGCGGGCGGCGACGCGTGACGTCGCGCTGCGCTCGGCCTGAGCGCTAGCGCTCCAAGGGCGGCGGGGCCCGGCTCCCGCCGCCCTTCGTCGTCATATCTCTTTACGTTCTTTACGATGCGGGCATGAACGAGCAGTCGGCGCAGGGCCGTTGGGAGTACCACACCCAGCGCCCCCTGCTGGCGCTGGCGGTCCTGTTCGGCGTCGCGTACGCCGTGCCGATCGTGGAAAGCGGGGCGAGCGGGGCTCTGGCGAGCGCGTGCGCGGTGGTGGAGTGGGTGGTGTGGGCGGCGTTCGCCGCCGACTACCTGGTGCGGCTGGCGCTGTCCGGGCAGCGGAGTGAGTTCGTACGGACGCACTGGCTGGACCTGTGCGCGGTGATCCTGCCGATGCTGCAGCCGCTCAGGCTGCTGCGGATGGTGGCCACGCTGATACTCGTGGGGCGACGGGCACGGATGGCCTCGCAGATCCGGCTGACGACGTATGTCGGCGGAGCCGTGATCGGGCTGCTGATGTTCGGGTCGCTGGCCGTGCTGTCGGTGGAACGGGAGTCGCCGCGCGGGAACATCAGGACGCTGGGCGACGCGGTGTGGTGGTCGTTCACGACGATGACGACCGTGGGGTACGGGGATCATGCGCCGACCACCGGGCTGGGGCGGATGATCGCGGTCGGGCTGATGCTGTCGGGGATAGCCCTGCTGGGTGTGGTGACCGCCAACATCGCCGCGTGGTTCATCGCGCGGTTCGAGAAGGACGACGTGGAGGAGCGGCGGCAGACCGCGGCGATCGAGGCGCTGACGGAGGAGGTGCGGGCGCTTCGCGCCGAGGTCGCTTCGCTGGTGCGGGAGCGGGAGGGACAGCGAGGTTAGCCGCCGGTGTGCGAAACCCAGCACCGCCCGGCTACAGCCGGGCTCAGGAGAGCCACGGTGTCCCGCCCGCCAGCCACACGATCGCCAGGAGCGTGTCGATCGCTCCCAGGACCACGGCCACCAGGGCCGGCACCGAACGGCTTCCCGTCCAGGTGCGGCCCATGGCCAGCCAGCCGCAGATGACCGCGACCGGGCCAAGGATGATGCCGAGGGCGAAGAAGCCCGCGATCGCACAGATGACTCCCACGATCCCCAGCGTCGCGCTGTCCGGCCCGCTCCGGGACCACATCCGGCTCCGTGAGCGGGGGTACCTGCGCGTGCCGTGTCCGAAGCCCGCCATCATCAACTCCCTGACTCAGCCGTCGGTTCGGGCTGATGTGCGGGTACCCCCGTTTCGCGTTTCAGTCCTGCCGATGCGCTGCCCCCCTCCAGCAGCGCACCGCAGGACGTGACCCACTGTGACCCGCGGCGCACGCCCGGCGGGAGGGATCTTGAACGCCTTCACCCTGATGAGCGAACTTGTCCTCTGTCGGCGTCAGATGTGCGCGGCACCCGCTCCCGCCTCCGCGTTCTCCCCGCGCCTGGTGAGCAGCGCGACCAGCACGGCCACGGCCGCGACCCCGGCCGCGACGAGGGAGGCGAGGCTCATCCCGGAGATGAACGTGTCGTGCGCGACGGAGGTGATCTTCGCGGCGAACGCCTCCGGCGTGCCCTTCGGCACCGGGGCGACGCCGACCTGAACCGCCTCGGAGGCCTGGTCCAGCTGGGCCTGGCTCAGCGGCGGGAGCCCCGCGTCCTTCCAGTTGCCGGGCAGGTCGTGGTCCACCTTGGAGGCCATCACGGCGCCCAGCACCGCGGTACCCAGGCTGCCGCCGATCTGCATGGCGGCCTGCTGGAGACCGCCGGCCACGCCGGACAGCTCCATGGGCGCGTTGCCCACGATGACCTCGGTGGCGCCGACCATCACGGGGGCCAGGCCGAGGCCCAGGAGGGCGAACCACAGCGACATGGTGGCGCTCCCCGTGCCCGCCTTGAGCGTGGACATGCCGTACATGGCGACGGCGGTGGCGAGCATGCCGCCGGCGAGCGGGATGCGCGGGCCCAGCTTGGTGATCAGCGCCCCCGCGAGCGGTGAGCCCACGATCATCATGCCGGTGAGCGGCAGGAGGTGCAGACCGGCGCCGATCGGGCTCATCCCGTGCACGTTCTGCAGGTAGAAGGTGACGAAGAACAGGCCGCCCATGAAGGCGATCGCCATCAGGACCATCAGCACGACACCGGCGGACAGCGGCACCGAACGGAACAGCGACAGCGGGATCAGCGGCTCCTTCACCCTCGTCTCCCAGACGGAGAAGAGGGCGAAGCCCAGCGCGGACGCTCCGATGAACAGCCAGGTCTTCCCGTCGCCCCAGCCCCATGCCGGGGCCTTGATCAGTGCCCAGACCAGGCAGAACATGGCGCCGGACAGCAGCGCGATGCCGAGGACGTCGAAGGAGCGCGGCGCGTTCTCGGCGCGGTGGTCGGTCAGGATCAGCAGGCCCAGTACCAGGGCGAGGGCGCCGACCGGAACGTTGATGAAGAACACCGACTGCCAGTTGACGTGCTCGACGAGGACGCCGCCGAGGATCGGGCCGCCCGCGGTGGAGGCGCCGATGACCATGCCCCAGATGCCGATCGCCATGTTCAGCTTCTCGGCCGGGAACGTGGCCCGCAGCAGGCCGAGCGCGGCCGGCATCAGCAGCGCGCCGAACAGGCCCTGGAAGACGCGGAAGGTGACGACCGCGGCGATGCTGTGCGACAGGCCGATGGCGCCCGACGCGGCGGCGAAGCCGGTCACGCCGATGAGGAAGGTCTGCCGGTGACCGAAGCGGTCGCCGAGCTTGCCCGCCGTGATCAGCGAGACCGCGAGCGCGAGGAAGTAGCCGTTGGTGATCCACTGGACATCGGCGAAGCTGGCGCCCAGGTCCTTCTGGATGGCCGGGTTGGCGATGGCCACGATGGTGCCGTCCAGGGCCACCATCATGACGCCCACGGCAACGGTGATCAGGGTGAACCACGGGTGCCCGCGCAGCCCCCTGCCCGGCGCGGGGTCCGACGGGGCCGCCTGCGCCTTGTCCCCCGGCCCTGTCGTATCGATGGTCTGACTAGTCATGTGTTCGAGGCTAGTGACAGCCACTGACAATTGACAAACCAGTTCACAAGTCGGTAACTGTCACGCCGCTCCCGGATAGTGTGAACGGGACAGATGAACGGAATGAGGACCGATGGAAACGGCGCCGCGGCCGGGTCTGCGAGAGCGCAAGAAGCAGCGCACCCGGGACGCGCTGTTGCGTGCCGCCCTGGAGCTGTTCACCACCCGGGGGTACGAGGAGACGACCGTCGACGACATCGCCGAGGCCGTGGACGTCTCGCAGCGCACCTTCTTCCGGTACTTCGCCGGCAAGGAGGACGTCGTCTTCTTCGCCCAGTCCGTCGCGGAGGAGCACTTCGTCGACCTTCTGCGCGGACGGCCCCTCGACGAGGCCCCGTTGGAGGCGCTGCGGCAGGCGGTGCTGGAGGGCTGGGACGGCATCGGCGAGGCCATCGAGCGGATCGTCCCGGTGGAACTCCACATGCGCACCTACCGGTTGATCGAGTCGACACCCTCCCTGTTCGCCACCCATCTGCGCCGCTCGGCGGAGCTGGAGGAGGAGATCGCCCGGATCATCGCCGGGCGGGAGGGGCTCGACGTGGACACGGACCCGCGGCCGCGTGTCGCGGTGGCCGTGTTCGGCGGGGTGATCCGGGTCACGGAACGCCTGTGGTGCGCGGGCGGCGACACCAGCGTGGACGCGATCCGCGAGCTGACGGCCGCGTATCTCGACGCCCTCCGCCCGGCGTTGGCGGACAAGTGGCGCACGGAGTGAGGACGTACGCAGACCGCTGGAACTGATTGCGTGTCGGCCCCGTGGGCGTCAAGTGAATTCCCGGCGCATCCTGCGGCAGCAGCGGCCGGTCGGGTGACCCCTCCGTGACAGCGTGTGCCAAGTGATGTGCACCTCATCGACTTAGCGTGACGATCGAACGCAAGGGCTACCCGGTTTGCCCTAATTGGCATATGAGAAACGTGAGACGCGTCACTCGGTTAACGCGAGACCCTCCCGTTCTCCTAGTGTGTCCTCCCAGTGACTTCCTTCGACACCTCCCCGCAACTCAACGTCTGGCGCGCACTGCTCGCGCTGGCCGTGGTCTTCGTGATGCTCGCGACGACCGGCTGGACCGCCGTGCGCAGCCACCGTGGCGCGACGCCCCTCGAGGCGTCGCGTTCCGCGTGGGAGCACGGCACGATCGCCGGTCACCACCTGCCGGACCCCGGTGACTCCCCGGCCCACCTCGCCCGCTTCTTCTCCTCGATCGGCGCCCACCAGCGCTCCCGGCTCGCCCACCGTTACCCGCTCGCGGTCGGCAACATGAACGGGGCGCCGGTGGGCCTGCGCTACGAGGCCAACCGCATCGCCCTCGACCAGCAGCGGAGGGTCGAGCGCGCCCGGATGCACGACGACCGGCTGTCGTCGGTGGGCCAGCAGGAGGCGGGCCGCCTCATGCACCGCTTCGAGGCGCTGATGCAGAGGGGCCGGCAGATCCTCGCCTTCGACCCGGAGGGTTCGGGCCGCGTCGCGGAGGTCTTCGGCGACCTGGACTCCGCCCAGCGGGTCTCGGTCGTCGTGCCCGGCGTCGACACCGACCTGCTCACCTTCCAGCGCACCGTCCGCCAGTACTCTGCCCCGGTCGGCATGGCCCAGTCGCTGTACGCGGCGGAGCGTGCGGCGCGCCCCGGGACCCGTACGGCCGTGATCGCCTGGGCCGACTACACCTCGCCCGGCGGCCTCGGCATGGAGGCCGCGACCGCGATGCGCGCCGAGGTGGGCGCCGTCCGGCTGAACGCCCTGCTGCGCGCCCTGCCCGGCCGCTCTTCCGTCCAGCTGTACTGCCACAGCTACGGCTCGGTGCTGTGCGGGATCGCCGCGCGCACGCTGCCCGCACGGGTGTCCGACATAACGGTGGCGGGCAGCCCCGGCATGCGCACCGAGTCGGCCACCGGGCTGCACACCACGGCCCGGGTGTGGGCCATGCGGGACGCCGACGACTGGATCCGGGACGTGCCCTACCTGGAGGTCGGGGGCCTCGGCCACGGCGCCGACCCGGTCTCCCGCGGCTTCGGCGCGAGGGTGCTGTCCGCACAGGGGGCGGAGGGGCACGCCGGCTACTTCGCGCCGGGCACCGAGAGCCTGCGCAACTTCGCCGAGATCGGCGTCGGTGCGTACGACGCGGTGCACTGCGCACACGACGATGACGCGTGCCGGGCGGATCTGCCCGGCACCGCGCCGGTCGGACGCGCGTAGAAGACCAGGAAGTGCGGTCTGCTCGGGGAGCGACGGAGGAGCGCGTGCCGCATACGATGAGCCGCATGGGTGACGTACTGGCCGGATTTCATGCCGTCTGGGAGTTCGAGTCCGACTCCGTGCTCATCCGCTTCGAACGGGGGATCCGCACACCGAAGCTGTTCCAGGCGCTCGGGCAGCGCCGTATCCCCCTGGAGGCGATCGCGGGGGTCACACTGAGCCCGGGCAGGCGCGGGACCTTGGTCCTGCACGCGGTGCCGAGACCCGGCGCCGACCCGCTGATGGAGGCGGCGGACGGACAGCTCAAGGAGACCTCCGACCCCTACCGGCTGGTCCTGCCCGCCGACCGCGAGAGCCTCGCCCGGTCCTACGCGGACGAGCTGCGTGCCCGCATCGGGGCGGACGGCACCCCGGCCGAGCGGTTCCTGGTCGCGCCGCCCGAGGCGCCGCTGCAGTTCAAGGCATACGACGGGAAGGCGTCCTTCGACGGCAGGGCGGTGTCCTTCCGCTGGTTCTGGACGGGCGCGTCCTCGGCCAAGTGGAAGGCCGGCGACCAGAGTTTCCCGGTCACCGGCCTCAGCGGGGTGGAGTGGCGGTCGCCCGAGGCTTTCGACGGCTACCTGCGGTTGCTGCGCCGAGATGCGGACGGCCTGCCGCCGGCTCAGCCGGACCAGGACCCGGCGGCTGTGGTGTTCGGGCTCGGCTACGGCCCGGTGCACGAGTCGTTGCCGTTCGCCGCGGCCGTGCTGGCCGCTGCGCGGGCTGCGGGCACCGCCCCGGTCGCGGTGCCCGCCGCTCGTAGGGACCCGGCGGACATCGCCGAGCGGATTCGCCACCTCGGAGAGCTGCATGAGGCGGGGCTCGTCACGGACGAGGAGTTCTCCGTGAAGAAGGCGGAGTTGCTGGCGGAACTCTGAACGTCTGCCGGGTTCGGTGAGCGCCTACTCCCGCCCCACCGACGTGAAGCTCATGTCCGGGTAGCGGTCGCCTGCCACCTTGGACGCGATCGGCTCAAGCAGGGACAGCTCCTCGTCCGTCAGGACGATCCGCGTCGCCGTCAGGTTCTCCTCCACCCGTGAGCGCTTGGTCGTGCCCGGGATGGGGACCACCGCGAGGCCGTGCACCGCGGCCTGCTGCTGCACCCAGGCCAGCGCGATCTGCGCCGCCGAGGCGCCGTGGGCCTTGGCCACCGACCGGATCGGTTCGAGCAGCGCCCCGTTGGCGGCGGCGTTCTCGCCCGTGAAGCGGGGCATCGTACGGCGGAAGTCCTGGTCCGTGAGGTCCGTCTCCGCGTTCGAGAAGGAACCCGTGAGGAAGCCGCGGCCGAGCGGCGAGTACGGCACCAGGGCCACGCCCAGCTCCTTGGCGGCCGGTACCACGTGTGCCTCGATGTCCCGGCTGAACAGCGACCACTCCGACTGCACCGCGGCGATCGGGTGGACGGCCCGGGCCGCCCGGAGTTCGTCGGCAGTGACCTCGCTCAGCCCGAGGTGCTTGACCTTGCCCTCGCGCACCAGCTCCGCCATGGTGCCGACGGTCTCCTCGATCGGCACGTTCACGTCCCGGCGGTGCATGTAGTAGAGGTCGATCACGTCGACGTCCAGGCGCTTCAGGCTCGCCTCGACGCACTGGCGGATGTAGGGCGGGTCGTTGCGGACGATCCGCTTGAGCGGGTCGTCGGGCGAGGTGGAGATCGCGAACTTGGTGGCGATGACCACCTCCTCCCGGTGGGCCTTGAAGAACGGCGACAGGAACTTCTCGTTCTCCCCCGCGCCGTACATGTCCGCCGTGTCGTACAGGGTGACGCCGAGCTCCAGCGCCCGCTCCAGGGCGGCGCGCGACTCCTCGGCGTCCGCGGGGCCGTACGCGAAACTCATGCCCATGCAGCCGAGTCCCTGCACACCCACCTCGGGGCCGTCGTCGCCGAGCCGCACCTGCGAGATCCTGCTGTCCGTCATCGGGGCCTCTCCGACGCCAGGGCGCGCCCGGCGTCCGCGTAGAAATCGATCTTCCGGTTGAGCACCGCGAGCGTGTCCTGGAGCTCCGCGATCCGGGCGAGCACGTCCCGTCGGGTCGCCTCCAGGAGTTCGTACCGCTCGCCGTAGGTGTGGTCTCCGGCGCGCACGAGTTCCGCGTAGCGCACCATGTCGGCCACGGGCATGCCGGTGAGCCGGAGCTTGCCGACGAGGTCGAGCCAGTCCAGGTCGGCGTTGCAGTAGCGGCGCTGGCCGGTGTGCGAGCGGTCCACATGGGGCATCAGCCCGATCCGCTCGTACCAGCGCAGGGTGTGCGCCGTCAGACCGGTGAAGGCGACGACCTCGCTGATCGTGTAACTGTCCTGCCCGTCGGGGCGAGGGTGCCGCCCGGGCGGTACGCCGCAGATGTCGGTCCCGTTTTCGGCCGCCTCGGCCAAGGTCTCGATCACCGTCATGGCCTCCACGCTAGGGCCTTCGAGTGCACTCCAAGCAAGCGGAACGTAATGAAAATGGCGAGACCCCGACTACGGGCTGTGGCTAGCGTACGGGTCATGAGTCTCGTACGCCGGGCCGTGCCCGAGGACGCCGACGAAGTGCTGCGCCTGCGCCAGGTGATGATCGATTCGGTCTTCTCGTCCGACTCCTCGGTCTCCTCCACAAAGTGGCACGAGCAGTCCCTGCCGAGCCTGCGCGGCCGGCTCGCCGATCCGGACGGCGCCTTCGTGGCGTTCGTCGTGGACCATCCGGAGCGGCCGGGGGCGCTGGCGGCGCTGGTGGCCGGGACGATCGAGTACCGGATCGGGCGGGCCGGCAATCCGCACGGGCGGGTCGGACACGTCTTCAGCGTGGCCACCGATCCGGACGTGCGCCGCCGGGGCTATGCCCGCGCCTGCATGGAGGAGCTGCTGGGCTGGTTCCGGGAGCAGGGCGTCCCTCAGGTCGACCTGAACGCGTCGGCCGAGGCGGAGCCGCTGTACGCGTCGCTGGGCTTCGTGCGCAAGCCGGACCCCTCGATGCGGTTGCAGCTGTGAGCCGCATAGGCTCGGGGGCATGTCCCTGCAGAGCCTGGCCCTGATCGCCGACTGGCCCGTCCCCACCGCCGCCGTGGCGGTCGTCCGCGCGGACGGCACCGTCCTCGGTACACACGGTCCGGTCGACCACCGCTTCCCGCTGGCCTCGGTGACCAAGCCGCTGGCCGCGTACGCGGTGCTCGTCGCGTACGAGGAGGGGGCGATCGAGCTGGACGAGCCCGCCGGGCCGTCCGGGGCGACGGTGCGCCATCTGCTCGCGCACACGTCCGGGCTGGCGTTCGACGAGCACCGGGTGACATCGGCGCCCGGAGAGCGGCGGCTGTACTCGAACGCCGGGTTCGAGGTGCTGGGCGACCATGTGGCGAAGGCGACGGACATCCCGTTCGCCGAGTACGCCCGGCAGGCGGTCCTTGAACCGCTCGGCATGACGTCCACGACACTCGACGGCTCACCGGCGAAGGACGGCGTCTCCACGGTGGCGGACCTGGCGCGGTTCGCTGCGGAGGTGCAGGCGCCGCGACTGCTCGATGTGCGCACGGTGGCGGAGGCGATGACGGTGCAGTACCCCGGGACGAAGGGGGTGCTGCCCGGGTACGGGCACCAGAACCCGAACGACTGGGGGCTCGGGTTCGAGATCCGCGACTCGAAGTCGCCGCACTGGACCGGTTCTTCGTCCTCGCCGCGAACGTTCGGGCACTTCGGGCAGTCGGGCACGTTCCTGTGGGTCGATCCGGACGCGGGGGTGGCGTGCGTGGCGCTGACGGACCGCGCCTTCGGCCCGTGGGCGATCGAGGCGTGGACGCCGTTCACGGACGCGGTGCTGGCGGAGGTGCGGGGCTGACCGCTCGGGCGCGGCGCTCGGTCGCGAATCCCCAAGTGCATGCGGAGGCATCGCACTACCAGGGAGTCATTTCCCACACCAGCAGTTCCGCCCCCGTCACCGCCACCGCCTCCAGGTCCTTGACGTCCGCGATCCGCGCCGCGTCCCCCGGACCCAACTCCTCCCCGTCCAGCAGCACTTCGCCGCGCACCACGTGCACGTACAGGTGCGCCGCATCCGGGACCGCCGTCCGCTCCCCCGCGTTCAGGCGCCGTACATGCAGCATCGCGCCCGCCTCCGGGACCGCGTACGGGGTCGAGTCGGCGATTCCGTGGACCACCTCGTAGACCGGGTCGCCGCCCGGTTCACGGGGGGCCAGCCACATCTGGACGAAGACCAGCGGAGCCTCCCCGTCGTTGCGCTCCACGTGGCGGACGCCCGCCCCCGCGCTCAGGCGCTGGACGTCGCCGGGGCGGATCACCGAGGTGTGGCCCGTGGAGTCGCGGTGGGTCAGCTCGCCCTCCACCACCCATGTGACGATCTCCGTGTGGCTGTGCGGGTGCTCGTCGAAGCCGGCGCCCGGTGCGAGCCGCTCCTCGTTGCAGGCGATCACCGCGCCGAAGCGAAGGTTGTCCGGGTCGTAGTGCGGGCCGAAGCTGAAGGCGTGCAGGGACTCGATCCCGGCGGCAGGGTCCCCTCCGCGGTAGCGCTCGCCGGCGCGCCGTACGTCCATCACAGCCCCCACCGTAGCCCCGCACCTACCGCGCTCAGGGACCCCCGCCACACGGTCCCGTCCCGATAAGGCAGTCTTGTCCCCGTGCCCGAACCCGAAGCCCGCCTCACCGAGCCCGCAGCGCATTCCATCCATCCGCACGCCGCGACCCTGAAGCGGCTGGAGAAATCGTCCGGAAGCCTCGCCGCGCAGGCCATCGCGCGCATGGACGAGACGCTGCCGTGGTACCGGGCGATGCCTCCGGAGAACCGTTCCTGGATCGGGCTGGTGGCTCAGGCGGGCATCGCCGCGTTCACCGAGTGGTTCCGGCACCCGGATGCCCCGCAGGCCATCTCCACCGATGTGTTCGGGACCGCGCCGCGCGAGCTGACCAGGGCGATCACCTTGCGGCAGACCGTGGAGATGGTGCGGACCACCATCGAGGTCATGGAGTCCGCCATCGACGAGGTGGCCGCTCCCGGTGACGAGTCCGTGCTGCGCGAGGCGCTCCTCGTGTACGCGCGGGAGATCGCCTTCGCCACCGCGCAGGTCTACGCCCAGGCCGCCGAGGCCCGCGGCGCCTGGGACGCGCGCCTGGAGTCGCTGGTCGTCAACGCGGTGCTGAGCGGGGAGGCCGACGAGGGGGCCGTCAGCCGGGCCGCCGCACTTGGCTGGAACTCGCCTGAACATGTGTGCGTGGTGCTGGGTACTGCGCCCGACGGTGAC
This sequence comes from Streptomyces sp. NPDC001796, assembly GCF_042892355.1. Classification (NCBI taxonomy): domain Bacteria; kingdom Bacillati; phylum Actinomycetota; class Actinomycetes; order Kitasatosporales; family Streptomycetaceae; genus Streptomyces; species Streptomyces sp. NPDC001796. The sequence goes on along the minus strand of NZ_JBIAUC010000001.1, from coordinate 323,177 downwards.
AGCGAGTTGACGGTGGAGGCCATTCGACGGGCTGCCCGGCACGCCAAGCTGCAGGTGCTCACCGGGGTGCTCGGAGACCGGCTCGTGGTCATCGCCGGCGGCAGTGACAATCCGCTCGCCGTCGCCAAGTCGCTGATCGGGCCGTTCGCCGCCGGTCCGGTCGTCGCCGGGCCGATCGTGCCCGATCTGCTCGCCGCGACCCGGTCCGCGCAGGCCGCCGCCGCGGGCCTGAAGGCGTGTTCGGCCTGGCAGGACGCACCGCGCCCGGTCCTGGCGGACGATCTGCTGCCGGAGCGCGCGATCGCAGGCGATCCGAGTGCGCGCGAGCAACTGGTGGAGGAGATCTACAGACCGCTGGAGGAGGCGGGCTCCGCGCTCCTGGAGACGCTCAGCGTGTATCTGGAGCAGGCGTCCAGTCTCGAGGGCGCCGCACGCATGCTCTTCGTTCACCCGAACACCGTCCGCTACCGGCTCCGACGTGTGACTGACGTCACCGGTTGGTCGCCCTCTGATGTACGCTCCGCGTTCACGTTGCGGATCGCACTGATCCTGGGGCGTCTGGCCGAAGGTGATCCTCAGACCTAGTCTTTTGTCGGGGGCCCACAAAACCCCCTGCGGTTCTTCGTCCTTGTCCCCACGGGCGGCCCCGGCCGTCCCCAAGAGAGAGTGTGAGAGTGCTCGTACTCGTCGCTCCCGGCCAGGGCGCCCAGACGCCCGGCTTCCTGACCTCCTGGCTCGACCTCCCCGGCGCCGCCGACCGCGTCGGCGCCTGGTCGGAGGCCATCGGACTGGACCTCGTCCACTACGGCACGCAGGCCGACGCCGACGCCATCCGGGACACCGCCGTGGCCCAGCCCCTGCTGGTGGCCGCCGGACTGCTGTCCGCCGCGGCACTCGGTGCCGTGGTGCCCGGAGCCGTCGCCGGGCACAGCGTCGGCGAGATCACCGCAGCGGCCTTCGCGGGCGTCCTCGGCGACACCGCCGCGCTGACCCTCGTCCGCAAGCGGGGCCTGGCCATGGCGGACGCCGCCGCGATCACGCCCACCGGCATGTCGGCCCTGCTCGGCGGCGACCCCGAGACGACGATCCCGCACCTGGACAAGCTCGGCCTGACCCCGGCGAACGTGAACGGCGCCGGGCAGATCGTGGCCGCCGGCACCCTGGAGCAGCTCGCCGCCCTGGAGGCGGACAAGCCGGAGGGTGTGCGCCGGGTCGTTCCGCTGAAGGTGGCAGGCGCCTTCCACACCCACCACATGGCCCCCGCGGTCGACGCCCTCGCGCACGCGGCCGAGGCTTTGACGCCGGCCGACCCGCAGGTCACGTACGTCTCCAACAAGGACGGCCAGACCGTGGAGACCGGTGCCGAGGTGCTCAAGCGCCTGGTGGGCCAGGTCGCCAACCCGGTCCGCTGGGACCTGTGCATGGAGACCTTCGAGAAGCTGGGCGCGACCGCGCTGATCGAGGTGTGCCCCGGCGGCACCCTCACCGGCATCGCCAAGCGCGCGCTGCCGGGCGTCAAGACCCTCGCCCTGAAGACCCCCGACGACCTCGACGCGGCTCGCGAACTCATCGCCGAGTACAGCGCCTGATCAGGAGAGCGAGAGCATGTCGAAGATCAAGGCACGCAAAGGCGCCCCCTACGCGCGCATCCTCGGCGTCGGCGGGTACCGTCCGGTCCGGGTGGTGCCGAACGAGGTGATCCTGGAGAAGATCGACTCCTCCGACGAGTGGATCCGCTCCCGCTCCGGCATCGAGACCCGGCACTGGGCGAACGACGAGGAGACCGTCGCCGCGATGTCGATCGAGGCGGCCGGCAAGGCGATCGCCGACGCGGGGATCGCCGCCGACCAGATCGGCGCGGTCGTCGTCTCCACCGTCTCCCACTTCAGCCAGACCCCGGCCGTCGCCACCGAGATCGCCGACAAGCTCGGCACGAACAAGGCCGCCGCCTTCGACATCTCGGCGGGCTGCGCGGGCTTCGGCTACGGCCTCACGCTCGCCAAGGGCATGGTCGTCGAGGGCTCCGCGGAGTACGTCCTCGTCATCGGCGTGGAGCGGCTGTCGGACCTGACGGACCTGGAGGACCGGGCCACCGCCTTCCTGTTCGGCGACGGTGCCGGCGCGGTCGTCGTGGGTCCCTCCGAGGAGCCGCACATCGGCCCGACCGTGTGGGGTTCCGAGGGCGACAAGTCCGAGACGATCAAGCAGACGGTGCCGTGGAACGAGTTCCGGCTCGGCGACGTCTCCAAGCTCCCGGTGGACAGCGAGGGCAACGTCAAGTTCCCCGCGATCACGCAGGAGGGCCAGGCGGTGTTCCGCTGGGCCGTGTTCGAGATGGCGAAGGTCGCCCAGCAGGCGCTGGACGCGGCCGGGATCACCGCGAACGACCTGGATGTCTTCATCCCGCACCAGGCCAACGTGCGGATCATCGACTCGATGGTGAAGACGCTGAAACTGCCGGAGCACGTCACGGTCGCCCGCGACGTGCGCACCACCGGCAACACCTCGGCCGCCTCGATTCCGCTCGCGATGGAGCGGCTCCTGGCGACCGGCGAGGCGAAGAGCGGCGACACCGCGCTCGTCATCGGCTTCGGGGCGGGTCTCGTCTACGCCGCCACGGTCGTTACCCTCCCCTAGGCACTCCGTGCCGGATCATCGGTCCGGTGCGGGAACTGCACAACCTGCCGCTGACGCGGCGGGCGCCACACCCTGATGGATATCTACGAAGGAGCGCCTGACATGGCCGCCACTCAGGAAGAGATCGTCGCCGGTCTCGCCGAGATCGTGAACGAGATCGCCGGGATCCCCACCGAGGACGTCCAGCTGGACAAGTCCTTCACCGACGACCTGGACGTCGACTCGCTGTCCATGGTCGAGGTCGTCGTCGCCGCCGAGGAGCGCTTCGACGTCAAGATCCCCGACGACGACGTCAAGAACCTCAAGACGGTCGGTGACGCCGCCGAGTACATCCTCAAGCACCAGGCCTGATCGACCGATCACCTGGGCAGACAGCCAGGCACCGGGCCGGTGGTCCGGTCGCCGGGCCGTTGCCCCGCCACCCGGCGGTGGCGCCGCTGAATCCTCGTATCCGTTGGAGAAAGAATTCCCGTGAGCTCGACCAATCGCACCGTGGTCGTCACCGGTATCGGCGCAACCACACCGCTGGGTGGCGACGCGGCCTCTACCTGGGAGGGCCTGGTCGCCGGCAAGTCCGGTGTCGGACCCCTGGAGCAGGAATGGGCCGCCGAGCAGGCTGTCCGCATCGCCGCGCAGATCGCCGTGGAGCCGTCCGAGGTCATCCCGCGGCCCCAGGCCCGCCGTCTGGACCGTTCGGCGCAGTTCGCGCTGATCGCGGCCAAGGAGGCCTGGGCGGACGCCGGATTCACCGCCAAGGCGGGCGAGGACGCAAGCGTCGACCCCGACCGGCTCGGCGCGGTCATCGCCTCCGGCATCGGTGGTGTGACCACCCTCCTCGATCAGTACGACGTGCTGAAGGAGAAGGGCGTCCGCCGTGTCTCCCCGCACACCGTGCCGATGCTGATGCCGAACGGCCCGTCCGCGAACGTGGGTCTGGCCGTGGGCGCCCGCGCCGGTGTGCACACCCCGGTCTCCGCCTGCGCTTCGGGCGCGGAGGCCATCGGCTACGCCATCGAGATGATCCGCACCGGCCGCGCCGACGTGGTCGTCGCCGGCGGTACGGAGGCGGCGATCCACCCGCTGCCCATCGCCGCGTTCGGCAACATGATGGCGATGTCCAAGAACAACGACGACCCGCAGGGCGCCTCGCGTCCCTACGACGTCGACCGTGACGGCTTCGTCCTCGGTGAGGGCGCGGGCGTCCTGGTCCTGGAGTCCGCCGAGCACGCCGCCAAGCGCGGTGCCCGCGTCTACGCGGAGGCGGTCGGCCAGGGCATCTCCGCCGACAGCCACGACATCGTGCAGCCCGAGCCCGAGGGCCGCGGCATCTCGCACGCCCTGCACAACCTGCTGGACAACAGCGACCTGGACCCGGCGGAGATCGTGCACGTCAACGCGCACGCCACTTCGACGCCGGCCGGTGACATCGCCGAACTGAAGGCGCTGCGGAAGGTGTTCGGGGACCACGCGGACCACATCGCGGTCTCCGCGACCAAGTCGATGACCGGTCACCTTCTCGGTGGTGCGGGCGGCGTGGAGTCGGTGGCGACCGTGCTCGCGCTGTACAACCGGGTGGCGCCGCCGACGATCAACGTGCAGAACATCGACCCGGAGGCCGAGGCCAACGCGGACGTCGTCCGTGGGGAGGCCCGGAAGCTGCGGGCCGAGGGCCGGATCGCCGCGCTGAACGACTCGTTCGGGTTCGGCGGCCACAACGTGGTGCTGGCGTTCCGGACGGTCTGAGCGACGTCCCGCCGCCAGGGCCCGGGACTCTGCGCATGAGGGGCCCCCACCGGCTTGGTGGGGGCCCCTCATGTCGTGTGCGGAGGTCTTCAGACGACCTGGTGCAGCCAGCGCACCGGCGCTCCCTCGCCCGCGTACCGGAACGGCTCCAGTTCGTCGTCCCACGGCTTGCCCAGGAGCCGGGCCAGTTCCGCCTCCAGGTCGCTCTCGCCGCGCTGGGAGCGGATGAGGGCCGCGCGCAGCCGGTCCTCGGGGATCAGGATGTCGCCGTGGATGCCGGTGACCGCGTGGAAGATGCCCAGGTCGGGGGTGCAGCTGTAGCGCTCGCCCTCGGCGGTCGGGCACGGTTCCGCGGTGACCTCGAAGCGCAGCAGCTGCCAGCCGCGCAGCGCGGAGGCGAGCTTGGAGGCGGTGCCGGCCTCGCCCTGCCAGGAGAACTCCGATCTCCAGGTGCCGGGGGCGGCGGGCTGCCGGATCCAGTCGAGGTTGACGCGGGTGCCCAGCACGCCCGCGACGGCCCACTCGACGTGCGGGCACAGTGCGCGGGGCGCGGAGTGCACGTACAGGACTCCACGTGTCGTCACCTGAACCTCCGGGCAGACCGCGACATCTTGTAACTTTACGGAACGGGCGTGGCAAGGGCGGCCACGGGGCGAGGCTACCGTGCGGCGGGCCGAGGAGTGTGACGTACCGTCGGTCCCGTTGCCCGTGAATGCCGAGGTTTCACCCAAGGGGACGCGGGCCTGACCCAGCGTGTTCGAAGCGCTGCCGAACGAGGGGACCAGGGATGCGGAAGCGAACCCACCGCTTCAGGGCCGTCGCCGCGGTCGCGGCCGCGGTCGTCCTGGGGCTCGCCGGATGCGACGCCTCGGGTGGCAACGGGGGGCGGGGCACCGTGCCGTCGTCGCGGCCGTCCCCGAAGCCGGTGTGGAACCGCTCCCCCGACTCGATCGCCGCAGTCGGCGACTCCATCACGCGCGGCTTCGACGCCTGCACCGTGCTGTCCGACTGTCCTCAGGTGTCGTGGGCGACGGGCACCGACACCGGCGTCGACAGCCTGGCCGTACGGCTGCTCGGGGCGACCGGGGCCGCGGAGCGCAGCTGGAACTACGCGGTGACCGGGGCCCGGATGGCCGACCTGGCCGGGCAGGTCGCGCAGGCGGTGCAGCGCAGGCCGGAACTGGTGGCGGTGATGGTCGGGGCCAACGACGCCTGCCGCTCCTCCATCTCGGCGATGACTCCGGTCGAGGACTTCCGCGAGCAGTTCGAGGACGCGATGGCCGTCCTGCGCCGGTCGCTGCCCAAGACACAGGTGTACGTCTCCAGCGTGCCGAACCTGATGCGGCTGTGGTCCGAGGGCCGCACCAGTGCGCTCGGCAAGCAGGTGTGGAAGCTGGGCATCTGCCCCTCGATGCTGGGCGACGCGGACGCGCTGGACGCCGCGTCCACCCAGCGGCGGGCCACGGTGCAGTCGCGGGTGGAGGAGTACAACCGGGTCCTGAAGGAGGTGTGCGCGAAGGACCGGCGGTGCCGCTTCGACGGCAACGCGGTCTTCGACTACCGCTTCGGACCCGCGCAGTTGAGCCCCTGGGACTGGTTCCATCCCAGCAGGAACGGTCAGGCACGACTCGCCGAGATCGCCTACCGTGCCGTCACCGCCGAGCATCCCGTGACCTAGGGTTTCCCACATGAGCGAACTTTTCGGCACACTTTCCGACGGCACGGCGGTCCACCGCTGGACGCTGGAGCGGGGCGGGGTGCGGGTGCGCGTCCTGTCGTACGGCGGGATCGTGCAGTCGGCCGAGGTCCCGGACCGGGAGGGCGGCCGGGCGGACGTGGTGCTGGGCTTCCCGGATCTGGACGGCTATCTGCGCCATCCGGAGCCGTACCTCGGGGCGCTGGTCGGGCGGTACGCCAACCGCATCGCGGGCGCCCGCTTCCCGCTCGACGGCCGGACCTACGCGCTGGAGCCGAACAACGGTCCCAACTCGCTGCACGGCGGGTCGCGGGGCTTCGACAAGCGGGTCTGGGACGTGGAGCCGGTCGAGCACGGCGTCCGGCTCTCCCGGGTGAGCCCGCACGGCGAGGAGGGCTTCCCGGGACGGCTGGAGGTCTCAGCGACGTACACCCTCGACGCGGACGGCGCGCTGCGGACCGTGTACGAGGCGGTCACGGACGCGCCGACCGTGGTGAACCTGACGAACCACTCGTACTGGAACCTGGCCGGTTCCGGGAACGCGGGCGGCCACGAGCTGAGCATCGCGGCCTCCCGGTACACCCCGGTGGACGCGGACCTGATCCCGACGGGAGCGCTGGAGACCGTCGAGGGCAGCCGCTTCGACTTCCGGGAGCCGCGGAAGGTGGGCTCCGGCTACGACCACAACTTCGTGCTCGACAAGGGTGTGACGCGCGCCCCGGTGGAGGTCGCCGAGCTGCACGACCCGGCGTCCGGACGCCTGCTCACCGTGTCCACGACCGAGCCCGGCCTGCAGCTGTACACGGCCGACCATCTCGGCGCCCCGTTCGCCCCCGGCGACGGCATCGCCCTGGAGACCCAGCACTTCCCGGACTCCCCGAACCGCCCGGACTTCCCGAGCACGCGGCTGCGGCCGGGCGAGGTGTACCGGTCGGAGACGGTGTACGGCTTCTCGGTGCGCTAGGGTCTTGCGTTCGGATCAGCCCGGCATGATCCAAACCAGAGGCCCTACCGGCTCGGCCCGGAACAGCGACGAGCCCCGGTCCGGCCGTCAGGTCCCGGACCGGGGCTGCTCGTCGAGGGACTCGGTCCCGTGTCAGACGTTAATCGTCGTCCTGACCCGATGGTCGGCGATCGAGCGCCCGGCCTGGATTTCGTACGAACCCTTCACAACCGTCCGCGCCCGCGCGCGCCCGTCCCGGACCTCGAAGGCGCGGCGCGGCGCGGCAGCTCGGCGACGGCCCTCGACGGTCTCCCCCGGTGCCGCCTCGACGCCGCGGAGCCGGCCGGTCGGCGGCCGGGGCGTTCCGGGTCCGGGAGGCGGCGGCGTACGTGCCGGGGACCGTCGTCAGCGGAGGTGGCTGATCCGCTCGTCCTCGGAGTCCTCCTCCGCCTCCTCGGCGTTCTCCTCGCCCAGCAGGTCCCGGGCCAGCAGCGTGGCGCCCGCGACCGCGCCCGGCATCAGGAAGACGGCGACGAACGGGACGAGGAAGGCGAGGCCGAGGGGTGTGCCGAAGCCCCAGACAAGCAGCTTGCGGGAGCGCAACAGGGTGAGGCGGTCGCGGAGTTCGACGCTCCGGCGCTGGAGCGCCACGGCGGTGAGTTCCTCGGCGAGGAAGAAGCCGGTGACGAAGAAGCCGATGACCGGGACGACGGTCTGGCCGACGAACGGCAGGAAGCCGAGGGCGAAGAGCAGGACGCCCCAGAGTGTGGCCCGTACGAGGACGCGGAGGCTGTCGCGGGCCGATATCCACATCTCCCGGTGGAGGGGCAGGTCCGACTCGGCCGCCGTGCCGTCCGGGGAGACGTCGCGGTCGACCTTCTCCGACAGGTTCTCGTAGAAGGGCTGGCCTATGAGAAGGGTGACCGCGGTGAAGGTGAGGACGGCGAGGAGGAGGGCGAGGGCGAACAGCACGACGGTGAGGAAACCGCGGAAGAGCCCGAGCCAGGGGTCCGGCCAGCCGTCGGCGAAGGGGGTGGCCCAGGTGACGAGGTCGTCGCCCCACAGGGCGAGTGCGACGAGCGCCGCCGCGTACAGGACGAGGGTGATCAGCCCCGGCAGGATGCCGAAGCCGTACTGTTTTCCGTGGCGGGCCACCCAGCGTTGGCCCTTGAGGAGATAGCCGAGTCCCGCGCCCAGATCATGCATGGGAAAACCCTATCGGCGGACAACCCGTCCATTGTCATGGCGGTGTCACCGTCGTCGGCCATGACGGTGACACTGTCAGTCGGTCATGGCGGTGACACTGTCGTCAGCCATGGCGGTGTCACCGTCGTCTGTCATGCCGTTGTCACCGTCGTCTGTCATGCCGTTGTCACCGTCGTCTGTCATGCCGTTGTCACCGTCGTCTGTCATGCCGTTGTCACCGTCACCACGACCGCCCGCTCCGCCGCCGGGTTCATCGCCGCCGACACCCGTACCGCCGTCGCCCTGGTGACGCGGCCCGCACGCGCAGCCGCCGCCAGGAGCAGCGGCTGGATCTGTTCCAGGCCCGTGACGAGGAGTTCCCCGCCCGCCAGCAGGGCCGGGCGGGCCGCCTTGGTCGTCGCGGCGGCCGCTTCCGTGAGGTCCGCCAGGGGAGGCAGGGCCGCCCGGACCAGGGTCGCCCCCGTGGCCGCGGCCCGTTCCGTCAGGTCCTCCTGGAGCGGCAGCAGGGGGGCCAGCGCGGCCGTCAACGCGTCGGCCATCCGCGTGAGTTCGGGCGAGGAGTCCCGCAGGACCTCCGCCGCCGCGCGGACCAGCGGGGTCAGCGCGAGAAGCGTGCCCGCCGCGAGGCCGGCCGCCGCGGGCAGCAGCGGGGCGCCGGCCTCCATCAGTTCCCCGACGACCGCCGCGATCTCCTCCAACGCCGGTTCGACGGCGTCGAGCACCGGCAGCAGGCCCTCGCCGAGAGCTGTCAGCAGGGCCTGCGCCGGTTCGCTCACCGGGTGCACGGCCAGCGGCGCGCCGGTGGCGCCCAGCCGGGCCAGGGTGTCGACGATCCGGTGGAACGCCGCCTGCGCCTGCGGTGACCCGCTCGCGTCCGCCAGCTCCTCCGTCGTCCGCCGCAGCATGCGCAGCGTCTCGGCGCCCGAACCGTCGCGCGGATCGAGGGTGTTGACGGCGATCCTGGTGATGTTGCCTGCCGTGTCCAGGAGCTGGCCTGCGACGTCGGTGGTGCCGCGCGCCAGGCGCACCACGTCGTGCCAGCGGGGGAGCGTCGGAATCGGGGACATGGGCGGCCCTCCTCGCTCCTCAGCATGCCCGCTCGGGGCCGCCGGGGCCGCCGAGTTCGGGCATCTGTTACCGCGGGGCCACGTCCACGTCTCCCGGAGGCGGTGATTCCCCCGGGCGCAGGGCACGATGAAGGCCGCGCCCCACGTCCAGGGGCGCGGCCTTCGCCGTGCACAACGACCGCGGTCAGGCGGGCGTCACGGTGCGGCGGGCGGTGTTCCGCCGGTCAGAGCTTGACGATCATCTTGCCGACGTTGTCGCCGCGCAGGACGCCGAAGAACGCCTCCAGGTTGTTCTCGATGCCCTCGACGACGGTCTCGCGGTACTTCAGCTCACCGGAGCGGACCCAGGCGCCGACCTCCTGGACGAACTGCGGCTGCAGGTCGTAGTGGTCGCCGACCAGGAAGCCCTCGATCCGGCCGCGGGTCTGGATGAGCCGGGCGAGGTTCCTCGGGCCGGGGGCGGGCTCGGTGTTGTTGTAGACGGAGATCATGCCGCAGACGGCGATGCGCCCGCCGCGGTTGAGGGAGCCGATGGCGGCCTCCAGGTGGTCGCCGCCGACGTTGTCGAAGTAGACATCGATCCCGTCGGGGGCGGCGGCGCGGAGCTGCTCGCTCACGGGGCCGTTCTTGTAGTTGAAGGCGGCGTCGAAGCCGTACTCCTCCAGCAGCAGCTTGACCTTCTCGTCGGAGCCCGCGGAACCGATGACCCGGGAGGCGCCCTTGAGCTTGGCGATCTGGCCGACCTGGCTGCCGACGGCGCCCGCGGCACCGGAGACGAAGACGGAGTCGCCCTCCTTGAAGGCGGCGGTGCGCAGCAGGCCGGCGTAGGCGGTGAGCCCGGTCATGCCCAGCACGCCGAGGTAGGTGGACAGCGGCGCGGCGTCCGGGTCGACCTTGACGGCCTGCTTGGCGTCGACGAGGCCGTACTCGCGCCAGCCCATGAAGTGCAGGACGTGGTCGCCGGGCGCGATGCCGTCCACGTTCGAGGCGACGACCTCGCCGACCGCGCCGCCCTGCATCGGCTGGTTCAGCTCGAAGGGCGCGACGTAGGACTTGGCGGCGCTCATCCTGCCACGCATGTAGGGGTCCACGGAGAGGTACTCGTTGCGGACCAGCACCTGGCCCTCACCGGGCTGCGGTACCTCGGCCTCCACAAGGGCGAAGTCCTCGGGCTTGGGCCAGCCGACCGGGCGGCTGAGCAGGTGCCATTCGCGGCTGACGGCGGGGGGCGTGGGGGTGTCGGTCATGGCGCCTTTCCTCACGTGCGACACAGAATGTTTCAGTACCTGAAACAACCATGCTCCTGAATATTTCAGCCTGTCAAGTAAAGCGGTAGTCTTGACCGCATGGCCACGCAGAAGACATCCCGTATCGACCCCGTGACGCTGGAGGTCGTGGAGCTCATCGGCAGCGTCGTGGCCCGCTACCACGAGGAGTACGAGGAGGCGGCGGCAGAGCACGCGCTGACCGGGGCGCAGGCGCGGCTGCTGAGCCTGCTGTCGCTGGAGCCGCTGCCGATGCGGCGGCTCGCCCAGAAGCTGAAGTGCGAGCCGTCGAACGTCACCGGGATCGTGGACCGGCTGGAGGCCCGGGGCCTGGTGGAGCGCCGCCCGGATCCGGCGGACCGCCGGGTGAAGCTGGCGGCGGCCACGGAGGAGGGGCGGCGGGTGGCCCGCGGGCTGCGCGACTCGCTGGACTTCGCGCGGGAGCCGCTGGCGGGGCTGTCCCGCGAGGAACGGCTGTCCCTGCGGGACCTGCTGCGCCGCATGCTGGACGGCTCCGCCGCCGGGGCCGACTGACGGGGGCCGGCCCCCTGTACCTATTGACTTCCGGCTCAGCTGACGGACGCCCAGGAGGCGGGACGGTCCACCCCACCGACCGTCATGTGCACCACCACAGGAACCGATTGCACGTTTTCGTCGGCGACGGTTCCGGTGCCGGACGCGTCGTCGTCGGAGCCGGTGTCGGGCGGCGGGTGCTCGGCGCGGTCGTGGCCGTCGCCGTGGGAGCCGGTGCCGGCTGCTGTGCAGGCCCCGTCGCGGACGCCGACTCCGTGGGGCTCTCCGACGCGGTCTTCTTGTCGTCCGCCTTCTTCGTCGCGGACTTCGACGCCGACGGGGAGGTGGAGACGGACACCGACACCGAGGTCGCACCCGTGCCCGTACCTCCGGCCCCGCCCGAGGCATCCGTGGTCTGCGCCGCCGAGGCCCCTCCGTCCGCCGTCTCGTCCCCGGCCGAGGCCGTCCTCGGTGTCGACCCGGGCGCCTCGATCCCCAGCTCCGCCAGGCTCAGCCCGCCCGCCGCCAGCAACAGGCCCGCTCCGGCGAACAGCACCCGCCGCCGGCGCCTGCGATGTGCCGCGGCCTTGCGATCGCGACGGGTCGCCCGGGTACCGGGGCCGGCGGAAGCCCCGCGGCGCCGGCTCTGCGCCCGCCCGGGCCGTACCTCGCCGTCGTCCGCGGGAGACGCCCCGGCGGCACCCGAGCCGTCGAAACCGTCGCCGGTGAAGCCCGCGTCGCCCTCGTCCGCGTACATCTCCGCGTCCGTGTACACGCGTAGCTCTTCGACCGGCGTACCGCACCCGGGGCAGGCGAGGGCGCCATTCAGGTGCCGTCGGCACGGGTGGCAGTAGTCCATGACGCGGGAAGGGTAAGTTCCGGCCGGGTAACGTTCCTAGAGGCTGCTGTGAAGGTTGTGTGCGGACCCGGCCGACGCGGTGTGGCGGGTTGAACGCGGCGCGGCGAAACAGTTCTCGAAACCCTTGCCGAAACCGTTATGTGTTCGCCCCATTGACACTCCCACTGCCTCGTCCTTACTGTCACGCCAGCATTTCGAACGTGTGACGAAATTTCGAACACACTGAAGCGCTACCCATTCGAGCCGACGTACGCACCGACGAAGCAACAAGGGGCAACTGCCGTGCGCATCACCGGAATCAGCACACACGTGGTCGGAACGCCGTGGCGCAATCTGACGTACGTGCAGGTGCACACCGACGAAGGCATCACCGGTGTCGGTGAGACCCGCATGCTGGGCCACACCGACGCGCTGATCGGCTATCTGCGGGAGGCGGAGGCCAACCACATTCTGGGCTCGGACCCGTTCGCGGTGGAAGACCTCGTCCGCCGGATGAAGTACGGCGACTACGGCCGTGCGGGGGAAATCGTCATGTCGGGCATCGCGGTCATCGAGATGGCCTGCTGGGACGTCAAGGGCAAGGCCCTCGGCGTCCCGGTCTGGCAGCTGCTGGGCGGCAAGGTCACCGACAAGGTCAAGGCGTACGCCAACGGCTGGTACACCACCGAGCGCACCCCGGAGGCCTACCACAAGGCGGCCCAGGAGGTCATCGCCCGCGGTTACAAGGCGCTCAAGATCGACCCGTTCGGCACCGGGCACTTCGAGCTCGACCACGAGCAGACCCTCTACTCGGTCTCCCTCATCGAGGCCGTCCGCGACGCCATCGGCCCGGAGACCGAGCTGATGCTGGAGATGCACGGCCGTTTCTCCCCCGCCACCGCGGTCCGGCTGGCCAAGGAGATGGCCCCCTTCAAGCCGGCGTGGCTGGAGGAGCCGGTGCCGCCGGAGAACCTCAAGGCGCTGAAGAAGGTCGCCGAGAAGGTGGACATGCCGGTCGCCACCGGTGAGCGCATTCACGACCGCATCGAGTTCCGCGAGCTGTTCGAGAACCAGGCGGCGGACATCATCCAGCCCGACCTCGGCCACATCGGCGGCATCTGGGAGACCCGGAAGCTGGCCGCGACCGCCGAGACGCACTACATGCTGATCGCCCCGCACAACGTGGGCGGGTCCGTCCTGACGGCCGCATCCCTCCAGGTGGGCTTCACCTCCCCGAACTTCAAGATCCTGGAGCACTTCAACGACTTCGCGGACGCGGAGATCAAGAAGGTGGTCAAGGGCGCCCCCCAGGTCGTCGACGGCTACTTCCACCTCTCCGACGCGCCCGGTCTCGGCGTCGAGCTGGACACCGACGCGGCGGCCGAGTTCCCGCAGCAGCGGGCCCACTTCGACCTGTGGGCCGAGGGCTGGGAGAGGCGCAACCCCAAGGACGGGCAGTGAGCACCGCCGTAGTCGTCGAGGCGCCCGGCGCTTACCGGCTCGAGGAGCACACACCACGCGAGCCCGGTCCGGGCGAGGCGCTGATGCGGGTCCACGCCGTCGGTATTTGCGGCAGCGACCGCGAGGTCTACCAGGGCAACCGGCCCGAGGGCTATGTGCGCTACCCGCTCGTCCCCGGGCACGAGTGGTCCGGCACGGTGCAGGCGGTCGGCGCCGGGGTGCCGGAGTCGATGGTCGGCCGCAAGACCGTCGGGGAGGGCTTCCGCAACTGCCAGGTCTGCGACCGCTGCCACGCGGGCGAGACGACGCTGTGCACCTCGGGGTACGAGGAGACGGGCTTCACCCAGCCGGGCGCGATGGCCACCACCCTCACGCTTCCGGCCCGCCTGCTGCACATCCTGCCGGACGACGCCGACCTCACGGCGGCGGCCCTGCTGGAGCCCGCCGCCTGCATCGCGGCCGCGGCGCTGAAGGGGAACGCGCAGCCCGGCGAGCGGGTCGCGGTCGTCGGCACGGGCACGCTCGGCATGTTCGCCGTGCAGTTCCTCAAGGCGATCTCGCCCTCCCAGCTGCTGGTGGTGGGCACCAGGAACGACCGCGAGGCGCTGTCTCGGCAGTTCGGCGCGACCGACTTCCGTACCAGGGACCAGGAGCTCCCCGACGACTTCGACGTCGTCATCGAGACCGCCGGATCCGCGTCCGCCGCGCGCACCTCCGCCTCGCTGCTGCGGCGCGGCGGGCGGCTCGTCCTGACGGGCATTCCGGCGCCGGGCGCCGAGGGCCTGGACCCGACCGACCTCGTCGTACGGCAGCTGGAGGTGCACACCGTCTTCGGTGCGCCGCCGGACGCCTGGGCGCACGCGGCGCGGGTCTTCGGCGCGGGGCTGCTCGATCCGCTGCCGCTGGTCACGCACGAGCTGCCGCTCACCGAGTTCCCGCAGGCCATCGAGCTGGTGGGGTCCGGCGACCCGAAGGTCGGCAAGGTACTGCTGCGACCGTGACACCCCTCAGAGCCGTACGCCGGTACGGAGTTACCTGACGAGCTCCGTACCGGCGTACCACCAGGCCCCCCGCACCCTGAGCCGCGAACTTCGTCCGAAATACCGAACATGAAGGACTCCTCGTGACCACCGACTCCGCTACGGCAGCCCGCAGGCCCGGTGAGCAGGCACTCGCCGCGCTCGGCCTGGGCGCACCCGCCCCCTCCCCCGCCGACGCCTCGCCGCACGCCTTCCCCGGAGGCGGCCGCTGGCGCACCGAGATCCCCTCGTGCGAGGGACCCGAGGCGCTCGCGGTGGTCCTCAAGGAGTCCTCCCGGCTCGATGTGCCGATCCACCGGATCAGCCAGGGCAGCGGCGTCTGGATGCTGACCGACGCCGAGATCACCGAGATGGTCGAGGCCACGGCCGAGCGTGACATCGAGCTCTGCCTGTTCACGGGGCCGCGCGGCACCTGGGACATCGGCGGCTCGGTCCGCTCCGACTCGCGCGGCGCGGGCCTGCGGGCGCGCGGCCACGACGCGGTCGCGGGCTGTGTCGAGGACGCCGTCCGGGCGACGGAGCTGGGCGTGAAGTGCCTGCTCGTCGCCGACGAGGGCGTGCTGTGGACGCTGCACCGAGCCCGCGAGAAGGGCATCATCCCGGCCGACACCACGCTGAAGGTCTCGGCGCTGATCGGCCCGGTAAACCCGGCCGCGTACGCCGTGTACGAGCGCCTGGGCGCCGACTCGGTCAACGTGCCCAGCGACCTGACGCTCGATCACCTCACCGAGATCAGGCGGGTGTCGGCAGCCCCCATGGACATGTACATCGAAGCACCCGACGATCTCGGCGGCTATGTGCGGATGTACGAGGTCGCCGAGCTGATCCGGCGCGGCGCGCCCTTGTACCTCAAGTTCGGCTTGTCCAAGGCGCCCGGAATCTACCCGTACGGCAACCACCTGCGCGAGCTGACCCTGGCCACCGCCAAGGAGCGCGTGCGGCGCGGCCGGCTCGCCCTGGACCTGCTCGCACGCCACGGTGCGGACGGCGACATGGCGCCGCTCGGCTCCCGGCTGCCGGGCCCGCTCAACCGGTTCGACACTCCGTCATAACGTTCCGGAAACTCGACTTCACACGAGCACACACACCCGCGCAGAATCCCACACACCCGTTCTCGGTCGACCCATCGCACAGCATCCGCAGGACCGAACCCGCCTCACACACCAAGGACTGATCACCATGCGCACTCGCAGAGCCGCACTCACCGCGATAGCCGGAGCCGCGTCCCTCGCCCTCACCCTGACCGCCTGCGGCCAGAACAGTGAAGGCGGCAGCAAGGAGAAGGCGGGCAGCGCCAAGGGCGGCACCATCGGCATCGCGATGCCGACCAAGTCGTCCGAGCGCTGGATCAACGACGGCAACAACGTCGTCAAGGACCTCCAGGCCAAGGGCTACAAGACCAAGCTGGTCTACGGCGAGGACGACCCCGACACCCAGGTCTCCCAGATCGAGAACCTGATCACCCAGGGCGTCAAGGGCCTGATCGTCGCGGCCATCGACAACAAGTCCCTGAACAACGTCCTCCAGCAGGCCGCCGACGCGCACATCCCGGTGATCTCCTACGACCGCCTCATCCTCGGCACCAAGAACGTCGACTACTACGCCTCGTTCGACAACGAGAAGGTCGGCGTGCTGCAGGGCACGTACATCGTGCACAAGCTCGGCCTGGACAGCGGCAAGCAGGGCCCGTTCAACATCGAGCTGTTCGCCGGCTCCAACGACGACAACAACACCAAGTACTTCTTCGGCGGCGCGATGAAGGTGCTGCAGCCGTACATCGACAAGAAGCAGCTGGTGGTCAAGTCCGGGCAGACCAAGCTCAACCAGGTCACCACCCTGCGCTGGGACGGCACCACCGCGCAGAAGCGCATGGAGGACATCCTCACCTCCGCCTACAAGAGCGGCAGGGTCGACGCGGTGCTCTCGCCCTACGACGGCATCTCCATCGGCATCCTGTCCGCGCTGAAGTCGGACGGCTACGGCTCCGCGAGCAAGCCGCTGCCGGTCATCACCGGTCAGGACGCCGAGCTCGCCTCGGTGAAGTCGATCATCGCCGGCCAGCAGACGCAGACCGTCTACAAGGACCTGCGCAAGCTCGCCGATGTCGCCTCGACGATGATGGACGACGCCCTCAACGGCAAGAAGCCGCAGATCAACGACACCAAGACCTACGACAACGGCACCAAGGTCGTGCCCGCCTACCTGCTCCAGCCGGTGAGCGTCGACAAGTCGAACTACGAGGACGTGCTGGTCAAGGGCGGCTACTACACCGACGCCCAGCTCAAGTAACCGGCGCACATCCCCCACCGACCGCACACGACTGGAAGGCACGACCATGGCGGGACCCGTCCTGGAAATGCGCTCGATCGTCAAGACCTTTCCCGGCGTCAAGGCGCTGTCGGACGTCAACCTGACCGTCCGTCAGGGCGAGGTCCACGCCATCTGCGGGGAGAACGGCGCCGGCAAGTCGACCCTGATGAAGGTCCTCTCCGGCGTCCACCCGCACGGCAGTTACGAGGGGGAGATCCTCTTCGAGGGAGAGATCTGCCACTTCAAGGACATCCGGGCGAGCGAACAGCACGGCATCGTGATCATCCACCAGGAGCTGGCGCTGGTGCCGTTTCTCTCCATCGCCGAGAACATCTTCCTCGGCAACGAACACGCCGCACGCGGGTTCATCAACTGGAACGAGACGCTGAAGCACGCCACCGAACTGCTGCGCCGCGTCGGTCTCGACGAGCACCCGGAGACCCGGATCGCCGACATCGGCGTGGGCAAGCAGCAGCTCGTGGAGATCGCCAAGGCGCTCTCCAAGGACGTCAAGCTCCTCATCCTGGACGAGCCGACGGCGGCCCTGAACGACGAGGACAGCGGCAAGCTCCTCGATCTCATCCTGGAGCTTAAGAACCAGGGCATCACCTCGATCATCATCTCCCACAAGCTGAACGAGATCCGCAAGGTCGCCGACTCGGTGACGATCCTGCGCGACGGCCGCACCATCGAGACGCTGGACGTCAAGGCGCAGGAGACCACCGAGGAGCGGATCATCGCCGGCATGGTCGGCCGCGACCTCGACCACCGGTTCCCCGAGCGCTCCCCGCACAAGGCGGAGGAGGGCGCGGCGCCCGCCCTGGAGATCCGCAACTGGACCGTGTTCCACCCGATCGACCAGCAGCGCAAGGTCGTCGACGACGTGTCGATCCAGGTGCGGCGCGGGGAGATCGTCGGCATCGCGGGTCTGATGGGCGCGGGCCGTACCGAGCTGGCCATGAACGTCTTCGGGCGCACCTACGGCCGGTACGCGGGCGGCACGGTCCTCAAGGACGGCAAGGAGATCCGTACGAAGACGGTCGCGGAGGCGGTCCAGCACGGCATCGCGTACGTCACCGAGGACCGCAAGCACTACGGCCTGAACCTCATCGACACCATCAACCGGAACATCTCGCTGACCGCACTGAACAAGGTCGCCAAGCGGGGTGTGGTCGACGAGCAGGAGGAGCGGCAGGTCGCCGAGGGCTTCCGCAAGTCCATGAACATCAAGGCGCCGACCGTCTTCGAGCCGGTGGGCAAGCTGTCGGGCGGCAACCAGCAGAAGGTCGTCCTCAGCAAGTGGATCTTCGCGGGCCCGGACGTGCTGATCCTGGACGAGCCCACCCGCGGCATCGACGTGGGCGCCAAGTACGAGATCTACACGGTGATCGACCAGCTGGCCGCGCAGGGCAAGGCGGTCGTCTTCATCTCCTCCGAGCTGCCGGAGCTGCTCGGCATGTGCGACCGCATCTACACCATGGCCGCCGGGCGGCTGACCGGAGAGGTACCGCGGGCCGAGGCCACCCAGGAAGTGCTGATGCGCCAGATGACGAAGGACAAAGAGGTAACCCGATGAGCACGGATGTGACCGCCAAGACCCCGGCCCCCGCGCCGCCGGGCAAGAGCGGATCGGCCACCGGCGGGGGCCTGCTCCAGCTGGTGCTGGGCGGACTGCGCCGCAACATGCGGCAGTACG
The DNA here is from genome assembly GCF_042892355.1 of Streptomyces sp. NPDC001796. Lineage (NCBI taxonomy): Bacteria > Bacillati > Actinomycetota > Actinomycetes > Kitasatosporales > Streptomycetaceae > Streptomyces > Streptomyces sp. NPDC001796. The sequence continues at coordinate 304,762 of NZ_JBIAUC010000001.1, read as the reverse complement.
GCATGCTGATCGCGCTCGGCCTGATCGTCATCCTCTTCGAGGTCTGGACCGGCGGCGACCTGCTGCTGCCGCGCAACGTCTCGAACCTCGTCCTGCAGAACAGCTACATCCTCATCCTCGCCATCGGCATGATGCTGGTCATCATCGCCGGGCACATCGACCTCTCGGTCGGCTCGCTGACGGCGTTCGTGGGCGCTTTCGCGGCCGTACTGACCGTGCAACACAGTGTGGCGTGGCCCCTCGCACTGGTGCTGTGCCTGCTGGTGGGCGCGGTGGCCGGCTCGGTGCAGGGCTACCTGATCGCGTATCTCGGCATACCGTCGTTCATCGTCACCCTCGCCGGGATGCTGCTCTTCCGCGGTCTGACGGAGATCCTGCTCAAGGGGCAGACCCTCGGCCCCTTCCCGGACGGGCTGCAGAAGCTCGGCAACGGCTTCCTGCCCGAGGTCGGCCCGACCACCAACTACCACAACCTCACGCTGCTGCTCGGTCTCGTCATGATCGCCGCCGTGGTCTGGCAGGAGGTCCGTGACCGGCGCCGGCAGCGGGAGTTCTCCCTCGACGTGGTGCCCGCGCGGCTGTTCGCGCTGAAGCTCGTCGCCCTGGTCGCCGCGATCCTGGCCCTCACGATGCTGCTCGCCAGCTACCAGGGCGCGCCGATCATCCTCATCATCCTGGGCGTCCTGGTGGTCGGCTACGGCTACGTCATGCGCAACGCCGTCTTCGGCCGCCACATCTACGCGATCGGCGGCAACCTGCCGGCCGCGAAGCTGTCCGGCGTCAAGGACAAGCGGGTCACCTTCCAGGTGTTCCTGAACATGGGCGTGCTCGCGGCCCTGGCGGGTCTGGTGGTCGCCGCCCGTCTGAACGCGGCCTCGCCGAAGGCGGGCGTGAACTTCGAGCTCGAGGCGATCGCCTCCTCGTTCATCGGTGGCGCGTCCATGAGCGGCGGTGTCGGTACCGTCCTCGGCGCGATCATCGGTGGTCTCGTGCTCGGCGTGCTGAACAACGGCATGAACCTCCTCAGCGTCGGCACCGACTGGCAGCAGGTCATCAAGGGCCTGGCCCTACTGGTGGCGGTCGGCTTCGACGTGTGGAACAAGCGCAAGTCCGGTTCGTAAGTCGGTAAGGCCCCCACCAGGAGGTGGGGGCCTTCACCTTCCTCCTACGCGAGTGAGCCGAAGGGCCGCCACTCGGCGGTAGCCGCCCAACTGGCACGGCGGCGCACCGAAGGCGAATCTGGCAACAAGAAAAGGGAGCCGCACATGGAACTGAACAGACGTACGGTCATGGCAGGCGCGGCCGCTGCGGGCATCGCCGCAACCACGCTCGGCGGAACCGCCCAGGCCGCCGCTTCGGGAAGCAGGAAGCCCGTGAAGGAACTCTTCGGCAAGCTCGCCGACGGCACCAAGGTCTACCGCTGGTCCCTGGAGAACGGCGGCACCCGGCTGAAGGTGCTCTCCTACGGCGGCATCGTCCAGTCCCTGGAGGTCCCGGACCGCCACGGCCGCTACAAGAACGTCTCCCTCGGCTTCGACCACATCGAGGACTACGTCGCCAAGAGCCCGTACTTCGGCGCCCTCATCGGCCGCTACGGCAACCGGATAGCCAAGGGGCAGTTCACCCTCGACGGCAAGAAGTACCAGCTGTCCGTCAACGACGGAGTGAACAGCCTGCACGGCGGCGCCAAGGGCTTCGACAAGCACGTGTGGGACGTGGAGCCGTTCACCAAGGGCTCCGACGTCGGCCTGCACCTGTACTACACCAGCGTCGACGGCGAGATGGGCTACCCGGGCACGCTCAAGGCGAAGGTGACGTACACCCTGGACAAGCACGGCGACTGGCGCATCGACTACGAGGCCACGACCGACAAGGCCACCGTCGTCAACCTCACCAGCCATGTCTACTGGAACCTGGCCGGCGAGGGCAGCGGCACCATCGAGGACCACGAGCTGCAGATCGCCGCCTCCCGCTACACGCCCACCGACTCGGGCCTCATCCCCACCGGCGAGCTGGCGAAGGTCGCCGGCACCCCCTTCGACTTCCGCCACGCCAAGGCGATCGGCCGGGACATCCGGGCCGGCCACCCACAGCAGGTGCAGGCCAAGGGCTACGACCACAACTGGGCGCTGGACAAGGGTGTCACCGCGAAGCCCGAGCACGTCGCCACGCTCCGCGACCCGCGCTCGGGCCGCACCCTCAAGATCTTCACCGACCAGCCGGGCCTGCAGTTCTACTCGGGCAACTTCCTCGACGGCACCCTGGTCGGCACCGGCGGCCACACCTACCGCCAGGGCGACGCGCTGTGCCTGGAGACCCAGCACTTCCCGGACTCGCCGAACCACGCGAACTTCCCGTCGACCGTCCTGCGGCCCGGGCAGACGTACCGGACGACGACGATCCACAAGTTCAGCGCGTGAACGCGAGGGAACTCACACTCGACGCACACCAGTTGAACAACGCCATGTCCGTATCCGTATGAGTGGGTGGCCCGTGCTCCCCCGCACGGGCCACCCATCGTACGGAGGTTGCCTTGGCAGACAACGTCACCTCGCTGTTCCGCAGCTCCGCGGCGCACAGCCCCTCGATGGCGGCGCTGACGCGGGAGAGCGACGGAGTCGGCCCGGTGGACTTCTGCATCCCCTGCAACCCGTACTTCCCCACGCCCGCCATGTTCGAGGAGATGGCGGGCAAGCTGCGTGAGATCCTCACCTACTACCCGAGCGGCGCGGAGACGATCACGGCCGAGCTGTGCGGTCTGCTCCAGCTGCCGCCGCAGTGCGTCGCCATGGGCAACGGCTCCACCGAGCTGATCACCTGGATCGACCACCTGCTGGTCCGCGAGTCCCTGGCCGTCCCCGTCCCCACCTTCGGCCGCTGGACCGACCAGCCCATGGAGACCGGCAAGCGGGTCGACATGTTCCCGCTCCAGGAGTCCAGCGGCTTCTCCCTGGACCTCATCCAGTACGGCGAGTTCATCCGCAAGCGGGGCACCCGGGTCGCCGTCGTCTGCAACCCGAACAACCCCGACGGCGGCTACCAGTACAAGCACGCCCTGGTGCAGTTCCTGGACCAGATGGCCGACCTCGACCTGGTCGTCGTGGACGAGTCCTTCCTGGAGTTCGCGGACGCCGAGGCCGACCCCAGCGTCGTGCAGGAGGCGATGCTGCGGCCCAACGTCGTCGTGCTGCGCAGCCTCGGCAAGAACTTCGGCCTGCACGGCATCCGCTTCGGCTACCTGGTCGCCAACCCGTCGCTCGCGGGCCGGATCCGCTCCATGCTGCCGAAGTGGAACGTCAACTCCTTCGCCGAGCACGTGGTCTTCATGCTCAAGGAGCACGGTGCGGAGTACCAGCAGAGCCTGCAGCAGGTGCGCCGCGACCGTCTGGAGATGGCCAGCCACCTCTCGGCGCTGCCCGGTCTGACGGTCTACCCGTCCCAGGGCAACTTCCTGTTCGTGCGCCTGCCCGTGGGTGCCGAGGGCACCGTGGTCCGCGACCGGCTGCTCACCGAGCACCGGATCCTGGTCCGCGAGTGCGGCAACAAGATCGGCTCCTCCAGCCGCTTCCTGCGACTCGTGGTGCGCCCGCAGGTGGACGTGCGTCGCCTGGCGTCCGCCCTGGAACAGGTGCTCTACGGGTCCAGGAGGGGAGCCGCCGTGCCCGAGCTGAGCCAAGGGACCGGCTACAGCTCGGGCACGGCGGCGGTGGACCGCCTGGTCAGCCAGACCAACGGGGCTGGGGTGCGGGGGCTCGCCTCCCAGGCCGCGGGGTCTGCTCAAGGGCTCCCGGCCGCCGCGCCGCTCCCAGCCCCGCAGCCGGCCGCCGGCGGGACGCCGATGCCTGCGGCAGCTCAGGCCGCTCCCCTGCCGCAGGCGCCCGCGCCACTGCTTACGCCCGCAGCCGCACCGGCTCCGGCCCCGCTGCCGGCCCCCGCACCCGCTCCGTTCCCCGCACCCGCTCCGTTCCCCGCGCCCGCCCCGGTCCCCGCCCCTGCCGCGGCGACCGGCCCCACCCCGCCGGGCGTCCCCGCACGCGGCGGTCTGACCGCCGCCCAGGTGCGCGGCGTGACCGCGCCCGCCCCCGGCATCCCCGGCCTGGCGCCGGCCCCGGCCACCGGCTGGCCCAGCCCGCCGGCCTGGCCGAACGCGGCGGGGATGGGGCAGGCGGGGTAGGGCCGCGGCGCAGATGCCGTCCGGGTGGCGCAAAAGCCACCAACTTATTACTTGATGTCCGATTTACTCCCATAAATACCGCGGCATCACCAAGCAACTGTTTCGCCCATTGAACGGCCCACCTTAAATGCCGTTCGAAACCCGAGTGACGCAATTCACTTACGATGGGCCTTAGTGTTTTACCCTGTCCTTAACTCCCCGACTTTGCGGACATGGCCCAACCCGAGGCACGGGCGGCAACTAGCCTGCTTAGTAAAAACAGTAATTGTCGAGTTATTCCCGGCGGCTAAGAATGTTCCCGCCGCAGCGCACCGCAAACGAAATGCGGTGCTGTTTGTCGAGGGAACCGGCAACTGCGGGCAATGCAATCCACGGACCAAGGACCGCACCATGCCCAAACACGCCTTCAACCGCTCGCGCCGGGCGCGCCGGTTCTCCACCGGCGGCGCCGTCACCGTCTGCTCACTCACCCTGGCCTGCACGGCCGTACTCGGGACGGCCCAGGCCGCCCACGCCGCTCCGGCCGCCTCGGCCGTCGCGGCGACTCCGGCCACGTCCGCCGGCAAGACCACGTACGTCGTCCGGCTCGGCGACCACCTGGCCTCCATCGCACGGGCCCACAACGTGCCGGGCGGCTGGCAGGCCATCGCAGCGGCCAACAAGCTTTCGAGCCCCTACACCATCCGGCCGGGTCAGGTCCTGATTCTTCCCACCGGTTCTTCCTCGATCAAGAAAACCGTGTCCGCCCCGGCCACGAAAACCGTGCCGGCTTCCAGCGGCGTGATCTACGCCAACAACCTGGACGGCTGGATCAAGCACTCGCTTGCGGTCATGAAGCAGAACGGTATTCCGGGGTCCTACAACGGCATTTACCGCAATGTCATGCGCGAGTCCTCCGGCAACCCGAAGGCCATCAACCTCTGGGACTCCAACGCCGCGAAGGGCATCCCTTCGAAGGGTCTCCTCCAGGTGATCGACCCCACCTTCCGCGCCTACCACGTGCCGGGCACCTCGTGGAACATCTACGACCCGGTCGCCAACATCACCGCCGCGTGCAACTACGCCTACCACCGCTACGGCTCGATCGACAACGTCAACGGCCCCTACTGACGGGCCTGATCCGCGACTCGGGGTGGTGGCGCAGGGCAGCCACCACCCCGCCCGCGCCCAACGGGTGGAGAACGCCCGGTGTCCCGGGATGACATGCCAGTGAATTCACCATAGAAGACGACCTTTCCCCCTCCCCGTCACCTGCCCGTTCCGGCCACCATGACCTCCCCATCCACCTTGTGACGTAGGGGAGTTGGCCGTGAACGGCTTTCCCTGGGACACCACCCTGGCCGTCGTCGGTCTGGCCGTCTCCGGTGCCGCGGCTCTGTGGGAGTTCGTCGTCGGCAGCCGGAAACTCCTCGGCTACCGCGTGCAGATGGACACGACCGCCCAGGACGCGGCCGCCGCGCCGTACGCGGGAGTGCTGCGGCAGATGCAGCACAACGGCACGTCCCTGCACGACCCGTCGTTCGTCCTGCTGCGCATCGAGAACAGCGGCCGGGCCCCCATCGTCGAGGACGACTACCTGGCGCCCGACGGCGCCCGGGCCGGCATCCAGGTCACGTTCCGGGGCCGCCGGGTCGTCGGCATGGTCGTCACCGAGCTCAGCCGCAGCGAGCTGCGCAGCTTCTTCGTCCCCTCCGGCGACGGCCGGGGCACCCCGCAGCCGGTGCCGGGCCTCGGGGTCAGCGACGGGCTCATCGAACTGCCCAAGGTGAAGCTGAACCGCCGCGACCACTACAAGGTGCTGGCGGTGCTGGAACGCGAGGCGGGCTTCACAGAGCAGACGTTCCCCGACCCGGAGGTGGTCGGCGGCATCGTGGGCGGGGTCCGCCGCGGCAGGATGCGGAAGACCGAGTACTACCCGTTCGCCGCCAAGCCGGTCCGGGTGCTGCTCGTCCTCCTGGTCCTGGTGCTCATCGGGGAGTCCCTCTTCATGCTCCTGCGCAGCGACCCGAAGCCCGCGCCGCTGGACTGCGCCAAGGGCACGCTCACCCTGTCCGGGTCCACCGCGTTCGCGCCGGTTCTGCGGGAGGCCGCGCGGCAGTACGAGAAGACGTGCCCCGACGCGCACATCCCCATCTCCGACGACACCTTCAAGGGCAGCGTCCCCGGGCTCAACGCCCTGGAGGCAGCAGGGAGGCAGGAAGAGCCGAAGGGGGGCCAGGGCCTCGGCGACCGTCTGGCGTTCAGCGACGGACCCAAGAGCGGGACGGGCCACCCGCAACTGCTGCCCCGTCCTGTGGCCCTCTCCCTCTTCACTCTGGTCGTCAACCCGGACGCGGGCGTGAAGGACCTGCCGCTGAAGCAGATCAGGGACATCTACGCCGGCAAGATAACCAACTGGAAGCAGGTCAACGGCAACGACGTGCCCATTCACCTCGTGAGCCGCTACCCCGGTTCCGGCACCCGCACCACCCTCGAACTCCGCGTCCTCGGCAACCAGCGGCTGCCGGGCGTCACTGCGAGCGACTGCGCCGCCATGGACACCGCCAAGCCGGGCCGCTGCGAGGTGGGCGACACCCAGACCCTCCTGGACGCCGTGGCCTCGACCCCGGGCGCCCTGGGCCACAGCGAGGTCGGCGCGGCCACGGCCCACGTAGGCATCCAGCCCGTCCGCATCGACGGCTACCCGGCCACGCTGGAGGGCGTCGACGGCGGCGCCTACCCGTACTGGCAGACCGAGTACGCCTACACCTACGGCGAGCCGCCCGCCGACTCCCTCGCCGCGGGCTTCCTGCGCTACCTCTCCGACGAGGTCGGCAAGGACATCATCCGCTCCCACGGCGACCGCCCCTGCGCGGAACTGGCCAAACCGCTGCTGTGCCGGCCGAGTGGGTAGCCCGCCTCGGCGCCAGGTCTCAGGGGTTCTCCCACGACGCCGGTTCCGCGGCCAGGCGGCGGACCGGTTCCGGGAGGGCGTCCGTCGCGATGTCGGCGAGCGTGACGCCCTCCAGGACCTTGCGTACGTTCGCCCGCAGGGCGATCCACAGGGGCAGGAGCGGCTGCGCCGAGCCCGTGTAGGTCAGGCCCGTGGGCCGCTCCCCCCGTACCGACACGATCGGGCCGTCCACCGCGCGGATGACGTCCGCCACGGTGATCGCGGACGGCTCCCGGGCCAGGGCGTAGCCGCCGGTTCCGCCGCGTCGGCTGGTGACCAGGCCCGCGCGGCGCAGATCGCCCAGGATGCCCTCCAGGAACTTGTGCGGGATGCCCTGCGCGGCCGCGACCGTCTCCGCCTTCACCGGGGCCGCGCCCTCGCGCACGGCCAGCTCCAGCGCCGCCCGTACCGCGTAATCCGCCCGTGCCGAGATCCTCATGCGGCCATTCTGATGCCTGCCACGGGTGACAATCCCGACGTGGTGATGAGCAGACGTACATTCCATATGATCACCGGCACCGCCGCGCTCGGTCTGGCGCTCGGCGGCAGCGGTGAGGAGAGCGCCGCCGTGAGCGCCCCGACCGGGCCGCCCCCGGATCCGCCGCGGGCGGACGGACGGGCACACTCCGTCGGCTTCGACCGGTACTCGATGCTCGTCGACGGCCGGCGGGTCGTGCTGTGGTCGGGCGAGATGCACCCGTTCCGGCTGCCCAGCCCGTCGCTGTGGCGGGATGTGCTGCAGAAGATGCGCGGCCACGGGTACAACACCGTCAGCGTCTACGTCGCGTGGAACTTCCACTCCCCCGCCCCCGGCCACCATGACTTCACGGGCGTCCGCGACCTGGACCTGTTCCTGCGTACCGCCGCCGAGACCGGTCTGTACGTGATCCTGCGCCCGGGCCCCTACATCAACGCCGAGGTCGACGCGGGCGGCTTCCCGGGCTGGCTGACCGCGACGCCGGGCACGGCCCGCACCTCCGATCCGGCGTATCTGGGTCACGTCGACGAGTGGCTGACGGCCGTCGACGGGATCGCCGTACGGCACCTGTACACGGGCGGCGGCGGCACGATCGTCCTCTACCAGCTCGAGAACGAGTACGCCAACCACGTCACCGAGGCCGCCGGCCGCGACTACATGGCCCACCTGTACGACAAGGTCCGCGCCGACGGCATCGATGTTCCGCTCTTCCACAACGACAAGGGCCGCAACGGCTACTGGGCGCCCGGCACGTTCGACACCGGCGGGGAGCGGGGGCGCTGGCTGTACGGCTTCGACGGGTATCCCTCGCCGTTGCGCCCGCCGCCGGACTGGGGGTACTTCGGGCCTGGCGGGACGAAGGGCGGGTCCACCGCGAGTCCTGACACGCCGGGTTTCCTGGCCGAGTTCGGGGGCGGCTGGTTCGACCCGTGGGGCGGGGCCGAGTTCGGCGGGAAGGGATACGCGGAGTCGCGCCGCACCCGGGACGCGGCGTACGAGCGGCGCTTCTACCTGACCAACCTCGCCAACGGCATCAAGATCCACAACGTGTACATGACGTTCGGCGGCACGTCGTGGGGGTGGCTGCCCGCGCCGGTCGTCTACACGTCGTACGACTACGGCGCCGCCCTCGACGAGGCCAGGCAGCCGACCGCCAAGCTGGTCCCGATGCACCAGATCGGGCACCTTCTGCACACCGTGCCGGACCTGGCCGAGCTGGACCGGGCGGCGGACGTCGACGTCGGCGGCGGCTCGGAGCTCAGGGCGTATCACCTGGTCAATCCGGACACCGGCGCGCACGTGTACGTGCTGCGCAACGACGCCTCCGGTGAGGCCGAGGCCGCGGTCCCCGTCGCCGGGACCACCGTCCGGGTGCCCGTGCCCGGCCTCGACGCCCGGCTGCTGGCCGCCGGGATCTCGCTCGGGCGGCGGACGCTGCGGTACTCCTCCGCGCAGCCCATGCTGCGGCTGGCCGTCGGGCGGCAGGACGTCGCCGTGTTCACGGGCCGTTCGGGCGAGGCGACGACGACCGTCCTGGACTGCGCGCGCGAGCCGAGGGTCACCGTGCTGGAGGGGGACGCGGCGCACACGTACGCTCAGGGCGCCCTGCGCCTGGACGTGCGGCTCGGCGGACTCGCCCGGGTGCTGGTGGAGGGCGGAGGCGTGGCACGTGCGCTGCTGCTCCTCCTCGCGGACGACGAGACGTCCGTACGGCTATGGCCCCACCACACGGCGTCGGGGCCGTTCCTGGTGCACGGGCCCGCTCTGCTGCGCACCGCCGAGCGTCGCGGCACCACCGCACGGCTCACCGGCGACACGGTCGACGACGCGGATCTGGAGGTGTGGGCGCCGCCCGGGGTGACCGAGGTCGTGTGGAACGGGGCTCCCGTGCCCGCGCGCGGCACCCCGTCCGGCAGTCTGCGCGCCATCCGGCGGCTGCCGGGCGCGGCACCGGTCCGGCTGCCCGCGCTGACCGGGTGGCGCCGGAGGGCGGAGAACCCCGAGGCCGCCGTCGACTTCGACGACTCGGCGTGGCGGACCGCCGACCGGACGACGTCGTACGCCACGACTCCTGTGCCGGCCGGACAGCCCGTTCTCTTCGCCGACGACTACGGCTTCCACTACGGGGACGTCTGGTACCGGGGCCGTTTCGAGGGTGCGGGGGGCGCCGGGTCCGTCTCGCTGGCGTACGTCACCGGCACCCAGGGGTTGCTGATGGCGTGGCTGGACGGGAAGCCGCTGGGCACCCACCGGATGCCCGTGCCGGACGCGAAGAGGGTGCGGCAGGGGACGTGGTCGGCCCAAGCGACGTTCCCCGTCGCGCCGGGTGATGGACCGCACGTGCTGTCCGTACTGGTCCGGCGCATGCAGCACGACGAGGACGGCGGGGCGAACGACAGCCACAAGGCGGGCCGGGGCCTGGTCTCCGTCGCCTTCGACGGGGCGTCGCCCGCGGTGCGCTGGCGGATCCAGGGCGAGGCGGCCCCGGACCCGGTGCGCGGCCCGCTGAACAACGGAGGGCTGTACGGGGAGCGGCACGGCTGGCATCTGCCCGGGTTCCCGGACGGCGACTGGGAGACGGTCCCGCTTCCGCGTGCCGAGCGGGGGCAGGGCGTGGTCTGGTACCGGACGCGGTTCCGGTTGGCCGTCGGTCCCGGCACGGACGCGTCCATCGGGCTCACCCTGACGGACGATCCGGCGCGTGCCTACCGGGCGCAGATCTTCCTCAACGGCTGGAACATGGGCCAGTACATCAACGACGTGGGCCCCCAGCACACCTTCGTCCTGCCCAACGGCGTGCTGGACACCCGGGGCCCGAACACGCTCGCGCTGGCGGTCCTCGCCGACGGGACCACCCCGTCGGGGCCGGGCGCCGTGGAACTGACGCTGCTGGGACGGGCGGCCGGCGGAGTCCCGGTGACGATGGTGGACTCCCCCGGCTTTGCGACCCGGAAAGACCGTTCACTCCGGGAACGGTCCAGGGCCTCCACCCGGTGATGACCGGGCGGAGGCCCTGAGCGGTACGAGGGCTCAGCCGGCGAACGCGGGCTGCGCCAGGCCCTTTCCGGCGCCGGGGACGACGAGGAGCGAACCCGAGAGCGGGTGCGGGGCCTCCAGGCCCGTGCGGGCGGTGGTGATGTACAGGTCGGCCAGGTCCGCGCCGCCGAACGCGCATGCGGTGGGGCGTTGGACGGGCAGTTCCAGTACGCGGTCCAGGTCCCCGGAGGGGGTGTAGCGGTGGATCGCGCCGCCGTCCCACAGGGCGACCCACACGCAGCCGTCGGCGTCGACGGTCAGCCCGTCGGGGAAGCCGCGGTCGACGTGGGCGAGGGCGCGCCCGCCCACCGGCAGCCCGTCGTCGCCGACGTCGAAGACGTCGATGCGGCGGGTCGGCGAGTCGATGTAGTACATCAGCCGGCCGTCGGGGCTCCAGCCGGTGCCGTTGCTCACGGCGACGTCGTCGAGGACGGTGCGGACGGTGCCGTCGCCGGTGATCCGGGACAGGGTGCCGCCGCCCGGCGCCTCGTCGTAGCGCATGGTGCCCGCCCACAGGGAGCCGTCGGGAGCGACGGCCGCGTCGTTGCCGCGGCGGCCGGGGACCGGCTCGTGGTGCAGCCAGCGGAAGGTGCCGTCGGTGTCGCGCAGGCCCACGCCGTCGCGGAGGTTGAGCACCAGGCCGCCGCCGGAGCGCGGCTTGGCGGCGCCCACGTGCTGCTCGGTGGTCATGACCGTGCGGCGCCCGGAGGCGGGGTCGTACGTGTGCACCCGCGATCGCAGGATGTCGACCCAGATCAGCCGACCGCCGTCGGCGTCCCAGGTAGGGCCCTCGCCGAGGGCCGCCTCCTCGCGTACGGCGAGCTCGTGCCCCGTCGTCATACGACGCTCCGGTGGCCGAGCCGCTCGGAGAGTTCCGCGGCGCCCTTCGCGGCGAGCTGTTCCAGCTCGGCGAGGCGCTCGTCGCTCCAGCGGATCATGGGCACCGAGATGGACAGCGCGGCGACGACCTGCCCGGTGCGGTCGCGCACGGGGGCGGCGACGCAGCTGACGTCGGGGTTGGACTCGCGGCTCTCCACGGCGATGCCGCGGGCGCGGATCCGGGCCAGGGCCTCGCGCAGGGCCGCCGGGTCGGTGATGCTGTTGGGAGTCATCGCGACGAGCTCGGCGTCGTCCGGGACACGGGCGGCGAGTTCCGGCTCGGGCAGGGACGCGAGGAGCATCTTGCCGACGGAGGTGCAGTGGGCGGGGAGCCGGCGCCCGGCCGCCGACACCATGCGCACGGCGTGCGTGGAGTCGACCTTGGCGATGTAGATGACGTCGGTGCCCTCGAGGATGGCCACATGGACGGTCTCGTCGCACGTCTCGGCCACGGACCGGGCGACCTGCAGTCCCTCGGCGGCGAGGTCGAGCTGCTCGGCGTAGCGGCTGCCGAGCTGGTACGGGCGGACGCCGAGGCGGTAGCGTCCCGGCTGTCCCTGCACCGGCACGATGTACGAGCGCGCGGCGAGCGTGGTGACGAGCTCGTGCACGGTGGTGCGCGGCAGCTGGAGCTTGCGCACGATGTCGGGGGCGGACAGCGTGCCGTCCCCGTCGAGGAAGAGCTCCAGGATGTCGAGAGCCCGGGTGACGGCAGGTACGAGGCGTCCCACGATCGGCCCCCTCTCCATGTTCGAAATTTCAACTGGCGATCGGCATGACGAACACAGGCTAGTCATAGTGCGCTGGGGCGGCAATGGTCGTGCGGGGTGCGGGATTCGGCGGGTGGTCAGCGAGGATGGAGGGCATGCCGTCCGCCTTCACGCCCCGCGACTTCCAGCTGGTCCTGCTGCGCCGCATGGCCGACCACAATCCGGACCTGGTGGAGGACGCCCGCCACGAGCTGGGCGTCTCGATCGCGGACATGCGCGAGGCCAACAAGCGCTGGCAGGCGATGGTCCGCTCACCGCGCTCCCGCTCGGCCCTCTCCCGCTACCGATCGGTCCTGGGCGAGCCCGAGTCGACGACTCCCCGCCGCATCGGCGACCTGGACTGCGACGCCCTGCTGTGGCCGGTCCCACTCTGGCCCGACCTGCGCTTCGAGGTCCTGGTGGCGCCGAACGGGGTGGTGTGGAACGAGTGGCTGGTACGGGCACCGGGCGCGCCGTCCCCGCCGCTGAAGACCCTGGAGGACCTGGCCCCCTGGTCCTGCACGGTCGACGAGGCGGCCCGCGCCTTCGCCCCCGCCCGCCCCTTGGAGGGCACGGCCCCGACCCGCTGGGGCCTGGCCTTCACGGCGCCGGACGCGCGGGGCGTACGCCACCAGGTCGCCGCGGAGTTCACCTGGGGGCTGTTGCAGCGGGTGGGTGTCAGCGGGCAGCGCTGAGGATCGCGTCCACAACCACGGGCAGGGACCCGGTGTGGAGGTCGAGGAACAGGTTCGGCTCGACGAGCTCCAGCTCCATCACGCACGGCTGCCCGTCCGCCCCGTCCACCAGGTCGACGCGGGCGTAGAGGAGGTCGGCCGTGCCCGGTACGGCGGCCAGGGCGCGCTCGGCGGTGGCGAGTTCGGCCGTCGTCGGGGTCCAGGGCTCCAGGCCGGGGTGGGCCACCTTCTTCTCGTCGTACGGGGTGCCGGGCGCCAGGACGGCGCCCTTCCGGCTGGCGTGCAGCAGCCGCCCGCCGAAGAACTGCACCGCACGCTCCCCGCTCACGTCGATGCCCTTCACATAGGGCTGCACCATCGCCGTGAGCCCCTCGTCGTGCAGACGGGCGAGCTGCCGTACGGCTGTGTCGTGCTCCCCGGGCGTGTACCGGGCGGCGAACCGGGCGCCCGCGCCCGAGGTGGGCTTGATGACGTATTCGTGGTCGCCGGGCAGGTCGGCGGGGTCGCCGGGGGCGATGTACCGCGTGGGGACGGTGGGGACGCCCGCCGCGGCCAGGTCCCCGAGGTACCGCTTGTCGGTGTTCCAGCGCACGACGTCCGCGGGATTGGCCAGCCGCGTGGCCTTCCCGCACCGCTCCGCCCAGGCGGTGAACTCCGCCGCCCGCCAGCTGTAGTCCCACGTGGACCGGATCACGGCCAGGTCGTATCCCGCCCAGTCGACGTCCGTGTCGTCCCAGTACACGGCGTCGGCCTCGGCCCCCGCCGCCCGCAACTCCCGTACGAGCACCGGGAGGTCACGGTCGAGACTGACCTCCGGCCCGGGGCGGCAGGTGACGAGTGCGACTCGGGCCACGGCTGGGCTCCTGTTCGTAGGACGAATGCTCCGCGACGGTTCTCCGCGCAGGCTAACAACAGGGCGTGGAACCGGGCACGGGCCGTTGACCTTCATTTGGTGAGGCCCCGGCATCGGTGGCGCAACGGACGAGGAACGCCGGAAGGGCGGGGTGCGGCGTGGAGACGCTGACGATCCGGGCGTTCGCCGGCGGAGGAGGTGGAGGCCGCATGGCGGGCGGGGCTGTGCGGCACGATGGGTCCGTGGGTCCCGTCCGCACGTCCGCCTTTCCGCCTCGACGCAAGGAGTGTCCGCGTGTCCTCACTCTTTCCGACACTGTCCGACCCCTCGGCCGGGCGGCGGCCCGCCCTGCGGTTCGGGGAGCGGGGTCTGACCTATGCGGAGCTGGCCTCGGCGGCGGGTGCGCTCGCCGGGCGGCTCGGCGGATCGGGGAGGGTGGCCGTGTGGGCCACGCCCTCCCTGGAGACCGCCGTCGCCGCGGTCGCCGCGCTGAGTGCCGGTGTGCCCTTCGTCCCGCTCAACCCGAAGTCCGGGGAGCGTGAGCTCGGGCACATCCTGGCGGACAGCGCGCCGTCGCTGGTGCTCGCCGGGCCGGGCGTCGAACTGCCCGGCCCGGTCGGCGCACTGGAGCGCCTCGACGTCGATGTGCGCGGCTCCGGGACTCTCCCGGAGGACGAGGCCGGCGAGGAGGATCCCGCCCTCGTCGTCTACACCTCCGGCACCACCGGCCCGCCCAAGGGCGCCGTCATCCCCCGCCGTGCCGTCGCCACCACCCTCGACGCGCTCGCGGACGCCTGGCAGTGGACCGGCGACGACGTGCTCGTGCACGGGCTGCCGTTGTTCCATGTGCACGGGCTGGTCCTCGGCATCCTCGGGCCGCTGCGGCGCGGCGGGTCCGTGCGGCACCTGGGACGGTTCAGTACGGACGGTGTGGCGCGGGAGCTCGGCGAGGGCGCGACCATGCTGTTCGGTGTGCCGACGATGTACCACCGCATCGCCGAGGCCCTGCCCGCCGACCCCGAGCTGGCCAAGGCGCTCGCCGGGGCCAGGCTGCTGGTCTCCGGGTCCGCCGCGCTGCCGGTGCACGACCACGAGCGGATCGCCACCGCGACCGGCCGCAGGGTCGTCGAGCGCTACGGCATGACCGAGACGCTGATGAACACCAGCGTGCGGGTGGACGGGGAGGCGCGCGCGGGGACGGTGGGGGTTCCGCTGCCGGGTGTGGAGTTGCGGCTCGTCGAGGAGGACGGATCCGTCATCGCCGCCTGCGACGGGGAGAGCGTCGGGGAGATCCAGGTGCGCGGGCCGAACCTGTTCACCGAGTACCTCAACCGGCCCGACGCCACCGCCGCCGCGTTCAGCCCGGACGGCTGGTTCCGCACCGGGGACATGGCGGTGCGCGAACCCGACGGGTACGTGCGGATCGTGGGGCGCAAGGCGACCGATCTCATCAAGAGCGGCGGCTACAAGATCGGGGCCGGGGAGATCGAGAACGCGCTTCTCGAGCACCCGGGTGTCCGGGAGGCCGCCGTCGCCGGGGAGCCCGACGACGACCTGGGCGAGCGGATCGTCGCCTGGGTGGTGCCCACGGACCCCGCGGCGCCGCCCGGTGCCGACGAGCTGGCCGACCACGTGGCCCGCCGGCTCGCCCCGCACAAGCGTCCGCGCGTGGTGCGGTACCTGGACGCCCTGCCCCGCAACGACATGGGGAAGATCCTGAAGCGGGCCCTGCGGGATGCCTGAGCGCCTGTCCGCCCGGGACGCCCTCGCCCTGCTCACCGACGACTTCGCGGAACTCCCCTCTCCCGCGCGCGACGGGCAGCCGGACGGTCCGTTGGCCTGGCCCGGCTACGACGCCTCCCGCGCCCGCGCCGCCGCGCGCACCGGCGAGGAGGAGTCCGTCGTCTGCGGGCACGCCACCGTCGGCGGCACCCCGGTCGTGCTGATCGCGTTCGAGTTCGGCTTCCTCGGCGGCTCCCTGGGCGAACGCACCGGGGACCGGCTGGAAGCTGCCCACGTCCACGCCCGTGAGCGGCGGCTGCCGGTGGTCTCGCTGGTCGCGACGGGCGGCAGCCGGATGCAGGAGGGAATGCTCGCGCTGACCCAGTTGCAGCGCGTGTCCCGCCAGTCCGCGCTCACCCGCGCGGCCGGCCTGCCCCAGCTCGCGGTGTTGCGGGACCCGACGACGGGCGGCGGCTGGGCCACGCTGGGCGCGGGCGCCGACGTGGTGCTGGCCCTGCCGGGCGCCCAGGTCGGCTTCGCGGGCTCCCGGGTGCGCCCACCGGACGTCGACCCGGCGGCGTACACCGCTCGGGCGCAGCTCGCGGCGGGCACCGTCGACGCGGTCGTACGGCCCGGAGAGCTGCGCGAGACGCTGGGCCGGTGGCTGGCGCTGCTGACGGCGTCCTCCACCGAGCCCGATCCGGCGCCCGTGCCCGGCGCGCTCGGCCGGGCGGACCTCCCGGCCACCGGCTGGGACGCGGTGCGGCGCGCCCGTGCCCCGGAGCGCCCCCGCGCGCACGCCTACCTGGACGCCTACTTCACCCGCCGGGCGGCCATCAGCGGCGACCGGTGCGGCGGCACCGACCCGGACGGCATGCTGTGCGGCTTCGGCACCCACGACGGCCGGACCGTCGCCTACGCCGCCCAGACCGGCGCGGCGACCCGGCCCGCCGGATACCGTACGGCCGCCCGGCTGATCCGGCTGGCGGACCGGCTGTCCCTGCCGGTGCTGACGCTGGTGGACACACCGGGCGCCGCCAACGACGCCGAGGCCGAACGGCAGGGGGCGGGCGCCGCGATCGCGGACCTGTTCGCCGCGGTCGCCACCGCCCGTACACCGATCACCACGCTGGTCATCGGCGAGGGCGGCTCGGGCGGCGCCCTCGCGCTCGCCGCGCCCGGCAACACGTGGGTCACGCCGGACAGCTACTTCTCCGTCATCGCCCCGGAGCTCGCCGCCGCGATACTCAAGCGCCCGCCGGAGCAGGTGCGCAAGACGGCGGACCAGCTCCGGGTCCGGCCCCAGGACCTGGTCGACCTGGGAGTGGTACGGGGGATCGCCGGCGCCGCTACGTAACGAGCGGACCCCGGACAAGGTTCCCCTGCGCGACGCGCCCAGGACCACCCGCCCGGCCCACCCCGAGGGGCGCCGGCCCGCGTCACGGCAGAGGATGCGGAGAAGAGGCCCGCCGCCCGGCGGCCCGCCCGCGGTCCGTTCTCGGGAGGTACCGCCATGACCGTCAGCCTGGACCAGCTGCGCCGCTGCCACTTCGCCGTCGACCTGGGCGCGGCGAGGACCCGCGTCTACGTCAAGGGCGCGGGTCTGGTGGTGGACCAGCCCAGTGCGGCGGCCGTGAACACCCGCACGGGTGCGCTGATCGCGGTCGGTGAGTTCGCCGAGAAGATGACGGGCCGCACGCCCTCGTACATCCGCGTCGTACGACCCGTCTCCGGCGGCACCGTCGTCGACATCGAGATGGCCCAGCGCATGCTCCGCCATCTGCTCGGCGAGAAGCTCCGCCGCAGCCTGCGCCGCAAGCCCCGGCTGCGGGCCGCCGCCTGCACCCCGCACGACGCGGACCCGCTGGCCCAGCGCGCTGCCGTCGAGACGCTGGTCGGGCTGGGGGCGCGCAGGGTGGAGCTGGTGGACACGCTCGTGGCGGCGGCCGTGGGGTGCGGACTGCCCGTCGAGCAGCCCGAAGCCTCCATGATCATGGTGTGCGGGGCCGCCGCCACGCAGATCGCGGTGCTGTCGCTGGGGAACATCGTGACCGCCGAGCGCATCCCGGTGGGCGGCGAGGCCGTCGATCACGCCATAGTGCAACACCTGCGGCACGAGCACGCCTTGATGCTGCCGAGCCAGTCCGTACGGCCGCTGCGGCTCGCCCTGTGCGCGGGCGGGTTCACCTCGGACGGGCCCGCCTCCACCGAGATCATGGGGCGGGACGTGGCGACCGGGCTCGCGCGCTCGGTGAAGGTCGACACGGCCGCCGTGCGGAACGCCATCCAGACCCCGCTGACCGCCGTCCTCGACGGTATCGGCAAGGTGCTGCGGGACTGCCCGCCCGATCTGGTGGCCGACCTCGCCGACCGCGGGATCATGATGGTCGGTGGCAGTGCGCTGCTGCCGGGGCTCGACGACATGCTGCGCCAGGCGACCGGCATGCCCGTGCACATCGCCGAACGGCCCGACATCTGCGCGGTGCAGGGCCTGGGCGCGATGCTGGAGGGCAGGATCCAGCCTCTGACGCTGGATCCGCTGGCGGCCTGAACCTCCGGTGGCGGCCGGATGGCGTCCGGGTGGTCTCCGCAGGGAGCGGCGGGCGGCGTCCGGGGGCTGCGCGGGGAGCGGCGGGCGGCGTCCGTACGATGGACGCCATGACGTCCGGCGTGTGCACCCGCTCCTCGCCGAGCCGTGCCCGCTGGGTGCTGCTGGTGATGGCGGTGCTGGCCGGGGTGCTGGCCATGCACGCGCTGTCGCCGTCCGGCACGCCGTCGGCGGGGCAGCACGTCATGGTGGGGGCGCCGGGTACGGCAGGGCATGAGGCCGCAGCCGCACCCGCTCACGCGGACGACTGCGCGTGCCGCCATCTGTCGAACGTCGGACACGGCGGGATGGCCATGGACCACTCCGGCGGCACCTGCGCGGCCGGTGGCACCGCCGCCTCCTACGTCCCGCCCGCCCTGCTGCCCGCGCTCACGGTCCCCGGGGAGTGCGCCGCGGCGTTCTCCGGTCACCCGGTCGCACGGACGGCCGACGGCCGGGCTCCGCCCGACCTGTCCGAACTACAGCTTCTGCGGATCTAGAGGCGCCCGCACGACACCTCCCCTCCGGGGTGGCGTGCTCCAGGCCGTCTCACGATCCGTTCTTCCCGCGCGTCTGCGCGGGTCTTCCAAGGAGCTGTACTTCTCATGGCATTTCGCCGTTCCCCGATCCGCCGTACCGCCGCGCTGCTCGCGGCCGCGACCGCCGCGGTGGTGCTGACCGCCTGCGGCGGCAGCGACTCCCCCTCCTCGCCCTCCTCCTCGTCCTCCGCCCCCTCGGGGCACGCCGGCCACGGCATGGGGTCGATGTCCCCGGCCGCCCCCTCGGGCGCCGCCTCCGCAGCGCAGGGCGGCCACAACGCGCAGGACGTGACGTTCGCGCAGGAGATGATCCCGCACCACCGCCAGGCCGTGGCCATGGCCGGCCTGGCCCCCTCGCGAGCCGCCTCCCAGGACGTCAAGGACCTCGCCGCGAGGATCCGGAAGGCACAGGACCCGGAGATCGCCACCATGTCGGGCTGGCTGAAGGCGTGGGGCGAGAAGGTGCCCGACGACAGCGGGTCCGGCATGGAGAGCATGCCGGGCATGGACCACTCCGGCTCGTCGATGCCCGGCATGATGTCGGACGGGGACATGAAGAAGCTTCAGGGCCTGTCGGGTGACGCCTTCGACAAGGCCTTCCTCCAGATGATGATCGGCCACCACGAGGGCGCGATCGCCATGGCCAGGACCGAGGGGGCCAAGGGCGCCTACGGTCCCGCGCAGACGATGGCGAAGTCGATCGTCACCTCGCAGTCCGCCGAGATCACCGAGATGAAGAAGATGCTCGGCGAGCGGTAGTCAGTAGGCAGTAGGCAGTAGGCAGTAGCGACTGGGCAGTAGGCCCAGGGCCGGTTCGGGGCAGCGGCGATACAGCCGCCGCCCCGGACCCGGTCGCCGCCCCGGACCCGGTCCCTTCGCACCCGGGCGACGGCGGAGTGTCAGGTGACGGCGCGGAGCCTGCCGTAGGACCGGTGGCCGAAGGACTCGTGGCGGAGCTGATCGACGCTCCGGGCGGTCTCCTCGTCCGCGGGCAGGTGAACGACCAGTTGCTGCGCGTCCGCGGAGAGTTCGAGCGTCTCCCGGTGGAACCGGAGCTCCTGTGCTGTGGGGTGGTTCAGTCGGAGCACACCGCGCTTCGGGACCATGTGCCGGTTCAAGCGCCGTGTGAAGTCGGGACCGGCGAGGGGCGCGAGTTCCGCGGTGAACCACTCGGAGTTCTCGACGGAGGGCCCGAGCCACAGGTCGAAGGCCTGCTGGTCCGCGATGTCGTCCCAGTCGGCGAAGAAGGTGCGGGCACGGGGGTCGGTGAACACATAGCGGGTGAGGTTGGGTGCGCCGGTCTCCAGCAACCCGGTTCCGTCCATCAGCCACGCGTAGCCGTCGGTGTGGGCGAGGACGTCGCCCAGACGGTTCGTCACCAGCGCGATCCCCGGCTCGAGGAGGCGCAGGGTCTCCAGCACGGACGGCCGCACCTCGCGCCGAGGCGGCGCCGGCCGGGTGTGGGCGACACACTCACCGCCGCTGATCTTCGCGAGGTAGCGCAGGTGGTTGCGCTCCGCGGGGTCGAGACTGAGGGCGTCCGCGAGCGCGTTCACCACCGCCACGGAGGGGTTTCGGTCGCGGCCCTGCTCGATACGGGTCAGGTACTCGACGCTGATGCCGGCCCGCGCGGCCACGTCCGTACGTCGCAGACCGGGTGAACGGCGACGGCCGTGATCCGGTATGCCCAACTCGTCCGGCTGGATACTGTCGCGCTTGGCCCGGACGAAGTCACCCAACGGTGTACCCATGCCGTGAGCATACGGTGACGTCTCGCCGGTCGTGGAGTGCTGAGGGTGGCCCTGCGGGGGCCAGCCTGAGCCCGGCCTGGTTGGGCTCGCCGCGGCGGCCGATGGTGGTGGGCATGGAGAACACGCACAAGCTGGTCATCATCGTTGGCAGCGTCCGGGAGGGCCGGTTCGGTCCCGTGGTGGCTTCATGGGTCGCCGATCAGGCCCGTGCGCACGGGGGATTCGACGTCGAGGTCATCGATCTGGCGGACGTCGAGGTCCCGTTGGCCCTGCCCGCCATGCCGCCGAAGTTCGCGGGCGACGACTACCCCCGTCCGGCCGGGATGGAGCCCCTGACGTCGGCACTCGAGGGCGCGGACGCGTTCGTCATCGTCACGCCGGAGTACAACCACAGCTATCCGGCCTCGCTGAAGGCGGCCATCGACTGGCATTTCACACACTGGACCGCCAAGCCGGTCGCGTTCGTGAGCTACGGCGGCGCGGCAGGTGGCCGGCATGCCGTACTGCATCTGGAGAACGTTCTGACCGAGTTGCACGCGGTGACGATCCGCGACGGCCTCGCCTTCCCGAACTACTTCACGGCGTGGCGGGACGGTCAGCCTCTCGACCCCGAGGCCCCCGGGTACGCCAAGACGTTGCTGGACCAACTCACCTGGTGGGCGGGTGCACTTCGGACGGCACGCGAAGCCGCCCCCTACCCGGCGTGAGCCGGTCGCAGCACGACAAGAAGAGGCCGCCCGCCCGCGCGAGGAGCGCGGGGCGGACGGCCGCCTTCGAGCCGGCGATCAGAAGGAGACGTTGACGCCGGCCTGGTGGTAGGCGCCGAGGGTGCCGACGGTGCCCAGGGCAACGCCCTCGACGGTGCCGACCTGAGCCAGGACGTCCGCGTCGCTGACGGTCGTCGGACCGACGGCCGCGCTGGCGTGCGGGGCCAGGCCGCCGGAGACGTTGTCGAGCTCGGCGTCGGACAGCTCGGCGGTGTGAACCTGGGGAGCGGAGTTCATGATCGAACTTCCCTTCGCATGTGTGTTCCACAAGGGGAGCGTCCCGCTGGGGACAGTGGCGGGCCGCGACCGCGGGCGTGCGGCATCCGTTACCGGCCACCCTTCGCACGACCCCGCGGCGCCAGAGATCAAAGCACGGAGTGCGTCGGCTATCCAATCAACCGGCGCTTGCACCAGGGCGGTTGACCGCTCAGGCCACGCATCCGTAAAGGCGCGCACACGAATTCGGGGCGGTTTCTCCACACGCTGCACTGAGTCGGCACGGGACCGGCGTTGCCCCAGTGATGCGGAACAAGACATTCCGCACCAATGGAACGCGCTCCGGCAGCCCGCCGTGGAGGTCCCTCGCATCTCGTGCCGCAGTTGCGCATTCGCGGTGCAGATTCACCGAACCCGGGGTGACCGACGGCCCGCCCCGCCGAAGAGGGGCCCGGCCCCGTCCGTGATCGGGCAGGCAGCGGCGTCCCGGGCGTCGACCATGGCCCCCGCGGAGCGGCGCACCGGACCATGAGGACACCGCACCTTGCGTCCCGCTGAACAGCGTAAAGGGGCCATCGTCGACTTGACGACACGTCACCGATTTGCCGGGTAGTTGTCCGGTCCCGCCGACACGCAACCCTGGTTGGACGCCGCCACCAGCCAGGGCAGGACGCCGTTGTCCTGCCGCAGGTCGATGTAGAGGGCCACCGTGCGGATCAGGTACCGGTGTTTCCAGCTCGTGTAGCCGAACTGGGTCGCCTGGAGCGCATCGGAGTCGCGGCAGACCGCGGAGCCGGTGCCCTCCAGCGGGCACCAGTAGGACCAGTCCCCGGTGGGGGTGTTCTTGAACTGCTGATAGGCACTGCCGGCGGTGCCCTTGTCGGCGAACGGGACAACCACCGCCGAGACCATGATGTTCCCACCCGCGTCGATGTACGAACCGGTGACGATGTCACCGCCCGAGCAGCCCAGGCGCGCGAGCGTGGCACGCACTTCGGCGCTGCGGCCCGCCTGGGCGCAGGAGTGCACACCCTGGCTGCGGCGCGTGTATTTCACGCCTTTGGAGTCCGTGAAAGAGGCCGCGAGCAGTGCCGAGGGGGTGGCCGGGGTGCCGTCGGTGGCCTCGTCGTCGAGCGTCGTGACGTCGAAGGCCGTGGGGCTCGGCGACTCGGAGACGGGTTCTTCGCTGTCCTCGGGGGTCGCTTCGGATTTCTGCTCGGAGGGGGCCGGGGAGTCGGTGGTCGGGGCGGACTCCGGCTTCCAGGACGACGACGCCTGCGAGAAGGGCGTCTCGGACGGCGACGCCTTCGACCGCGCGTCCTTGTCGTACACCGCGAACACGAGCGTCCCCACGGCGGCGACGGCCGTCACCAGCACCACGGTCAGCAGGGTCCGGGCGCCGACCACGATCCACTGGTTGTTCTGGGTGTTGTTGTCGCCGTTCAGCACGCCCTGGGCGCCGGAGGCGTTCACATCGAACTGCGAGGGCATGGATGAGTACCGTCAGTTGAACGTGTTGTTCTGAGTGCTGTGGTTGCCGTTCAGCACCCCCCGGGCGCCGCGCGCGTCCACGACGACGGCCCCGGACCGGCGTTCCACGCCGAGCAGGACGCGGCGGGAGGCGGCGAGGATCTCCTCGTCCCGCTCCAACCCCATGCCGGTGAGCACCTCGGTCAGCCGTCTCCCCCACGCGTCCGGGTCCGACTCATGCGCGTCCAGGACGCGTACGCCGTAATCCCCCTTACCGGCCAGCCGGTCGCGCAGCCGGGCGTACAGATCGCGGACGGCTTCGCGTGCCGCGTCCGTGAGCCCCGCCGAGGCTCCCGCGGCCAGGGCGGCGGCCACCAACTCCACTTCGGTCACCAGGACTCCCTTCGTTCCCCGCGATTCGCGGCGGCACACTGTCAGGTCTGCGACCATGGCAGGCGGCGATGTACTGGCGATGAAGCGCCGCTGGTGCGCGGGGCGGGGGTTCTGGGGTGGTGGACGGCGAAGCTCCTCAGCGGCTGCGGATCGAACTGCTCGGGCCGTTGCGGGCCTGGCGGGACGGCACACTCCTGGAGTTGGGATCGGTCAAGGCGCAGGCCCTCCTGGCCGCTCTGCTGCTCGGCCGATGGGGCAGGGCCGGCCACGAGCGGCTGCTCGACGCGGTGTGGGGCACGGAAGCACCCTTGTCCGGGCGCAATTTGCTGGCCATCTACGTCAAGCAACTGCGCAGCAGGCTCGACCCCGAGAACACGCCGCCCGCCGAATCGGTGATCCGCAGCGGACAGGGTTGGTACGGCTTCGTCGCCGGCACGGCCGTACTCGATGTGACGGACCTGGAGGAACGGGCCGTAGAGGCGCTGCGCACCAAGATGAACGGCGACCCGGCCACCGCCGCGGGCCAACTGGCCGCCGCGCTGGCCCTGTTCCGGGGCGAGCCGCTGGCCGGCCTGCCCGGTCCGTTCGCCGATGCCGAGCGGGACCGGCTGGCCAAGCGCCGGCGGGAGCTCAGGCTCGCCCGCCTGGAGTGCCTGATGCTGCTCGGCCGGTACGCGGACGCGCTGGACGACTTCGCCGCCCCCTCCACCGCCGATCTGCTCGATGAGTCGCTGGCTGCCTACCGCATGCGTGCCCTGTACGGCAGCGGACGCCAGGGCGAGGCGCTGCGCGTCTTCGAGGAGATGCGCGGGCGCCTGGAGGAGGAGCTGGGGGTGGATCCCGGGCCGGAACTGGCCGGGGTGCACCTGGCCGTGCTGCGCCGGGACGCCGGGTTGCTGCCGCGTGTCCGAGCCGCCGCCGACGAAGGGTCCCACGCCGGCCGTGCCGCCGACGAGCTGCCCCACGCTCACCGCACCGCCGACCACCCACCCCACCCCCGGCCCGCCGTCGAGCAACCGCCCCACGCCCGCCGTACTGTCAACCAATTGCCGGGCGACGCCGGGTATTTGATCGGCCGCAAGGATGCACTACGGCTGCTCACGGAGCCTTTTCCGCCGGAGTCGGTGGCCGTCCTGACCGTGGACGGCCCGGCCGGTGTCGGCAAGAGCGCCCTCGTCGTCCGCGCGGCCCGCGAAATCTGCACCGAGTACCCGGACGGCTGCCTCTTCGTCGACCTGCGCGCCCACAGCACCCAGCGGCGGCAGTCCCCGGAGCAGGCCCTGCACCGCCTGCTGCGCTCGCTCGGCGCGGCCAAAGGCGAGCTGCCGGCCGACCTCGACGAACTCACCGCCGCCTGGCGGACCGCGACGAGCGGGTTACGGCTGCTACTGGTCCTGGACGACGCCCTGGACGCCGATCAGGTACGGCCGTTGCTTCCGGCCGGGGCCGGCAGCAGGGTGCTGGTGGGAAGCCGGCGTCGGCTCACCGAACTCGACGCCGATCGCCGGATCACCCTGGAGCCCCTGACCAGCGCGGACGCGGTTGCCCTGCTCACCCATCTCATCGGCGCGGAGCGCGCGAACGACGACCTGGAGGCCGTGAACCGACTGGCCGAACTCTGCGACGGCCTGCCGCTGGCGCTGCGCATCGCCGGGTCGCGGCTGCAGAACCGACGGAGCTGGCCGGTGCGGGGGCAGGTGGACCGGATGGCGGGCGACGAGGGACGCATGGAGGAACTGACCGCCGGGAAGCGCAGTGTGGAGGCCAATTTTCTGCTGTCGTACGACCAGCATCTGACCCCTTCGCAGCAACGCGCCTTCCGCAACCTGGGGTTGGTGCCGACCGTCGAGTTCGACGCGCTGATGCCTGCGGCCATGCTCGGCCTGCCGGCCCGCGCGACCGAGCGGATCCTGGCGAGCCTGGTCGATGTGAGCCTGCTCCAGGAGCCACGGCCGGGCCGCTACCGGCTGCACGACCTGGTGCGGGTGTTCGCCCGCCGGGTCGCGGAAGGGGTACCGGAGGAGGCGGCCGCCGCGCGCCGCGCGGCGCTGCGAGTGGTCCTCGACGCGGCGCGGACCGCCAGTGACTGGGGCGCGGTGAGTTTCCCCACCGGACCCCGGCCCGCCGAGGCACTGTTCGAGGACTGGCGGGACGCGGAGGCCTGGCTGGACGCGGCAGGCGGCGAACTCCCCGATGTCGTCGGGAACGCGGTCGCCTACGGCGAGATCGACTTCGCCTGCTGGATCGCGGAGGCCCTGTGCGACTACTTCACCCGGCAGGGCCGCTATCACGAGTCGCAGGCGGCGCTGGAGATCGCGCTGGCGCGCGTGACGGAGAGCACCGACGACCGGATGGCCACGTCGCTCAGGGGCTGCCTGGCCTACACCGCCGTGTACCAGCGCCGGTATGCGCAGTCGCGTGCCCTGTTCACCGAGGGACTGCACCTCAGCCGGAGCCGCGACGACCGGCTCAATGAGTCCCGGGCGCTCGCCGGACTGGGAGCCGTCGACGTGAGTGCGGGCGAGGGCGACCTGGCGATCGTCCACGTCACCGCGGCACTGGACGTGTCCGGCCCCAGGAACGACCACTGGTTCAGCTGCATGTCCCTGCTCATTCTGGGCCGCGCCCACCAGTACGCGGGACGGGACGAAGAGGCGCTGGCCCACTACGCCGAAGCCCGTGTCCACGCCGAGGCGCTCGGCAGGCCGCACCAGCTCGGCAGGATCCTGAGCATCGCCGCCGACGGCCACCTCCGGCTCGGTCGGCACGGCGAGGCGAAGGCCCTGTTACGCCAGGCGCTCCACCTCGCCGAGCAGTCCGGGGACCTGTTCTTCTGCGCCCGCAGCCTGACCCGCCTCGGTACGGTCGAACAAGCCGAGGGAGACCTGCTGGCGGCCATAGCCTTCCACGGACTCGCCCTCCAGCGGTTCGAGTTGCTGTCCCGCGTTCCCGCACCCGGCCACGACTGGCTGGAAATGGACATCCGCACCCGCCTGGGCCACGCCTACATGGCGGCGGGCTGCCTCCGCGCGGCGCATGGCCAGTTCCAGCGGGTGGTGGATGTGGGCGACGCCCGCTGACCCGTGAGCCACCGGCGCGCGGGAGATGACTGGGTCGAGACCGAACGCGTCTGCGACCCAGCTCTCCCACGCCGATGTCCGTCAACGCGCCCACGCCGTCGACGACGGCACGGCGATCACCATCGAGTACGTCGCCACCACGGGCAGCCGCACGATCCGCACCGTCAGCGGCCTGGACCTCGACCCTCCGTATCTGTACACCTGGTGTCATCTACGCAATGCGGAGCGGGTCTTCACCCTGTCGCGGATCCACGGAGTGATGCCCCCGGCATAACGTCCGGGCGGCGGACCAGGGGGTGCGAGGCACCGCGCGAAGGGGCGTCCGCATGAGCACGATCTCGCACTGTGGTGGCCGGTGGGGCTCTGTCACAGCGGTCGCCGGCATCAGGCGCGCGCGTCCCGCTGCTGCACTTCCTTCAGGACCGCCGCCACAGTGGTGAAGTCGTTGTCCACATGGAGCACCGTGTGACCGTGGTGTACTGCAGTGGCACACACCAGGAGATCAATTGCCCCCGCGGAGCGATGCTGCCCCCGCTGCGTGAGTTTGTACTGCGCGGTGTCCACCCAGCGCCATGCGTTCTTCGGCACGGGCGAGAGCCGACACAGCGCATCCAACTCCTCGGCAAGCTCGTCGCGGTGAGCCGGGCCTGTGGCGGAGTAGAGGAACTCCGTCCTCGTGGGCTCACAGATATGGAACACGCCCGCGGCAATGTGCCCTTCCCACGGGCGGATCGCCCCTGGAGTGTGGAACAGATGCCACAGGGCAGAGGCGTCGAGCAGATACGTGATCACTCGAAGGCTGACTGCCGTGCGCGCTTGGCAGCGTCATGCGCGGCCGCCGCAGCCTCGAACTCACCCCGCTCGCCACGCGCAGCCAGCTTCTCGGCCGCCTCAAGCCGCTTGAGACGCGCCACGTAGTCCCGGAGAGCCGCGTTGACCGTGTCCTTCTTCGTAGTGGTGCCCATGAGACGCATGGCTTCGGCGAGTGCCTCATCGTCCAGGTCGATCTGCGTCACAGACATCTCCGCCACCACCCTGAAGTACGTGATGTACAAGACCATGGTACATCACCAACAAACGAGGAACGTGGCGCGCCCAGAGGAACGGTCCCCCTGCCAAGACAGGACGACACCGTTCACGCCACACCCAACCGACTGAAGCGGCACAGTGTGGACCATGACCCATATGTCGCCCGGACTGCGTCCACTACGTGTCCACTGGATCTTGGTCTGATCGAATGAACGAGGGCCGCCACTCTGGAGTGGCGACCCTCGTTCTCACGCTTCTGCAGGTAGAAACGGTCCTGCATCCACCTGCGACTGGTGGGGCGGGTGGGACTCGAACCCACGGCCGACGGATTATGAGTCCGCTGCTCTAACCGGCTGAGCTACCGCCCCGTCACGGCGCGTCGCGTACATGTGTGCGCGCCGTCTGCCGCAGCATAGCCGCTCATACGATCTCCTGCTTCGGATGGTCGTCTTGCGGCGGCCCTTCATGACCTTGAGGACTTCGCCGCGGACGCGGCGGTTCCCCCGGACATGAAAAAGGACCCCGAAGGGTCCTCGTTCAGCATGCTCCCCCGACTGGACTCGAACCAGTAACCTGCCGGTTAACAGCCGGCTGCTCTGCCAATTGAGCTACGGAGGACCGAGCTCCCCCGACTGGACTCGAACCAGTAACCTGCCGGTTAACAGCCGGCTGCTCTGCCAATTGAGCTACGGAGGAATGCCTCGTTGCATCGAACGTACCTCCCCGGGTAACCGCCAGGGGGCGCTCGCTCGCTGCGACACATACATTAGCGCAAGCAGGGGGGTGCTCCGCCAACCGGTACTCCCCGACACCGGCGCCCACGCAAGGGACGACGCAGACGCAAGGGAAGGATGGCCGCCATGCGCTATCGGCTCACGTTCGTCGCCGGGCTGGTCCTGGGCTATGTGCTGGGCACACGGGCCGGGCGCGAGCGTTACGAGCAGTTGAAGAAATCCGCCCGGCAGGTCGCGCAGAACCCTGCCGTGCGCAACACCGCCGAGACCGCCGCCCACCAGGGCCGCGAGATCGCCGGGAAGGCCCTTCACGCGGTGGGGTCCAAGGTGGGTGACCACATGCCCGACTCGGTCGCCGACCGTGTGCGCTCACTGCGTGAACGCGGCACGAACGGCAGCGGACCGGACGACTGGGGCACCAGCAACAGCTGACCCGGGGATCGGTGACGTGGGGGGGGGGGGGGGGGGGGGGGGGGGGGCGGCCCCCCCCCCCCCCCCCCCCCCCCCCCACCCCCACCCCCCCCCCCCCCCCCCCCCGCCGGGCC
>NZ_JBIAUC010000001.1:0-276123 GCF_042892355.1 Streptomyces sp. NPDC001796 | reverse complement strand
CTCCCTGCCCCCCCGGCTGCGGTGGGGTTTGGGTCCCGGGGGGGCGGCGCCCCCCCCGGGGGGCGGCGGGGGGGGGGGGGGGGGGGGGGGCGGGCGCGCCCGGGCCCGGCGCCCCCCCCCCCCCCCCCCCCCCCCCCCCCCCCCCCACGTCCACCCCCCTCCGTACGGCAGAATTTCCGCCATGGGGATAGTCGCCGGGTTGGACAGTTCACCCGATTTCACTCGTATCGTCGTCTGCGACACGGACACGGGGGCCGTGCTCAGGCAGGGGTATGCGCCGCATCCGGTGGAGACCCCCGAGGGTGGCGGCCGTCCCTCCGACATCGACCCGCAGGCCTGGCTGCTGTCACTCGGGGAGGCGGCCGGCGGCGGGCTCCTGGAGGGCGTGCAGGCCATCGGTGTCTCCGCGCAGGCGAACGCGCTGGTCCCGCTCGACACGCAGGGCGCCACCGTGCGGCCCGCGCTGGTCGGCAGCGACAAGCGGGCGCAGGTCGCGGCGGCCGACCTGATCGACGCGCTCGGCGGCCGGCAGGCCTGGGCCGAGGCCGTCGGCTGCGTCCCGCAGGCCGCGCAGCCCGTGACCAAGCTGCGCTGGCTCGCCAAGACGGAACCCGACAACGCGCTCCGGACCGCCGTGCTCATGCAGGCCCACGACTGGCTGGTGTGGCAGCTGCTCGGCCGACCCGTGAGACGGACCACCGACCGGGGCGGCGCCTCCGGGACCGGGTACTGGTCGGCGGCGACCGGCGCCTACCGCAGCGACCTCGTCGAGCTGGCCCTCGGCCACCAGGCCATCGTGCCGGAGGTGATCGGCCCCTCCGACGCGGCCGGCACGACACCGGAGGGGCTGCTGATCTCCGCCGGCACCGGGGAAACCATGGCCGCCGCGCTGGGTCTGGGCATCGGGCTCGGCGACGCGGTGGTCTCGCTCGGCGCCTCCGGGTCCGTGATGGCCGTCCACCCCGAGGCGCTCGTCGACTCCTCGGGGATGATCACCTCGCTGGCGGACGCCACGGGCATGCACCTGCCGGTGGTGACCACCCTCAACGCCGTGCGCACCCTGCGCGGCGCCGCCGAACTCCTCGGCCTGCCGGACCTCGAGTCGCTGTCCGACCTGGCGATGAAGTCGACGCCCGGCTCGCACGGGCTCGTCCTGCTCCCCTACCTGGAAGGCGAGCGGACCCCGAACCTGCCGCACACCGCGGGCACCCTGGCCGGGCTGCGGCGCGAGTCGATGAAGCCGGAGCACCTGGCGCGAGCCGCGTTCGAGGGCATGCTGTGCGGGCTCGCGGACGCGCTGGACGTGCTGCGCGGGCGCGGCGTTGAGGTGCGGCGGATCTTCCTGCTGGGCGCCGCCGCGGAACTGCCCGCCGTGCAGGCCGCGGCGCCCTCGCTGTTCGGCGCGCAGGTCGTCGTCCCCCAGCCCGCGGACTACGCTGCCATCGGCGCGGCCCGCCAGGCGGCCTGGTCGCTCGGCGTCTCCCAGGGCACCCTCGACCCGCGCACCCCGCCCCCGTGGCAGGGCGCGGCGGCCCAGGTCCTGGAGCCGGGCGAGGAACTCGCGGTGGGCCAGGCCGTACGGCAGCAGTACGTGTCGGTACGCGAGCAGACGCATCCGGGAGCGTTCCGCCCGTAGACGCGGTGTGCGTGCCGGCCGTAGCCGCGGACATGTCGCCCATCTCACACCGCGTCACCCGCATGGCGGCCGGGCAACGGTGAGGCACGTCGCCACCCTTCAGGACTACGTCCGAAGGCCGAGTCCGCTCGGTCGTAGGACCGCTGTCGGCTTAATCGGTTGAGGTAACGCGGGTGGAGTGTCCGACGATAGGGCGTGGTGCACCACCGACCGCCTCCCTTTTCGTCGACCACTCCGAGAGACCACGCGTGCTCATACGACTTCTGAGGACCCATCTGGGTCCGTACAAGAAACCGATAGCCCTGCTGGTGCTGCTGCAGTTCCTGCAGACCTGCGCCACGCTCTACCTGCCCACCCTGAACGCGCACATCATCGACAACGGTGTCGTGAAGGGGGACACGAACTACATCCTGACCTTCGGCGGCCTCATGATCGGGGTCTCGATGGGCCAGGTCGTGTGCAACATGGGCGCCGTCTACTTCGGAGCCCGGACCGCGTCGGCCGTCGGCCGGGACATCAGGGCAGCCGTCTTCGACCGGGTGCAGTCGTTCTCCTCCCGTGAGGTGGGTCACTTCGGCGCGCCGTCGCTGATCACCCGCACCACGAACGACGTGCAGCAGGTGCAGATGCTCGCCCTGATGACGTTCACCCTGATGGTGTCGGCGCCGATCATGTGCGTGGGCGGCATCGTCCTGGCGCTCGGTCTGGACGTGCCGCTGTCCGGTGTCCTGGTCGCCGTCGTGCCGGTGCTCGGCATCTCCGTGACGCTGATCGTGCGACGGCTGCGGCCGCTGTTCCGCAGCATGCAGGTCCGCCTCGACACGGTGAACCGGGTGCTGCGCGAGCAGATCTCCGGCAACCGGGTCATCCGCGCCTTCGTCCGCGACGACTACGAGAAGGAGCGCTTCAAGGGCTCGAACACCGAGCTCACCGACGTGGCCCTCGCCACCGGCCGCACGCTGGCGCTGATGTTCCCCATCGTGATGACCGTGGTGAACCTCTCCTCGATCGCCGTGGTCTGGTTCGGCGCGCACCGCATCGACAGCGGCGGCATGCAGATCGGCGACCTGACGGCGTTCCTCGCCTACCTCATGCAGATCGTCATGTCCGTGATGATGGCCACCTTCATGTTCATGATGGTGCCGCGCGCGGAGGTCTGCGCCGAGCGCATCCAGGACGTCCTCGGCACCTCCTCCAGCGTCGTACCGCCCACCGCGCCCGTCACCGAACTGCGCCGGCACGGTCATCTGGAGATCCGGGATGCCGGGTTCCGCTATCCGGGTGCCGAGGAGCCGGTGCTCAAGGCCATCGACCTGGTGGCGCGGCCCGGTGAGATCACGGCCGTCATCGGGTCCACCGGCAGCGGCAAGTCCACCCTGCTCGGGCTGATCCCCCGCCTGTTCGACGCCACCGAGGGCGAGGTCCTCGTGGACGGCGTGAACGTACGGGAGGTCGACCAGAAGCTGCTGGCCAAGACGGTCGGGCTGGTACCGCAGAAGCCGTACCTGTTCGCGGGCACGGTCGCCACGAACCTGCGCTACGGCAATCCGGACGCCACCGACGAGGAGCTGTGGCACGCGCTGGAGGTGGCGCAGGCCAAGGACTTCGTCTCCGAGCTGGAGAACGGCCTTGACGCCCCCATCGCGCAGGGCGGCACCAACGTCTCCGGCGGCCAGCGGCAGCGCCTCGCGATCGCCCGCACCCTGGTGCAGCGCCCGGAGATCTACCTCTTCGACGACTCCTTCTCCGCGCTCGACTACGCCACCGACGCGGCCCTGCGGGCGGCGCTCGCCCGGGAGACCGCCGAGGCGACCGTCGTCATCGTCGCCCAGCGGGTGGCGACGATCCGGGACGCCGACCGGATCGTCGTCCTGGACGAGGGCCGTGTCGTCGGCACCGGCCGCCATCACGAGCTGATGGCGGGCAACGAGACCTACCGGGAGATCGTGCTCTCCCAGCTCACGGAAGCGGAGGCTGCCTGATGGCCGGGCCCATGCGGGGGATGATGGGCGGGGGCGGCCCCGACCAGCGCTCGATGGACTTCAAGGGGTCCGGGAAACGGCTCCTCGCCCAGTTCGCACCCGAACGCCCCACCATGATCGTGATGCTGCTCTGCGGTGTGCTGAGCGTCGGGTTGTCCGTGGTCGGACCGAAGATCCTGGGCAAGGCGACGGACCTGGTCTTCGCCGGGATCATCGGCCGTCAGATGCCGGCCGGCCTGAGCAAGGAGCAGGTCCTCGACTCCATGCGGAAGCGGGGCCAGGGCGGCATCGCCGACATGCTCTCCGGCACGGACTTCACGCCGGGCAAGGGCATCGACTTCGGTGCCGTGGGGAACGTCCTGCTGCTCGCACTGTGCACGTTCCTGGTGGCCGGTCTGCTGATGGCGGTGTCGACGAGGCTCTCCAACCGGGCCATCAACAGGACGATCTACCGCATCCGCGAGGATGTGCAGGCGAAGCTGTCACGGCTTCCGCTGTCGTACTTCGACCAGCGGCAGCGCGGTGAGGTGCTCAGCCGCGCGACCAACGACATCGACAACATCCAGCAGACGCTGTCGCAGTCGATGGGCCAGCTCATCAACTCGCTGCTGACGATCGTCGGCGTGCTGGCGGTCATGTTCTGGGTCTCGTGGCTGCTGGCGCTGGTCGCCCTGGTGACCGTGCCGCTGTCGTTCTTCGTCGCGACCCGCGTCGGCAAGCGGTCGCAGCCGCACTTCGTGCAGCAGTGGCGCACCACCGGCAAGCTGAACGCCCACATCGAGGAGATGTACACCGGGCACACGCTGGTGAAGGTGTTCGGTCGGCAGGAGGAGTCGGCCAAGCAGTTCGCGGAGCAGAACGAGGCGCTGTACGAGGCGGGGTTCCGGGCGCAGTTCAACAGCGGTGTGATGCAGCCGCTGATGATGTTCGTCTCCAACCTGAACTATGTGCTGGTCGCGGTGGTCGGCGGTCTCCGGGTCGCGTCGGGCGCCCTGTCGATCGGTGATGTGCAGGCCTTCATCCAGTACTCGCGGCAGTTCTCGATGCCGCTCACGCAGGTCGCGTCGATGGCGAACCTGGTGCAGTCGGGTGTCGCATCGGCGGAGCGGATCTTCGACCTGCTGGACGCGGAGGAGCAGGGGGCCGACCCCGAGCGCGGGCTGCGCCCGGAGGAGCTGCGCGGGCAGGTCGCGCTGGAGAACGTGTCGTTCCGCTACGACCCGGAGAAGCCGCTCATCGAGAACCTGTCGCTGAAGGTGGAGCCGGGGCAGACGGTCGCGATCGTCGGCCCGACGGGAGCGGGCAAGACCACGCTCGTCAACCTGCTGATGCGGTTCTACGACGTCACCGGCGGGCGGATCACGCTCGACGGGGTCGACATCGCGAAGATGTCCCGGGACGAACTGCGGTCCTCGATCGGGATGGTGCTGCAGGACACCTGGCTGTTCGGCGGCACCATCGCGGAGAACATCGCCTACGGCGCCTCCCGGGAGGTCACGCGCGGCCAGATCGAGGAGGCGGCGCGGGCGGCCCACGCGGACCGGTTCATCCGTACGCTGCCGGACGGCTACGACACCGTGATCGACGACGAGGGGACGGGGGTCAGCGCGGGTGAGAAGCAGCTCATCACGATCGCGCGGGCGTTCCTCTCGGACCCGGTGATCCTGGTGCTGGACGAGGCGACGAGTTCCGTGGACACGCGGACCGAGGTGCTGATCCAGAAGGCGATGGCGAAGCTGGCGCACGGGCGGACGTCGTTCGTGATCGCGCACCGGCTGTCGACGATCCGGGACGCCGACACGATCCTCGTGATGGAGAACGGCTCCATCGTCGAACAGGGCTCGCACACGGAGCTGCTGGCCGCGGACGGGGCGTACGCACGGCTGTACAAGGCGCAGTTCGCGCAGGCTGTGGCCGAGGTCGACTGACCCCGGT
The DNA here is from genome assembly GCF_042892355.1 of Streptomyces sp. NPDC001796. Taxonomy (NCBI): domain Bacteria; kingdom Bacillati; phylum Actinomycetota; class Actinomycetes; order Kitasatosporales; family Streptomycetaceae; genus Streptomyces; species Streptomyces sp. NPDC001796. The sequence continues at coordinate 270,570 of NZ_JBIAUC010000001.1, read as the reverse complement.
CCGCCGGGGGCCGCCCGCACGGGCGGCCCCTTCAGTCCAGGTAGCCCCTGAGCTGGTCCGCGAAGGCGTGGTCCCGCAGCTTGTTCAGCGTCTTGGACTCGATCTGGCGGATGCGTTCGCGGGTGACACCGAAGATGCGGCCTATCTCCTCCAGGGTGCGGGGGCGGCCGTCGACGAGTCCGTACCGCAGTTGCACGACCTTGCGCTCCCTCTCCCCCAGCGTGGACAGGACCGCTTCCAGGTGCTCCCTGAGCAGCAGGAACGCCGCGGACTCCACCGGGCTGGTGGCGTCGCCGTCCTCGATGAGGTCACCGAGGGCCACATCGTCCTCCTCGCCCACGGGCGCGTGCAGGGAGACGGGCTCCTGAGCGAGCCGCAGTACCTCGCTGACCCGCTCGCTGGGCAGCTCCAGATGCGCGGCGACCTCCTCCGGGGTCGGCTCGTAGCCGCGTTCCTGGAGCATGCGGCGCTGGACGCGGATGACCCGGTTGATCAGCTCGACGACGTGGACCGGGACACGGATGGTGCGGGCCTGGTCGGCGAGGGCGCGGGACATGGCCTGGCGGATCCACCAGGTCGCGTACGTGGAGAACTTGTAGCCGCGGGCGTAGTCGAACTTCTCGACGGCCCTGATCAGACCGAGGTTTCCCTCCTGGACGAGGTCCAGCATGGTCAGCCCGCGGCCGACGTACCGCTTCGCGACGGAGACGACGAGACGCAGATTGGCCTCGATCAGCCGCCGCTTGGCCATGCGCCCCATGACGACGAGCCGGTCCAGGTCGAGCGCGAGCCGGGTGTCGAGGCCGGGGGTGGTGAGGAGCTTCTCCTCGGCGAACAGGCCGGCTTCGACGCGGCGGGCGAGTTCGACCTCCTCGGCGGCCGTCAGCAGCGGGATGCGGCCGATCTCGCGCAGATACTGGCGGAACAGGTCGGAGGAGGGGCCACTGGTGTCGGCACGGTCGCGCAGGGCTTCGACGGGTTCGACGACCTCGTCGGGTTCAGCTGCTTCGACGGGTTCGACGACCTCGTCGGGTTCAGCTGCTTCGACGGCTTCGAGCGACTCGGCGAACTCGGACGGGCCCGGTGGCTCGGGCTCGGCCTCCGTCTGGGAGTGGTGCGCGAGCCGGCTCTGCGGCGGAACCGCCGGGAGGACGTCGGCCTCCGCGCCCGGCTCGTCGTTCAGGATGTCCGGTTGGGTGAGGGTCTGGGTCTGCACGGGGGGCGACCTCCAGGGATGTCGCTGCTTCAGGCGTGCGGCAGCGGTACGTCGGTGAGCGGAACCGCGGGGGTGTAGGACCCGCCGTCGTGGGCGGGCCGGCCGCGCTCCGAGGACTCAGGCACCGGAACCCAGTGTGGAGTACGACACATCACCGCCACGAGGGTTGTGCGCCCACTTTTTGAGTCCGGTCCGTGACCGGGTGGTTACGCTGCCGCACGGGTGTGCGGTACGCCGCCTACAGTGCGGCGGCCCCCCGCTCCCGCAGCGCCTGGTCGTACTGCTGCAGTACCCACAGCTCGTTCTGGACCGCCGCCAGTTGGGCCGGGTCGCCGTGTGTGCCGAGGCGGGTCAGGGTGGACTGGATGTCGCGGATCCGGCGTTCGACCGCGCGGCGGCGGACCGTGACGAGGACCGTCCCCGCGTACACCTCGTCCACCGTCCTGCGCATGATCGCCTCGACGGCCAGTTCCGTGACCATCGCGCGCACCGTGTCGTCGGGCGCCGCCTCGCGGACCCGGACCAGGTACTCCTGCGGGTCCTGCGCGCCCCACTCCGCGCCCCCCGCCTCCATGATCGCCTGCCGTACGGCCGCGTACGGCGCCGCCGTGAACTCGTCGACGCCGTAGGCGTCGAACGCGGGCGACACCAACTCCGGCTGCTGGAGGGCGAGTTTCAGCAGCTCACGCTCGGTCGCGTAGACCGGGTTGCGAAGGGTGAGCGCCGGGCCGGAGACGGCCGGGCGGTGCGCCGCCTCGTAGCGCTCCGCCGGGCGCGGTCCCGTCGGCGCCGGGCCCCTGCCGCCCCGGTCGCGTGCCCAACGGGCCAGCTGCGCCACCCGCTTGACCACGAACTGCGTGTCCAGGATGCCGAGCATGCCCGCGAGCTGGACCGCCACCTCGTGCTGCGCGCCGCTGTTCTTGATGCGGGCCACGACCGGCGCCGCCTCGTCCAGCGCGGCCGCCCGGCCCGCCGGGGTCTCCAGGTCGTAGCGGCCGACGATCTGGCGCAGCGCGAACTCGAAGAGCGGCGTGCGCGGCTCCGCCAGGTCCGCGACCGCTTCGTCGCCCTTGGCGAGCCGCAGGTCGCAGGGGTCCATGCCGTCCGGCGCGATCGCGATGTACGTCTCGGCGGCGAACTTCTGGTCGTCCTCGAAGGCGCGCAGGGCCGCCTTCTGGCCGGCCGCGTCGCCGTCGAAGGTGAAGATGACACGCGCGCTGCCGTTGTCCATCAGCAGCCGCCGAAGGATCTTGATGTGCTCGCCGCCGAAGGCCGTGCCGCAGGTCGCGATGGCCGTGGTGACGCCCGCCAGGTGGCAGGCCATGACGTCCGTGTAGCCCTCGACGACCACGGCCCGGCTGCTCTTCGCGATCTCCTTCTTGGCCAGGTCGATGCCGTACAGAACCTGGGACTTGCGGTAGATCGGCGTTTCCGGGGTGTTCAGGTACTTCGGTCCGGTGTCCGCCTCGTAGAGCTTGCGGGCGCCGAAACCGACCACGTCGCCGCCGATGTCCCGGATCGGCCACATCAGCCGGCCGCGGAAGCGGTCGATGGGGCCCCGGCGGCCCTCCTGGGACAGGCCGGAGAGGATCAGTTCCCTGTCGCTGAAGCCCTTGCCGCGGAGGTAGCGGGTGAGGTGGTCCCAGCCCTGCGGGCTGTAGCCGACGCCGAAGTGCACGGCGGCGGCCTGGTCGAAGCCGCGCTCGGCCAGGAACTTCCGCCCCGCCTCGGCCTCCGGGCTGGCGTCGAGCTGCTCGGCGTACCACTGGGCGGCCAGCTGGTGGGCCTCCACCAGGCGGATGCGTTCGCCGCGCTGGTGGGTGGGGTTGTACCCGCCCTCCTCGTACCGCAGCGTGATGCCCGCCCGGGCGGCCAGGCGCTCGACCGCCTCCGAGAACGAGAGGTGGTCGACCTTCATCACGAACGTGATGGTGTCGCCGCCCTCCTGGCAGCCGAAGCAGTGGAACAGCCCCTTGCTGGGGCTGACCTGGAAGGACGGCGACTTCTCGTCGTGGAAGGGGCAGAGCCCCTTCAGGTTTCCCCCGCCGGCGTTGCGCAGCTGGAGGTACTCGGACACGACGGCGTCGATCGGGACAGCGTCCCGTACCGCCTTCACGTCCTCGTCGTTGATCCGTCCTGCCACGAGGAGATTCTACGGGGGTGGTGTGACAGGAAGGGCTTCCCGTCCGGTCACGGGGTCAGGCTCTCCAGCGGTACCCCCGGGTCCGACAACGCCTCCGGGTCCACCACCGTCCGCTCCCGGATCAGCTTCTGGATGCGGTCCGTGACATCCCACACATTCACGTTCATCCCGGCCAGCACCCTGCCCTCCTTCAGCCAGAAGGCGATGAAGTGCCGCTTGCCGGCGTCGCCCCGGATGACCACCTCGTCGTACGTCCCGGGCGGCGCCCACCCCGAGTACTCCATCCCCACGTCGTACTGGTCGGAGAAGAAGTACGGCACCCGGTCGTACGTCACCTCGCGCCCGAGCATCGCGCGGGCGGCGGCCGGGCCGCCGTTCAGGGCGTTCGCCCAGTGCTCGACGCGCAGCCGGGTGCCGAAGAGGGGGTGGTGGAAGGACGCCACGTCACCGGCCGCGTAGATGTCGGGGTCGGACGTGCGCAGAGCGGCGTCCACCGCGATACCGCCTCCGTGTGCGGGGTCGGCCAGCTCCAGCCCGGCCGCCTCCGCGAGAGCGACCCTGGGGGCCGCGCCGATCGCGGCGAGCACGTCGTGCGCGGGGTGCTCCTCGCCGTCGTCGGTGCGGGCGGCCAGCACCATGCCGTCCTGGCCGATGATCTCGGTGAGCCGCACCCCGAAGTGGAAGCGGACCCCGTGGTCGCGGTGCAGCTCCGCGAACAGCTCGCCCAGCTCCGGGCCGAGGACGTGGTGCAGCGGGGTCGGCGCGGACTGGATGACGGTGACCTCCGCGCCGTACTCGCGGGCCGCCGCCGCGACCTCGAGGCCGATCCAGCCGGCGCCCGCGATCACGATGTGGCCGTTGTCCCGGCCGAGGGCGGTGAGGACGCCCTTGAGGCGCTCGGCGTGGGCGAGCCGGCGCAGGTGGTGGACGCCCGCGAGGTCCGTGCCGGGGATGTCCAGGCGCCGGGGCTCGGCGCCGGTCACGAGGAGCAGCTTGTCGTAGTGGACTAGCGTGCCGTCGTCGCCGAAGCGGACCGTCTTCGCGGCGCGGTCGATGGCGTCGACGCTCTGTCCGAGGTGCAGCTCGATGTCGTTGCGCGCGTACCAGGAGGGCTCGTGGACGAAGACGCTGTCGCGCTCCTCCTTGCCGAGCAGGTACCCCTTGGAGAGGGGAGGCCGTTCGTACGGGTGGTCGCGTTCGTCGCAGATCAGTATCACGCGGCCGCTGAAGCCCTCCGCTCGGAGCGTCTCGGCCGCCTTGGCGCCGGCGAGACCTCCTCCGACGATGACGAATGTCTGATCCGCGTCGACCACTTGATGCCTCCTCGTAAGGATGTCGCCATATGCGAGCCTCCCGCACGGGAGCGGGCTGCGGGAAGAGGGAGTGCCCCGATCAGGCCAGGGAAGGGCACGACCGGCCGTCACGTGCCGCCGTCATGAACCGGTCACGTGGGGGCCGTGTGCGGCTCATGCGCGCCCTGTCAGCCGCGCGTGCAGGTGGCCTGCCGAGGCGTCCGTGAGCGAGGCGATCTGGTCGACGATCACCCGCTTGCGGGCGCGGTCGTCGGCGGCCTCTTCGAACAGCGCCCGGAACTGCGGCTCCAGTCCGTCGGGTGCGCGGGCGGTGAGCGCCTCGGCCAGTTCGGCGACGACGACGCGCTGGTCGGCGCGGATCCGCTCCTGCTCGGCGCGCTGCATCACGTACAGGTCGGCGACCGCCTTGAGGACCGCGCACTCCATGCGGGTGCTGCGGGGTACGACCAGCTCGGCGGCGTATCTGGTAAGACGCCCGCTGCCTCCCCCAGAGCCTGAACGGCCTGGGAGGTGCCCCCATGCCGCCCGGGTGGCGCCCTCCGCCGCCAGGCAGAAGCGGCCGATGAGCTGGCTGGTGGCGTCCTTCAGGCGGCCCTGGGCGATGGCGGAGCCGTCGTACTCGCTCGGCCACCACTGCTGGGCGAGGAGCCGGTCGAGGGCTTCGGCCAGTTCCTCGGGGTCGGTGTCCGCGGGCACGTACCGGCCGAGGGCGACGGCGAAGACCGCCTGCCGCTCCGGTTCGGCGTGCAGGCTGCCGGGGTCGACGTATCCGGCGTGCAGGCCGTCCTCGAAGTCGTGCACGGAGTAGGCGACGTCGTCGGACCAGTCCATGACCTGGGCCTCGAAGCAGGTGCGGTGGCCGGGGGCGCCCTTGCGGAACCAGTCGAAGACGGGGCGGTCGTCCTCGTAGACGCCGAACTTCGCGGAGGAGGGGTCGGTGGGGTGGGCGCCGCGCGGCCAGGGGTACTTGGTGGCGGCGTCGAGGACGGCGCGGGTGAGGTTGAGGCCGACGCTGACGACTTCACCGGTGCAGACGCTGCGGACGAACCGCTTGGGCTCGATGCGGGCGAGCAGACGCAGGGACTGGGCGTTGCCCTCGAAGCCGCCGCAGTCGTGAGCGAACTCGTTCAGCGCCTGTTCGCCGTTGTGCCCGAAGGGCGGGTGCCCGAGGTCGTGGGAGAGGCAGGCGGCCTCCACCAGGTCCGGGTCGCAGCCGAGGGCGGCGCCGAGCTCCCGGCCGACCTGGGCGCATTCCAGCGAGTGGGTGAGCCGGGTGCGGGGGCTGGCGTCCCAGGCCTCGCTCCTCGTGCCGGGGGTGACGACCTGGGTCTTGCCCGCCAGACGGCGCAGCGCGGCCGAGTGCAGCACGCGGGCGCGGTCGCGCTGGAAGGCGGTGCGGCCGGGGCGTTTGTCGGGCTCGGCGGCCCAGCGCTCGGTGTCCGAGGCGTCGTACGCCGAGCCGTTCTCGCAGCGTGTGGGGGTCTCGTGGGCCTTCGGTGCGATCCCGTCCATGACCTGACAGTAATCGCAGCCACGGACAATCGGGATGTCGTCGTCCGTTTCTCGCCGGAGCGTCAGGCGTTCCTCAGGCCGATGCCAGCGCGGGTTCCGTGGCCGCCTCCGGGGTCGCGAGGGCCTGGTCGTAGCGGTGCAGGACCAGGCGGGCCATCGCCGCGTGGTCGCCGAGAGGGGCAGCCGCGATCCACGGGGCGGCCTCGGTGCACTCCGTGTGGAAACGGCCGGGCGCGGTGAAGTACGACGCGACGGCGACCCGGTGGCGGCCGCGGGCGGCCAGCGCGCGGACCGCCTGGGGCACGGTGGGCGCGGCGGCGGAGGCGTACGCGGGGACGACGGGGACGCCGAGGCGTTCGGCGAGGAGCTGGGCGGTGCGGCGGGTGTCGAGGGCGGATGCGGGGTCGCGGGAGCCGGCGGCGGCCAGCACCACCGCGCCGGCACGGCGCCGGGCCTCGCTCATGGAGGCCGGCCAGCCGGCCTCGACCAGCCGGGCGTACAGGGTCTCCACGAGGAGCGGGTGCGGGCCGAGCGGGGCAGCCACGCGCGTGTGGGCTCGCGCCGCTGCCGCCGCCTCGGGGATGTCCTTCTTGACGTGGTAGCCGCGGCTGAGCAGCAGCGGTACGAGGACGGCGTGAGCGTCGCCCAGGGAGGCGAGGGTGTCGGGCAGCAGTGGCTCGTTCAGCTCGATGTGCCCGAGGCGCACCGGCAGGTGCGGGCGCAGCTCGCGGACCCGTTCCATGAGGGTCCTCACGGTCGCCGGGGCGCGCGGGTCGCGGCTGCCGTGGGCCACGAGGACGAGCGCGGGCGGGGCGGGACGCCGGCTGCCGTCGAGCGAGACGAGGCTCAGCTGACTGCCGAGCTGGCTGGTGATCCGGTTCATGAGCTGCGCCGTACTGTCGAGGTGGGCGCCACCGGCCGGCCGGCCGCGGGGGCGCAGGGGGGACTCGTCGGGTGGAAGGTTCGACGCCGTCATGCACCGATCCTGGCGGCAGCAGGTTGCCGCGCCGTTGCGCGGCCGTGACCGGGTTGTTTTCCGGCGCTTCACGGCGCGGGCGCGGAGCGTGTGAGCGGGTCGCCGAGGGAGGCGCGAACCGGATGGCCGTTCGCCGCGTCCCTCTTGGCATGCCGGGCATGAAGATCCGCAGACCGAGGCTGCCGCGCACGCGCGCCGGACAGCGCAGGGCCGTTCAGGTCCTGGCCGCGCTGTGCGTACTGGCGCTGCTGCCGGCCACCTGGTTGTACCTGACCACGGCCGGCCGGCTGCGCACCACCGCGGACGTGCCGCGCACCGATGTCGCCGTGGTCTTCGGCGCGGGCCTGTGGGGCGGCGAGCCGTCGCCGTACCTCGCCCATCGCCTGGACGCGGCGGCGAGCCTGTACCGGGCGGGCCGGATCAAGGTCGTCCTGGTCACCGGGGACAACAGTCGCGAGGACTACGACGAGCCGGACGCGATGCGCGCGTACCTGGCGCGGCACGGCGTACCGCGCGAGCGGGTCGTGACCGACTACGCCGGCTTCGACACCTGGGACTCCTGCGTCCGGGCGAAGAAGATCTTCGGTGTCGATCGGGCCGTCCTGGTCAGCCAGGGCTTCCACATCCGCCGCGCGGTCGCCCTGTGCCAGGCGGCGGGCGTGACGTCGTACGGCGTCGGGGTGGCCGACAGGCACGACGTGACCTGGTACTACGGCGGCACCCGGGAGGTCTTCGCGGCGGGCAAGGCGGCCCTGGACGCGCTGTTCCACCCGGACCCGACGTTCCTCGGGCCGAAGGAGCAGGGGGTCACGAAGGCGCTGGCGGGGGCACGGGGCTGAGCGTGGAGATCACGGATCTGACGCCTGCCGAGCGCCGCGTGTGGGAGGCCTTCCCGCTCGGTGAGGGCGTGGACTTCCGGGAGGGCGAGGACGAGGACCCCACCGAGGGCGCCTCGTGGGGGCCCGAGCGGACCCTGCGGGCGGAGGTGCTGCGGGCGCTGCTGCTGGACGGGCCGGAGCGGGACGGCCGGATCGCCGGGCTGAAGGTGCGGGGTGCGCGCATCACCGGGCGGCTGGACCTCAAGTACGGGACGGTCGGCCACCCCGTGCGGCTGCGCTTCTGCCACTTCGAGGAGGCCCCCGACCTGTACGGGGCACAGGTCGTCGCCCTGGTCCTGAGCGACTCGGTGCTGCCGGGGCTGACGGCCGGGAACCTGCGCGCCGAAGGGGTCGTACGGATCACCTGCTGCCGGGTCACGGGGCCGGTACGGCTCGCCGGGGCGAAGCTGTCCGGAGCGTTGTTCGCCAACGGGGCGCGGCTGGGCAGCCCGGGCGAGGTCCCGGAGGAGGCCGTGCTCCAGCTCAACCACGCGGAGGTCGGAACGGACGTGTGGGCCCCGGGGCTGGTCGCGCACGGGAAGGTCCACCTGAACGGGGCAGTCGTCCGCGGTCACGTGAACCTCAACGACGCGGAGCTGTACGCCCCTGGCGGCACCGCACTGCACGCCGAGGTCCTCACGGTCGGCACCGATCTGCACGCCATGCGGCTGCGGACCCGTGGCCGGGTGAATCTGAGCGGTGCCCGGATCCCCCGCCAGCTCAACCTCGCGTACGCCCGCCTGTCCAACCCGGACGGCCAGGCCCTGCGCGCCAGCAGCAGTGTCGTGGGCGAGCTGTGGCTCAGGGAGGCGGCGCCCATCGAGGGCGCCGTCAATCTGCGCGGGGCCCAGCTGGAGCTGCTGCATGTGCCGCCCGAGGTGTGGCCCGACCGGGTCAGGATCGACGGGTGCAGCTACCGCGTCCTGACTCCGCACCTTCCGGCCGAGCGGCGCCTGCCGCTGCTGGAACGCGAGGAGCTGGGCTATCTCCCGTATCCGTACGAGCAGTTGACCACGGCCTACCGCACGGTGGGCGACGACGCCGCCGCCCGCACCGTCCAGCTGGCCAAGCTCCGCCGCCACCGGCGCACCCTCCCCCGGTACGCCCGGCTGTGGGGGTATGTGCAGGACGCCGCCGTGGGCTACGGCTTCCGCCCGATGCGGGCGGCGGGCTGGCTGCTGGTGCTGCTGTGCACGGGCACGCTCGCCTTCGCGGTGCACCGTCCGCCCGCGCTCAAGCCCTCGGAGGCGCCCGAGTTCAACCCGCTCTTCTACACCCTGGACCTGCTGCTGCCGATCATCGACTTCGGCCAGGAGAGCGCGTACGCGCCGCGCGGCTGGTACCAGTGGCTGTCGTACGTGCTGATCGCCACCGGCTGGGTGCTGGCGACGACGATCGCGGCGGGCGTGACACGCTCGCTGAACCGGCAGTAGAAGCGCCGGCCTGCGTACCTCACGCCGCCCCGGGCCCGGCGGGGAGGTCCTGGTCCCGGCCGTGTAACGGGCGGCGTCCCGGTGTGTAACACGCCCGACGCACGCTGAGCGGCATGCAGACCACCTCGACGCCCACGCACTGCCCGTACTGCGCCCTGCAGTGCGGGATGAACCTCAATCCCACGCCCGAGGGGGGCGTCGAGGTGGCCGAGCGTGCCGACTTCCCGGTGAACCGGGGAGCGCTGTGCGGCAAGGGCCGTACGGCGCCGGAAGTGCTGTCGTCGCGGGTGCGGCTGACCTCGCCGCTGGTGCGGTCCGGGGGCGAGCTCAGGCCCGCCACCTGGGAGGAGGCGCTGGACCGTATCGCCGGGGCGCTCTCGCGCGCGCGGGCGGAGCACGGGCCGGACGCGCTCGGCGTGTTCGGCGGGGGCGGGCTGACGAACGAGAAGGCGTACACGCTCGGGAAGTTCGCGCGGGTGGTGCTCGGCACCTCGCAGATCGACTACAACGGGCGGTTCTGCATGTCGTCCGCCGCGGCCGCGGGGACGAAGGCGTTCGGGCTCGACCGGGGGCTGCCGTTCCCGCTGGAGGACATCCCGAAGACGGGCTGCGTGATCCTCGTCGGCTCCAACCTCGCCGAGACGATGCCGCCGGCGCTGCGGTACCTCACGGAGCTCAAGGAGAACGGCGGCACGCTGATCGTCGTCGACCCGCGGCGGACGCGGACGGCCGAGCAGGCGGATCTGCACCTGGCGCCGCGCCCGGGGACGGACCTCGCGCTGGCGCTCGGTCTGCTGCACCTGGTGGTCGCGGAGGGACGTACGGACGAGGAATACATCCGGGAGCGCACCAGCGGCTGGGAGGAGGCGCGGGCGGCGGCCATGGCGCACTGGCCGGAGTATGTGGAACGGATCACGGGGGTGTCCGTTCCGCAACTCCGGGAGGCCGTACAGCTGTTCTGCGCGCCGGAGAACGCGATGGTGCTGACCGCGCGCGGGCCCGAGCAGCAGTCCAAGGGCACGGACACGGTGAGCGCGTGGATCAACCTGTGCCTGGCCACCGGGCGCGCGGGCCGCCCCCTGTCCGGCTACGGGTGTCTGACCGGGCAGGGCAACGGGCAGGGCGGCCGGGAACATGGCCAGAAGGCCGACCAGCTGCCCGGCTACCGCAAGCTGACCGACCCGGCGGCGCGCCGGCACGTGGCGGAGGTGTGGGGCGTGCACCCGGACTCCCTGCCGGGCCCGGGCCGCAGTGCCTACGAACTCCTCGACGCCCTCGGCACGGACATCCGCACGCTGCTGCTCATGGGCTCCAACCCCGTGGTGTCGGCCCCGCGCGCCGCGCACATCGAGGACCGGCTGCGCTCGCTGGACTTCCTCGCGGTGTGCGACGTGGTCCTCTCCGAGACGGCGGAACTGGCGGACGTCGTGCTGCCGGTGACGCAGTGGGCGGAGGAGACGGGCACGACGACCAACCTGGAGGGCCGGGTCCTGCTGCGCCGCCGCGCGCTGACCCCGCCGCCCGGGGTGCGCAGCGATCTGGAGGTCATGCACGAACTCGCAGCCCGCCTGGGCGTGGAGAAGGGCTTCCCCACGGACCCGGAGGAGGTCTTCGAGGAACTGCGCCGCGCCAGCGCGGGCGGTCCGGCGGACTACTCCGGGATCACCTACCGCAGGCTGGCCGAGGAGAACGGGGTGTTCTGGCCGTGCCCGGCACCGGCCGCCGACTCGGAGGAAGGAGAGGACGCCTCGCTGGACGTCCTCCCCGACGACCCGGCGGACGACCACGACCCGGCGGACCACGACGACCGGGCGGACCACGACGTCCCGGCGCGCCCCTCCGGCGAACGGGCGCCCGGCGTCCACCCCGGCACTCCCCGCCTCTTCCTCGAGCGGTTCGCCACCGAGGACGGCCGGGCCCGGTTCGCCGCCGTGTCGTACCGGGCGGTCGCCGAGGAGCCCGACGACGCGTACCCGGTGCTGCTGACCACCGGGCGTGTGGTGGCGCAGTACCAATCGGGGGCGCAGACGCGGCGTGTCGCGGAGCTGAACGCCGCCGCGCCCGGGCCGTTCGTGGAGATGCACCCGCGGCTGGCCGAGCGGCTCGGCGCGGTGGAGGGGGACGCGGTCGCGGTGGTGTCGCGGCGCGGCCGGGCCGTCGCGCCCGCGCGGATCAGCCGTGCCATCCGGCCCGACACCGTCTTCATGCCGTTCCACTGGCCCGGCGAGGGCCGCGCCAACACGCTGACCAACCCGGCCCTCGACCCCACCTCCCGCATGCCCGAGTTCAAGGTGTGCGCGGTACGGCTGGAGCGCTTGGGCCAGGACCAGAGGCAGTGACGCCGGCGGAGGGCGTACGGGACGCGCTCGCCGCGCTGTCCGGCGGTGCCGTGCTGCCGGCCGACGCGCTCGGCAGGGGGGAGGTGGAGGCGCCTCCCGCGCCGGCGTTCTCCCGGGTCGGGTCGATGCCGACGGTCAGCGTCGCGACGAAGCCCGTCGCGGCGTCCCCGGTGACCGTCATCAGCCCGTCACCGGCACCGCCCCCGCGGTAGACCGGATCGTGCGCGAGCCGGGTACGGGTGCCGGTGTGCTTGGTGTACGGGGCCCTGGCGTACACCGCGTCGGCGTCGCCGTCGGGGAGGAAGAGCTGCCCGGTCCAGTTGACCCTGCCGCCCTTGTAGGTGCCGGCGGTCTTCTTGCCGCCGGTGTGCACCTTGACGTGGATGTGCGGGGCGCGCCCCGTGTACCAGCCGGGGAAGATCGTCGTGAACTCGGCGACGCCGTCGGCACCGGTGGTCTGGAAGCCGCGCAGGTACGTCGTGGAGGCGGTGCCGTTGAAGTGGCTCTCGGCGGGTGTCGTGCCGCCCGGGTGCGCGCCGGGGAAGCCGGAGTGGTAGCCCCAGGCGTCGCACTGCCAGATCTCGACGGCCGCGTCCTTCAGGAGGGCGCAGGCGTGGGGCTGGTCGCGCACGGTGAGCCGTACGGTGAGCGGGACCCCTTCCTTGCCCTCGGTGATGTCCCTGCGGAAGGGCGCGTCGGCCAGGTGGTACGGCCCTTGTGTGACGCTCGGGTTCAGCACGCACAGCTCCGCGTCGGGTGCCTTGTGGGCGTCCGGCGCGTGCCGGTGGGAGGACGAGCAGGCGCCGGTCCCAAGCCCCAGGACGGCACCCGCGGCGGCACCGCCCAGCATGAGCGCACGCCGCCGGGTGAGGTCGCTATCGGTCATGGCCGGGACCCTAGGTGGCGCGGCGCGACGGTGAGCGGGGGCGCACGGGGTGGTAGCCCACACGGGCGACGCACGCAGGCGTGTGGGGGCGCCGGAGAAGCGTGCGGGGCGAGGCGGTGTGGTGAACTGACCACAGTCGCCTGATCGTTTTTCCGTTACTCGAAAGAGTGAACGCCTCTCCGTCGCCCGGCAGCCGTGCCTGCGCTTCGCCAAGGCTGTGCGCATGGTCACCGCCACCCATGAGACCTCCCACCGGATCTTCCAGGACCATCCGGAGGTCCTCGCTCCCGTCTTCGAGGCGCTGGGGCTGCCGCCGCCCGTGAAGGCGGACATCGAACCGATCACCCCCGACGCGACGGAGATCAAACCGTTGGAGCGCCGTGTGGACACGGTGCTGAAGGTCGAGCCGTCCGACGGCGAGGGCTTTCTGCTCGCCATCGAGGCCCAGACCAGACGGTCTCCCGACAAGGGGACCAACTGGGCCTATTACGTGAGCTACCTGTACGCCAAGTTCGAGCTGCCGGTGCTGCTGGTCGCCGTCTGTCGCAACCGCTCCACCGCGACATGGGCGGCCGGGCCGTTCGAGTGCCGCGTCGGCCCCTGGAAGACCCAGGTCACCCGTCCTTTCGTCCTCGGACCGGACACGGTCGCGCGGATCACCGACGAGTCGGAGGTGGCGCGGCAGCCGGCGCTGGCGACGCTCAGTGTCATCGTGCACAGCGAAAGCGAGGACATCGCGCCCATACTGGAACTGCTGGCGCGCGGAATGCGGTCGTTCGACAAAGCCACGGCCAAGTACTGGTCGGAACTGGTGGAAATCGGCCTGGAGGACACTCCGGCCCGTGAGACGTGGAGGGAGCTGGAGAAGATGGTCGTCACTTACTTCCCGGGCAGGGGCACGGTCTTCGAGGAGGCCTACCTGGACGGTGAGGCGAAGGGCGAGGCCAAGGGCGAGGCCAAGGGCAAGGCCCAGGGCGTTCTGCGCGTCCTGGAAGTGCGCGGGCTTGCGGCCTCCGACACCGTACGCGAGCGCATCACCGCCTGCACCGACCTTGCCCGCCTCGACGACTGGCTCGACCGTGCCGGCACGGTGGAGCGGGCGGAGGATCTGTTCGATGAGAACCCGGAGGCTCCCGAGCCCAGCTCGCGTTGACCGACTCGGAGCCGGTATCGAGGAGTTGGTCGTCTTCCATGCCGTACGCCACGCCGACGGCCCGGCCACACTGCGCGAGCGCTGCTCCGAGGCGGGACAGGCCGCGGAGCGGATCGCGGTTCATCCGGCACTAGGCTCTCGGCCATGCCGACGCTGATGACATATGCCGGCCCGGTCGACGACATGGCCCTGGGTACGCGCACCGGCGGGATTCCCCTGGTACCCGCCGCCTTCGACTGGCCATGCTGCACCACATGTGCCGGCCCGATGATGTTCATAGCGCAGCTTCCGGTCGATGCCCCCACGGCTCAAGGCCCCGCGTCAGCCGCGGATACGCCGCCGCACATCCTGTCCGTCTTCATGTGCCAGAACGATCCAGGGCTCTGCGCCGAATGGGATCCCTTCGCCGGCGGCAACCGGGCACTGGTCCTGCCCTCCTCCGGTCTCACGGCTGCCGTGGTACCGACAGAAGGGGAGACTCTGTCTCCCGAGACCTGCGGCATTGATCGCACGGCGATGGACGGGGCCTCCTATGATGCCGCGCGACGTCGTTGGGCCGAGGCTCATGGACGCTCTGAGCAGGAGGTACTAGGACAATTGGGCGGGGTTCCATCGTGGCTTCAGGCCGACGAGACCCCCGCCTGTCGTTCGTGCGGGCACTCGATGGGCTTCGTGGCGCAGTTGGAAGAAGGTCACGACCATCGGACAGCGCTGAACTTCGGTGGGGGCGGCCGGGGATACGCCTTCGCATGCACGGCGTGCGAGGAAGGCTGCTTCCTCTGGCAGTGCTGAAGGGAGCACCCGCGGAAGCAGGATGTCCCCGGTACCGGCACGGGCGAGCGGGCCGACGCCGCAACGGCCGGTCCTCGGCAGGAGTACAGCGGCAGTACACCGGCACCGCAGGACCGCATCGAAGCCGCCCAGGTCGGTGTGTTCCTCGCCTTGATGAGGCCCGTCACGGGCGGACCGCCGCTGTTGGCGAGCCACCGGGAGGGTCAGCCCGCGCAACGGTTTTGCGAGAACTGTTGCACTGCGTACCCGGCGGCCTGACGTTCGCGCCGCCTGAAACCACCGGCGGACTAGGCCAAGGCATCGGGTGTACCCCGGCGGGGAGCGCATTCATCACCGCTTCGAGCGCGGACGTCCGCATCCACGCGGTAGTACACGGCTCGAAGCAGATCGTCGGGGCCCGCGGCGAAGACCACGCTGCCGATCCGAAGGACCGGACACGCGCTGTAGGCCAAAGCGAGCGCGCGGACCGGATCCGAGACACTGCACGCGGCGGAGCGGGCGCTGGTTCCGCACGTGAACGCGTTCGCGGAGGTCGTCACTGATGCGGCGGCGGAGTACGCCCCCACAAGATGACGGCGTGTACCAGCTGGCGTACCTGTTCACGTCGCTCTACGACAAGTTCCCTGCCCTGAAGGTCGAAACGACGACCCAGGTCGAGAACCGCCTGTTCCTGTGCGACGTGACGGCGAAGACCCTCCACCAGGGCATGCCCTGCTGGGCATCCGGACGCCTGAGCGGCTCTGACGCCGACCGACCATCAAGCAAGTTCCGTCGGGCATCACTCGACGGGGCTTACTCATGGCTCGATGCCGCATGGAGGCCCCGACCGGCGAAGGTGCTGGCGGGGACTGCCGTTGTGGTCAGCCGTGGTACTGGCCCAGTTCAGGCCTCACGTACCGCTGATAGGCAAGAGCCCATACATCGGTCTCGCGTCGTACCCGCCTCAACGTCGCCGACGGGTCGTCGCCCCAGCCTTCGAGCAGCGACTCGGTGGTTGCCTGGCAGGACCGCTCGAAGTCCACGGCGCCCGTCGCACTCCCCAGGTCTCTCTCGAGGAAGCCGACCGTCTCGACGGCCCGAGTGGACAGCTCCTGCCGGGACACTGATTCGCCTCGGGCCAACTGCCCGAGCGAGGCGGCCGCAAGGTCGCGGAAGCCGGTGACGAACTCCTCGGGCACGGTGAGGGCCGCAGCCTGCTCCCCCAGCTTGCGGTTGGCTTTCTCGGCCGCGCTCACGAGGTCAGGGTCGATCTCGGATCCACGCAGATGCCTCCATACGGCGCGGACCCCGGCGTCCACGCGGTAGTACACGGCTTGATGGCGTTCATCAGGACACGCGACGAAGGCCGCGCCTCCGATACGGAGGACCAAGGAGGCGCTGTAGGCCAAGTCGGGCCCTTCAGGCGAGTCCGGCATGTGTGTTCTCCGTCCTTATGTACTGGAAACGGCGGTGCGGGGCGGAGTTTCCTCCGCCCCGCACCGCCCA
Organism: Streptomyces sp. NPDC001796; assembly: GCF_042892355.1. Classification (NCBI taxonomy): domain Bacteria; kingdom Bacillati; phylum Actinomycetota; class Actinomycetes; order Kitasatosporales; family Streptomycetaceae; genus Streptomyces; species Streptomyces sp. NPDC001796. Next base: position 254,444 of record NZ_JBIAUC010000001.1, on the reverse strand, counting down.
GGTCACTTGGCTACCACTCGGCTGTGGTCGCCGATGTGATGGTGGCACCCCTGCGCGACAGGAAGTTCGCGCAGGCGGGGCAGATCGGTCTGCTGACCACCAGGAGGCGCGGCTGGATCTGGAGAATACCCGCCGCCTCGGTCCACAACTTCACCTCGGCATGCCACAAGTTCTCCGAGCGTACCGTTCGCGCCGGTTGAGGAACGCGAATGGCGAGCGTGCCTGTCCCGAGATCGGGGAGGGCCTGCCACTGCCTCTGGGTGAGGTCCGCACGCGCTCCCACCGCGACGATGTCCAGTCCTCCGGCCGGGGTGTCGGCGTGGAGAGCACCCTGGGTGCGCCAGCCCGCGCCGGCGCCGGCGATGCCGGTCATGTCGTCCACCATGTCCTGAAGGTGGTCGGCATCGGCTCCGCCACCGTTCCCGCAGTTGTGTACGAGAACCGGTGCCACGCCGGCCAGCACGTAGTACGTGTGGGCATCGCCGACCGAGAGGTTGTGGACGGTTGCCCCTCGGCTCGTCCACCGCTCGACCGACGTGACCTGGACGTACGTGCCCGCACTGGTCTGCAGCCACTCACCGGACTTCAGGTCCGTGGCCTTGATCCACGCGTGCAGCTCGGTCACCCAGAACGGGTGGCCGTCGGTCGCGGTGACCTGAGCCGTCTTACCGCCCTTCTTTCCGTCGACGTCGATCGTGACCTTGACCAGGTGCTTCAGGCCGTGACCCTTGATCTCGGCCGCGACCGTCTCGACACGGGTCTCGCCGGTCCTCGGGTTGGTCGCGACGACCTTGTCGCCAGCCTTGACCTGCTCGATCGGCTTCGTGGAACCGTCGGCCATGAGGACCTTGGTGCCGGGCACGAAGCTGTTGTTGATCGGGCAGGAGCCACCGCCGCCCTCGGCCTTGCCCGAGCCGCCGCTGCCGCTGGTTCCTCCCTTGCTCTTGGAGGAGCCGCCGGCCTTGCCTCCCGGATGGGAGTCGCCGCCGCCCTTGCCTCCGCCTCCGTGGGAGTGCACCTTCGGGGCTGCCTCGGCCGCGGCGTGCTTCTGGCGTGGGTTGCCGGTTTTCTTGGCGAGGTCGAGGGCCTTGTCGGCGGTTCGTCTGGCTTCTTCCGCCGCCTTCTTCCTCGCCCGTTGCGCCGCCAGCTTCTTCGCTCGCTCGATAGCCAGCTTCTTGGCCCGTAGCGCCACCCTCTCGGCCGCCTTCGCCGCCTTCAGGACGATCTCCGCCGCCTTCTTGGCCGCGCGGAAGGACTCGACCGCCTTGATGGTGCGCTTGACGGCCTTCATCACCGCCGGGATCTTGCCGAGCTTCCCCCACGGGATGGCGTCGATCACGATGCCCATGCAGGACCACATGTCACCGCCGAAGCAGGCGATGGCGTCGTTGATGCCGATGAAGTCCTTCAGCGTCTCCCACGCCACGGCGAGGATCACGGACGTGAGGGACTTGCCCTGCATCGCCTGCGCCTGCGCGACCTGCGCCGCCGACAGACCCGCGCCCGCGAGGGCCGCGGCCCGCTCGGAAGCGGTCAGGGCGATGGACTCGCCCGTCGGGTCCGCGTACGTCACCGGGTTGTTGTGTGCGTAGGCGTACCCGTTGGACTGCAGGACGTCGTTCAGGTCCAGCAGCGGGTCGGCGGACAGGAAGCGGCCCACCACGGGGTCGTACAACCGCGCGCCCAGCCCGACGAAGCCCGAGGCGTTGTCGTCGGTGGCGCCGAGGAACCCGGTGTGCGCCTGCCGGTTGGTGCCGGTCGTGTCGGCGCCGCGCTGGTTGCCGAACGGGTCCTGCTTGCGGATGCGGACCGACATCCCGCCGTCGAGGGCGACCTCGGCGTACGGGCTGCCCTGGTGGTCGCCGGTGATGGCGACCAGCTTCTCGCTGGCGGTGCCGTAGGCGTACCGCATCACCGCGCCGCCGGGGGCGTCGTAGGTGCGCTGGGTGTTGACCAGGACGCCGCCCTTCTGGACGGTGACCTCCGCCTCGCCCAGGGACAGCGTGGCCTGCTTGCCCTTGATCGTCAGCAGCTGCTCGCCGCCGGGGCCGTAGATGTAACGGGTGTCGTTCTGCGGCGCCCACAGCTGCTCGGCCTTCGTGCCGTCACAGGTGGCCAGCACGATGGGGGTCGAGTTCGCCGAGTTGGCGCCCTGGACCGCCAGGCACAGGCCCGAGGACACGTGGGTCAACTGGCCGGACGCGTTCCGCTTGAGCTCCTGGCCGGCCGAGCCGTCGCACTTCTGCAGCTGGACGGCCGACCCGGCGGTGTTGCCGGCGGGCTGGACGCACCACTTGTCGTAGACGTTCAGCGTGCCCTGGTCGGGGTTGGTCCCGCCCGGGGTGGGGCTGAAGCGCCAGTTCTGCGCTATGGAGCCGTTGCACTGGTACAGCTGGATCGCCGTACCCGCCACGGCCAGGCCGCCCTTGAGGTCGAGGCACTTGTCGGCGAGGCCCACGTACGGGGTCTTGCCGCCGCTGCCCGCGCCGGTGATGCGGTCGATCTTGCCGTCGTAGGTCCAGCTCAGCGACTGCTTGTCACCGTTCTGGAGCGAGGTGATCGTCTTGGTCTCGCCGGTGAGCTCGTACAGACGCTCCGCCTCGGCCTTGACCTGCGCCCCCTGCGGGGTGGTGTAGGTCTTCGACACCTTGGTCAGCGTGTGCGGCTGGGTGCCGTCGGCCTTGCCGTAGGCGTAGGTGGTCGTGGCGTCCTTGGCGGTGGTGCCGGTGAGGTCCTTCTCGGTCAGCTTGGTGCGGTTGCCGAGCAGGTCGTACTCGTACTCCTGCCAGTAGCCGGAGTTGTCCTTGCCGGCGGCGACGTTCAGCGTGCCGTCGGTGTTCTTGGTGCTCGCGCAGGCGGTGTCGGGCTTGGAGGTGAGGTCCTTCGCCGTCCACGCCGTCTTCAGCTCACCCAGCGGGTTGTACGCGAAGCACTGCCGCTCCTCGATACCGGTCGCCGACTCCGAGATGGAGGTGACGTTGCCGGCCGGGTCGTAGGTGTACGACCGCTTCGAGACGAGGTTGCCTGGGAGCAGGGAGGTGTCGCCGCCGTTGGTGGCGCCCTTCTCCCGGTAGACCTGCTGGTCCTTCAGCTCACCGCTGGACTCGTCGTAGGTGTTCTGCGTCCACACCCGGTAGGGCTGGGCGCCGAGCGTGGAGCGCAGCACCTGGCCGTAGGGGTCGTAGACGGTCTCGGAGCCGTACCAGTCCTTGCCGGAGATGGAGAGCGGCTTGCCGTCCTGGTTGTAGCGGACGACCAGCTTCTCGGAGGCGAGCTTGCCGATCTTCGGCAGGGTCGACTCCTCGAGCATGCCGTTGTCGCTGTACTTGTAGGAGTACGTGTACGACTTGTCCAGGCCCCAGGCGGTGGCCAGGGTGTCCGGCAGGGTCAGCGTGGTCGAGGTCGGCTGGTAGTCCTTGTTGTAGCCGTCGACCTGCTGGGTGTAGGCGTCACCGTCGGTGTAGCGGGTGGCGGTGTAGGGCATGCCCTTGCCGCCGGGCGCCAGGTCGTAGGTGAACTGGGACAGCAGCGTGCCGGTTGAGCTGTTCAGGCGCTCTTCCGTGGGCCGCGACAGCTGGTCGTAGGCGTACCAGACGTCGATGCCACGAGCGTTCTTGCTGTGCTGCACCCGGTCGTGGTTGTCGTACCACGTCGACACGGTGCCCGAGTCCGGGTCGGTGGCGGTCGACTGACGGCCGCGGTGGTCGTACGTCCATGTCCACGGATGCGTGGAGTCGGCCGAGTTGGTCGCCTTCACGAGCATGCCGCGCGCGTCGTACTCGTACTTCATCGACGTGAAGCCGCCGGGCGCGTCCGGGTTGAAGGTGTCGACCCGGGAGGTGCGGCCGAGGGCGTCGGTGTAGACGCGGTAGTCGGAGGCGCCGGTCGGGTTGTCGACCTTCGACCAGTCCAGGCCGTACTGGTACTTGGTGGCCCGCTCCGGGACTTCCTGCGAGCTGACCGTGCCGGTCTGCGGGTCCGCGACCTTGAGGACCGGGGTCTCCTGCAGCACGCGGCCGGAGCCGTCGTAGGTGTAGCGCGTGATGTTGGGGACCTGCGTGTCGGCGTCCGGGGTGAACAGCTCGCCCGGCGTGGCCTGGTAGGTCAGGTAGGCGTTGTTGGTCTGCCAGACCTCACCGGAGCTGTTGTACAGCGTGTCGGTGATCAGCCAGCCGCCGCCGTCCGCCTGCTCCTGCTGCTGCCGCTCCCGCCCGAGGCCGTCGTAGAGGGTGACGGAGGTCTCGATGCGGTCGTTGTAGCCGCGGGTGTAGGTGGTGACGTAGGAGGGCTTGCGGTCCTCGTTCTCCTTGTACTCCGGCACGGTGTAGACGGCGCGGAAGTCCGGCACGGCCGTGTCGGACGGGGCGCGGTCCGCGGCCCAGGCCTTCTCGAGGCGGCCCAGCGGGTCGAACTCGGCCTGGGTGACGTGGTTGTTGGCGTCGGTCGTCTTCGTGGTGGTGCCACGGCCCGGCTCGATCTCCCGGGTCTCGGAGTGGCCGACCGCGTTGGTCTCGGTCACCTTGAAGACCTGGCCGGTGGACGGCTCGTAGGTGATCAGGCCCGAGGTCTTGTGGTCCTGGTCCGTGGTACGGGTGACGCGGCCGACGGCGTCGAACTCGGTGGTGCCGTCGGACTGCCAGCCGGTGCCGTCACCGTTGATGGACCAGGTCTCGGACGCCTCGCCCTTGGTGGTGTCGTCGAGCGCGGCGCCGTAGGCCTGGCCGTCGTAGGCGGTGCGCAGACCGCTGCTGAGCGTGGCGAGGTTGCTGAAGTCCGCCGCCGCACAGGTGGTCGGGGAGACCAGGACCTGCCGGGTCAGACCGATCAGGTTCTTGGCGGTGTTGTGGACGTACTCCGACTTGGTGCACGACTCGTCGCCGGGACGGCCGGTGTCGCCGAGGGACTCCACCAGCACGGGCAGACCATAGGTCGACTCGTAGGTGGTGTGCGTCTTGACGATCCGCTCGGGCCGGTTGTCGTCGGTGTTCGTGGTGGAGGACTTGGTGTACGCGATCTCGTCCGGCTCGGTCACGCGCCAGGCGCGCAGCGGGTCCAGGCCGTCGTCACGGTCGCGGTGGGCCAGCTCGGTGGCCTCCGGGACGGTGACGGAGCGGGAGACCCACGCCGTGTCGGGGTCGTCGGCGTTGTCGTAGTCGAGTTCCTCGGCGATCCGGCCCGCGAACGGCTCGCGGTCCTTGGCGATCTCGTTGCCCTCGATGTCCTTCACCGACACGGTGTCGCCCATGCCACGGAAGTAACGGGTGACGGCCTTGGACCGCTTGGAGCCGATCGACGCGTCGTCGGCACCGGTGATCACCGTGGTCTGCTCGAACCCCGCGAACTGCGAGTACGTGCGCGTGGACTTCTTGGTGAACTCGGCGTCGGCGAGCTTCCAGCCCGGGTTCTTGTACTGGTAGGCCGTCTTGGTCGCGAACGCTCCGTCGACGTTGGGGAGTTCCTCGATGGAGTCCACGACGTACTTGTGGAACCAGTCGATGTCCTCGACCTCGGGGTCGGGGTTCCAGAACGCCGGGTAGCACAGGCGCGTGTTGGACTTCAGCGCCGCGGTGTCGCTCTTGCCGGGCAGGTTGGTGCCGGTCGCGCAGTCGCCCTCGGGCTTCTTGTAGGTGACGACGGTCTCGCCGCCGTACTCGTTGATGACGCGCGCGACACGCAGCCGGGAGAAGCCGGGGCGCGGGTCATTGGGGCGCATCACCCGGTTGGGCATGTCCTCGGCGTTGGACTCGAAGCGCACCGCGTTCATGGTGACGCTGCGGTCCGTGGTGCCGTTGCGGCCGTAGCCGGTGCGCTGGATCGACTCCAGCCACAGCGCGGTGTTCGGGCCGGTCTTGAGGACGGGGAAGCTGTGCTTGAGGTTGTACTGGTCCACCACCTGGCGTGCGGTGGTGTCGGTGCGGCGCTGTGCGGAGGTCTGGATCTGCACCAGACGCTTGCGGCTCCAGAAGGAGGGGCCGGCGTTCCAGCACTTGCGTGTGTAGGTGGAGGTGACCTGCTTGCAGTTCAGGTCGGCCGGGGTGTCGTACCAGATGCGGTACTTGCCCGGGTCCTTGTCCTCGAAGTTGGTGTCCGAGCAGGTCAGCGTGGATTCGGGGAGGCAGCGCTCGTCCACCTTGAAAGTCACGCGGGCCGGGGCGGTCGCGGAGAACAGGGTGTCCTTGCGCTGGCCGTAGTCGATGTGGTCGAGCCAGCCGTCCCGGTCGTAGACGACCGGCGCCTTGAAGTCGAAGTTGCGGGCGTAGTAGTTCTGCGCCTTCTTCCACCACAGGGACATGGCGTTGCCGTGGATGTCCTCGACATAGTCGAGGTTCCACCGCCAGCCCTGGGTGCACGCGGAGTTGACCCAGTCGCCGGCCTTGTAGCAGTCCTCGCCCTCGTGGTTGCCGTACACCGGCACGGTCAGCACCGAGTCGGTGGTCGACTGGCCGTCGGACCAGCCGGGCAGCTTGTTCAGGCCGAAGTAGTAGCGGGTGCCGTCCTTGGTGGTGACGACCCAGTACTCGCCGTTGCGGGCGCCGTTGCCGTTGCCGGAGTCGGTGAGCCGCTCGATCTTCGAGCCGTCACCGTTGGCGGTGAACCACTTGCCCTGGTCCTTGTCCCAGACCAACTCGGTGGTCATACCGCCCAGCGACAGCGTGGCGTTCATCGAACCCCAGCACAGGTCCGCGGTGCGGTGCGTGGCGTTGTTCGAGCCGGACTTCTTGGAGTCCTGACGGCAGTTGACGTAGGTCCGGGTGATCGAGCCCGGGTTGTAGTCCCAGCCGTCACCGATCCAGGAGGCCTGGTTGTTGGTGGCGGAGGTACGGCCGTCGACCGACTGCGAGGAGTAGCCCAGCGAGATCTTCGGCATCAGGCCGCCGGCGGTCTGCGGCACCTGCACGTCGTAGGAGTACGTGAACGCACCGGAGGAGGAGCCGGCCGCCCAGGAGCCGGACGACAGCAGCGGGGTGGCCGTGAAGTCGCCGGAGGGGGAGGAGCCGGTGTCCATCGCGCCGATGACCTGCGGACCGGAGGCGTCGACCACCGGGAGCACGTCGCCGCTGCGGTACGACGCGGTGCGCACCGAAGCCTTGGACGCCGTCGAACCGGCGTCGCCGCCGAGCAGGTTCGACACCGGCACCGAGCCGGTGAGGATCTTCCGCTTCGTGGCCTTCTTCGCGAGCTTGTTCTTGGTCGGCGCCTTGTCGGCGGGGACCACCTTGATCGAACTGCGCAGCCGCTCGGGCTGCTTGGTGTTCTTGCCCGACATGGTGGTCACACCGCTGTCGGTGGCGCAGTCGCCGGTGTCGGGCGCGTCCATGACGCAGTTGGGCAGCAGGACCAGGCCGAAGCGGTCGGCGGCCTGCGGGCCGTACAGGTCGGCGAAGCCGGTGGTGTCGACGTCGATCGTGACCTGTGCGGTCGGGTCGGCGTCGGCCGGCGGCGTGACCTTCATGATCATGCCGGAGACGTTCGCGTCCTGCGACGCGGTCGGAGCGGCCAGCTTGACCTGCCAGTCTCCGTCGATCGCCGTCGGATCGGTGCCTGCGGGCACACCGATCGCGACCGGCAGGTTCCCGACGGCGACCGTGGTGCCGGGCTGAGCGTCCGGCGTCAGACTGGCGACACCCTGATCCTCCGCCCAGGGCGTGACGGCGGTCGGCGCGTACGGGTCGACGGGCACCTCGGGCGCGGTGGTGAGGTTCTTCTCGGCCTCCTGGTCCTCCGGAACCGCCGTGGGCTTCGGCAGGTCGGGGAGCTTGACCTCCTCCCGGGCCATGCCGGGGGCGGGTATCGCCCATGCCTCCGTGCCGAGACTGCTCACCAACAAGGCCGTGGACAACAAAAGGACGGTCGCCGCGCGGCCTTGCCGGCGGCGCCGTCGTTGTGACTCCGTCATAGCTGGGCGCGACCGCCTCAGCCATGACGGTGGACTTTGAGCGCGCATACGCGTCGACCCCACCAAGGCATGCAAAGAAAAACGACAGATGGAATCCGCACCTTCTGTCATGACCCCCGCAGGTTTCAAGATCCGTCCGAGATGGTTCCCGAGTGTTGTGTGATCTGCGCCATAGGACGAGACCTGACTGACACTCACCTACAGGACAAGTCGGCAAGATCGTGATTACTCATCCCTATGACCGCACTTCAGGTGATCAAAAGCCGCACTTGAGGCACGGTCAAAGCCGAGTCAACGCCGCCCCATTCGTTCGTCACAACTTCATAAACACTTCATATGTGGACCGGACGTGACGTTCATGTGATCGTGTGCGCAACTCTGCCCCGCGGCCCGCCGACCGGGGCTGTTCGTGCTGTCCGTATCCACCTGGTCCACACGGGAGTAGAACGCCGCCGTGTCCGCGCCGCCTCGTTTTCTCAGCCCCTTTGTGCGCACGCGCACCAGGCTGGCTGTCACCCTCGGCCTTGTCCTGGCCGCCCTGACCGCCGCACTGTTGCCCTGGTGGCAACCCGACGACGCCTCACCACCGCAGGCGGACAAGGCCACCCGCGCCCGCCAGGCCGCCACCGGCCCGCGCGACGAAGCCGACGCCCAGGCCGAGGCCCGCCGCACCCACAAGCCGGTCCTCGTCGAGACGGCCACCACGGCCACCTCCCAGACGTGGGCCCAGCCGGACGGCCAGCTGCGCACCCGAATCACGGCCACGCCGGCCCGGGCGAAGACCGCCACGGGTCAGTGGGCGCCGATCGACAACCACCTGCGGCGGGTGAAGAACGCCCCGCGCGGCCTCGGCATCCAGCCGGTCAACCCCGCGCAGCCCGTCCGCTTCTCCAGCGGCAGCAAGGACACCCGCGCCGACCGCTCCTTTGTACGTGCGCCTTTGACGGGCGGCCGGGAAACCGTGCTGGCCGAGGTCGACTTCGACGGTCACACCGTCGCCTACACCTGGCCCGGCACCCTGCCCGAGCCGGTGCTCGACGGCCCGCGCGCCCTGTACTCCGAGGTGCTGCCCGGCGTCGACCTGCTGCTCGTCGCCCGCGCCGAGGGCGGCTTCGCCCAGCTGCTGATCGTCAAGACCAAGGAGGCCGCGCAGTCCCCGGCGCTGGCCACCGTGGCCTACGGCCTGCGCTCCAAGACGGCCGTCTTCCACAACGACGCCGGCAGCGGCCGCATCCTGGTCCAGGACCGCTCCGGCAAGGAAATCGGCTCCATCCCCACCCCGTTCGCCTGGGACTCCGCCGGCCGCGACCCCGAGCTCGACGAGGGCAGGGGCACCCCGCGCACCTCGGTCGACACCCCCACCGACGTGCTGAAGCTGTCCGGCCTGAGCGGCATCGAGCCCGGCGCGCACAGCGCCCCCATGCCGGTCAAGCTCGCCGGCGACGGCACCGGCACCGCCCGCCTCGACCTGCACGCCGCGCAGGCCGGGCTGTTCAAGAACGCCGACGTCAAGTTCCCGGTGTTCGTCGACCCGACCATGAACAGCGGCTGGCTCGCCTGGACCGTCGCCTACAAGCCGTACCCGAACTCGAGCTTCTGGGACGGCACCAACTTCTCCTCCGGCACCTCCGACGCCCGCGTCGGCTATGAGAACGAGACCGGCGGCACCGCCCGCTCCTTCTGGCGGATGAAGTTCGACACCAGCATCAAGGGCGCGGACGTCTCCAAGGCCACCTTCAAGGTGCTCAACAACCACTCCTGGTCCTGCACCACCCGTGACTTCCAGTTCTGGCTGACCGGGGCCATCTCGTCGGGCACCACCTGGAACAAGCAGCCGAGCTGGTCCACGCAGCTGGACCACCACTCCTTCGCGCACGGCTGGTCCTCCAGCTCCTGCCCCGACGACTACGAGGCGTTCCCGGTCACGGCCGGCGCGCAGAAGGCCGCCGACGGCGGCTGGTCGAACATCACCTTCGGCATGCGCGCGAGCAGCGAGTCGGACGTGCAGACGTGGCGCAAGTTCCAGGCGACCAGCGCCACCCTCGAGGTCGTCTACAACCGGCCGCCCTCCGAGCCCACCGGCGGCAAGACCACGCCGGGCGGCACCTGCTCCGTCGGCGGCTCGGGCGTGACCGTCGGCAAGACCAACATCGTGCTGTCGGCCAACGCCAAGGATGCCGACGGCAACCTCAGCAAGCTGCGCTTCCGCTTCTGGAAGACCGGCGGCACGGTCCCGTCCGGCTGGCTGGTCACTCCCAACTCCAGCGGAACCGCCACCTACACCGTGCCCGCCACGTTCCCGCTGGAGGACAAGACCACCTACTCGTGGGACGTGCGCGCGGAGGACTCCGGCGGCCTGACCTCCTCGTACTTCCCTCCCGGCACCGACCCGTGCCGGCTCAACATCGACGCCAGCGCCCCGCCGCAGCCCACCGTCGACAGCGACGACTTCCCCGCGGCCACGCCCGACGGGCAGACCTGGTCCACGGTGAAGTTCGGCGGCCATGGCGCGGTGACCTTCACCTCCGAGGGCGCGACGAAGTTCCGCTGGTCCTTCGAGGGCAACAACCCGGTCTACGTGAACGCCACCAACGGCACCGCGACCGTCGACCCGATGTCCCCCGCGCACGCCGGGCCCAACACCCTCCAGGTGTACGCCTATGACGCCGCCGGCAACGCCAGCCAGCGCACCGACTACACCTTCTACGTGCCGCCGCGGGACACCGCCGACGGCCCCATGGACACCGGCGGTGACCCCTACCCCGACCTGCTGATCGTCAACGCCGACGGCAACCTGCGCAACTGCGTCGGCGGCGACGGCGGCGACCTGTACAACTGCCTGACCGCGTCCTACGACAGCACCAAGCCGAAGGACCAGCAGACCGACCCGCAGGGCCACTGGTTCGACCCGGCCACCGGCAAGGCCGCCCTGATCACGCACTACCAGGACGTCTACCCCGGCGACGGCTCCACCGACCTGTTCGCGGTCACCCCCGACGGGCACTTCTACCTCTACCCCGGCGACGGCTACGGCAGCTACGACGTCTCCCAGCGCCTGGAGGTCCGCCTCCCGTCGAACGCCCCCGCGCCCTCGACGTGGACGCAGATCAGGGCCGTCGGCGACATCACCGGCGACAAGCTGCCCGACCTGGTGCTGCGGGCCGGCACCGCGTTCTGGACCCTGTCCGGCTACACCGGCGCCACCTTCCAGACCGCGACCCTGATGGAGGGCACCGCCTGGGCCCGCCGGGAGATCGTCAACGTGACCGACATCAGCGGCGACGGCACTCCCGACCTGCTGTGGCGCAACCTGGACAACGGCAACATGTACGACCGCCAGGGCAAGCCCGGCGCCGTCACCGGCAGCGTCGACCTGGAGTCGCTGAAGCTGGCCGCCAACTCGCTGACCGGGAAGGACGAGTCCTACGGCACCGGCTGGACGGATGTCGACGTGCCGACGGCCATCGGCATCCCGGACATCAACGCGGACGGCATCCCCGACATCTGGGCCCGCTTCGCCTCCGACGGGTACACGCGGATCTACAACCCGTCGCGGACGAACACCAACGCCGCGGTGAAGGTCGTCCTGTCGGTGAACTGGAACACGATCAAGGCCTTCGGCTGACGGTCGATTCCGTTCCCTCGCGTGAGCCCCGGCACCCCGTGCCGGGGCTCACCCGTTTCCGACAGTCCGCCGGCTCAGCCAGTCCCCGCTCCCGATCAGCTTGCCCCGCCGCCGCAGCCGGGTCGCGACGGCGGGGGCGGCCAGGTACACCCAGGCCCGGGCGGTCCTGCCGTCCGCGGCGGTCACCTCCCGCTGCACCCGCTCGTAGAGGCTGCGCGGATCACCCGGCACGTACTCCTCGAGACGGTCCAGCAGGACGAGCAGGCCGTCGTACGCCTCGGGCCGCGCGGTGACGATCTCGCCCGTGACCGTGCCGCCGTCCTCGTCCGCCACCGCGTAGGGGTAGCCGGGGCCTTCGTACAGCACCGCGCCGCGCAGCAGGCCCGGCTCCTCGGAGCCGGTGCGGCCGCGCAGGAAGAGGGCGTGGTTGTGCTCCCCCGGGCGAAGCGTCCCGTAGACGAAGAACGGCAGTCTCACAGAACCGATTCTTCCCCCTCACACATCTCCCCGGCCGCTCCATGGACATGACACGCCCTGGACCCTTCAATCGGAGGGACGCCAGGGGGTTCCCCACCCCCTGCCCTCCCCACGCGCCCCCGGGCGCCTTCCCTAGGAGACCGATGAGCCGGATACGGCCTGCCCGAGGTTCCCGTCTCACCGTGGCCGGCACCGCCGCGACCGCCGCCGCCCTGCTGGCCGCAGCACTCGCCCCGGCCCCCGCCGCCGAGGCGGCCGCCAGACCCAGCCGGTCCACCGTGATCCGCGACGCCGCGGCGGTGTTGGCGCGCGAGGCCGCCCGCCTGGGCCTGACACCGGCGCAGGGCACGAGCGTACGAGACGTCGTCATCGACCCGGACGGCAGCCGGCATGTGCGCTACGACCGGACATACCGTCAGCTGCCCGTCCTCGGCGGCGACTTCGTGCTCCATCTGGCGCCCGACGGGTCGTACCGCAGCGCCGACCGGGCCACCCGGCGCGCCATTTCCCTGCCGACCATCACTCCGGCCGTGAAGGCCCCCAAGGCCGCCGACCTGGCCACCGCCGCGCTGCGCGCCGCGAACGCCGGGGAATTGCTCAGGCACCTGACCGCCAAGCCGCAGCTCGTCGTCGACGCGCTGCACGGCGCGCCCCGGCTCGCCTGGCGCACCGAGGTCACCGGGCAGGACACGCTCGGCAACCCGGTCGCGCGCACCGTGGTCACGGACGCCGGGACCGGGCGGCAGATCGACGCCTGGGACAGCATCGAGACGGCGTCCGGTGACGGCAAGTCCCTCTACAGCGGGACGGTTCCGCTTCAGACGACGCAGTCCGGGTCGGCGTACCAGCTCAAGGACCCCACGCGGGGCGACACGTACACGGGCGACGCCGAGAACAAGACCGACCTGTGCTTCCTCACCACCATCTGCGTCAGCCGCGCGCCCGCCACCCTCTTCACCGACTCCGACAACCACTGGGGGTCGGGCACGGTGTCGGACCGCTCCTCGGCGGCGGTGGACGCGCAGTACGGCACCGACGTGACCTGGGACTACTACAAGAACGTGCACGGCCGCAGCGGCATCGCGGGCGACGGCAAGGGTTCCTACAACCGCGTCCACTACGGCACGAACTACAACAACGCCTTCTGGGACGACAACTGCTTCTGCATGACGTACGGCGACGGTGACGGCACGACGCTCGGGCCGCTGGTGGCGCTGGACGTGGCCGGGCACGAGATGACGCACGGCGTGACGTCCAAGACGGCGGCGCTGGCGTACTCCGGGGAGTCGGGCGGGCTGAACGAGGCCACCTCCGACATCTTCGGAACGCTGGTGGAGTGGTACGCGAACAACGCCTCGGACCCCGGTGACTACCTGATCGGCGAGAAGATCGTCCGCTCGGGCTTCGGCAAGTCGGCGCTGCGCTACATGGACAAGCCGTCCAAGGACGGCAATTCGGCGGACTGCTGGAGCAGTTCGGTGGGCAAGCTGGACGTGCACTACTCGTCGGGCGTCGCGAACCACTTCGCGTACCTGCTCGCGGAGGGCAGCGGCGCCAAGACCGTCAACGGCGTCAGCTACGACTCCCCGACCTGCGACGGCTCCACGGTGGCGGGCATCGGCCGGGACAAGCTCGGCAAGATCTGGTACCGGGCGCTGACGGTCTACATGACGTCCTCCACGAACTACGCGGGCGCCCGCACGGCGACGCTGAACGCGGCGAAGGACCTGTACGGGGCGGGGAGCACGGAGTACGACGCGGTGGCGGCGGCCTGGAGCGCCGTGAACGTCGGCTGAGGGAAATACGGTGGCGGGCCGGGTGCCGCCCTGCCTACGCTGCGGCACCCGACCGCCGTACTCCCGCTGGAGACCGATGCCCGCCGCGAAGATGCACGCCGACGAACTGGACGTGGACACCGCGCTGGTGCGCCGGCTGGTCGCCGGGCAGTTCCCCCGGTGGGCCGGGCTGCCGGTCACCGAGGTGCCGTCCGCCGGGACGGACAACGCCATGTACCGGCTGGGCGACGACATGGTCGTACGGCTGCCCCGGCGGCCCGACGGGGCGCGGCAGGTGGACAAGGAGCAGCGCTGGCTGCCGCTGCTGGCCCCGCATCTGCCGCTGACCGTCCCGTTGCCGCTGGGCAGAGGCGCCCCGGCACCCGGGTACGCGCAGCCGTGGTCGGTGCTGCGCTGGCTGGACGGCAAGAACGCCTACGACGACCCGATCACCGAACTCGGCACGGCAGCCGTGGAGTTGGGCCGTTTCGTGACGGCCCTGCGGCGCGTCGACGCGAGCGGAGGTCCGGCGTCCTGGCGGGGCGGCCCGGTGGCGGCGAACGACGCGTACGTCCGTGCGGCCATCCGCGACCTGGGCGCGGACGGCACGGTGGACGCCGCCGCGGCGACCGCGCTGTGGGAGGAGGTCGTCCGGCTCCCGCAGTGGGAGGGCGATCCCGTCTGGCTGCACGGGGACCTGCTGCCAGGGAACCTGCTCACGACCGCGGGCCGGCTGACCGCGGTGATCGACTTCGGCGGCCTGGGCGTGGGCGACCCGGCGGCCGACACCCTGGCCGCGTGGGCGGTCTTCACCCGCGGCACCCGCGACCTGTTCCGCGAGGCGGCCGCCGTGGACGACGCGACCTGGGCCCGGGGCCGGGTCTGGGCCCTGTGCTTCGGCCTGACGGCGGAGCACTACTACCGGGAGACCAATCCGGTCCTGGCGGCGGTGGGGCACCGGACGGTGACCGAGGCTCTGGCGGACCGTGGTTTCCCGGCCGCACAGGGGGCGGAATGCGGCGCCTGACGACCGCTCACCCGTTCACCACCCCTGTTCACCAGCCCCGTTCACCCTCCGGTGTTCTTCGCCCACCCGCCCCCCTACGCCGCTGACCTGCCCAAACGCCGCCGCCACCGCCTTTACCCGGCACCCGTTCACCGTATTCCTGACACATCGTCAGCGAGCGGCCGCGGCCCGTTGCCCTTTTCCTCGACAGTGCGGGGACACGACCGACACAGCGGCACGCCGGTGATGCCGCGGGCCGTGTCCCGCCCGAGGAGCACCACGATGCGACGTACGGCCCGTTCGCTGACCGGCACCGCGCTCGCCCTCGCCGCCGCGGGGCTCGCCGCCGCGCCCGCGTACGGCGGTGAGACCGGGAGGCTGGAGGTCTTCCCCTCCATGGCCGTGCCCGGGAGTGTGGTCACCGTCAACACGGCGGCGTGCGGCGCGAACGGATCCGCGGCGGGCGACGCGACGGCGGTCGGCGGCGGCACGTTCACGCTCGCGCCCAGCACGCACGAGCAGGACGTGATCGGCCGGTTCCGGGTGCCGCCCGGCGCGCAGCCGGGGACGTACGAGATCGTCGCCACGTGCTCCGGGGGCCGGCGGGCCAGGGTGACCGGCGACCTGACGGTCACCCTCAGCGCGGCCAAGGATCAGACGCGTCCGCGAGGAAGCGTGAAGACGGGGGTCGGCGGTGCACTCGGCCCCGACCCCGTGCGGACCGCGGCCGGTGTGGCGGCACTCGCCGTCGCCGCCGCGGGCGGTACCTGGCTCCTGCATCGCCGACTGAGAGGCGACGGGATCTGACGGACTCCTCCGCTGTCCGTCGCCGGTACCGCCGTCCCCATCCCCTCCGGGTCCGACCGCCCCTCGCGGCCCGGAGGGGGTCCGGGACCAGGGTCT
Organism: Streptomyces sp. NPDC001796; assembly: GCF_042892355.1. Taxonomy (NCBI): domain Bacteria; kingdom Bacillati; phylum Actinomycetota; class Actinomycetes; order Kitasatosporales; family Streptomycetaceae; genus Streptomyces; species Streptomyces sp. NPDC001796. The sequence continues at coordinate 238,761 of NZ_JBIAUC010000001.1, read as the reverse complement.
GTCTCCCGGATCAGGCCGGCCGCAAAAAGACGGGCCCTGGCCCTGCCGGAAGGAGCTTCGTGTGCACAAGGTCGGCAACGCGGCGATAGCGTCCGTCACGGCGGTCTCCCTCTGCTCCGGCGCCTGGCTGCTGCACAGCGCCTACCGGAGCGACACTCCCCCTCAACCCTCGGCGGCCCAGGGCGCCGTGGACCCGGACCGCGAGGGCTCCGCCGCGCCCGCGCTGCCGCCCTCCCCGCCCGACCGCATCCGCATACCCTCGATCCACGTGGACGCGCCCCTGATGGGCCTGAGGCTGACCGGTGCGGGCAGCCTTGACGTCCCGCCCGCCGACGACAAGAACCTCGCCGGCTGGTACGAGGCCGGCACCATACCCGGCGAGACCGGCACCGCGATCGTCGCCGGGCACGTCGACAACACCCGGGGCCCGGCGGTCTTCTACGACCTGGGCGCCCTGAGCAAGGGCAGCACGATCGAGATCGGCCGCCGCGACGGCTCGACCGCCGTGTTCACCGTGGACGCGGTCGAGGTCTACGCCGCGCGGAACTTCCCCGACGACAAGGTGTACGGCGCGGCGGGGCGCCCGGAGCTACGGGTGATCACCTGTGGCGGCGGCTACTCGAAGGCGACGGGCTACCAGGGCAACGTGGTCGTCTTCGCCCACCTGACGGGCAGCCGCTGAACCGCCCACGGCACCTGCGGCACCACCGCTCAGGCCAGCCACTGCTCGTAGGCCAGGTTCGCGACGAGGGCGAACACCACCGTAAGCAGCACGATCCGAACAAACCCGCTGCCCCGCTTCAGCGCCGTCCGCGCCCCGATCATGCCGCCCGCCAGGTTGAAGCCCGCCATCAGCACCGCCAGCTGCCAGAACACCGTGCCCTTCCAGGCGAACGTGGCGAGCGCGCCCGCGTTCGTGCAGCAGTTGACGATCTTCGCGGTGGCGGAGGCGGTCACCAGGTCCAGGTGCAGCACCGCGGTGAGTGCCAGGACGAGGAAGGTACCGGTGCCGGGGCCGATGAGGCCGTCGTAGAAGCCGATGCCGAGGCCCGCGAGCCCGATCGCGGCGAGCACCCGGCGTGCGGAGACCGGCCCGGTGGAGGGGGCGGTGCCGAACGCGGGACGCAGGATCACGAAGGCGCCGACTCCGAGCAGCACCCCCATGACGACCGGCTTGAGGACGTCGGTGCTCAGCCCGGCGGCCACGAACGCCCCGGCCGTGGACCCGGCGAGCGCCGCGATCCCGATCCGTACGGCCGTTCCCACGTCGACCGGTGTCCGGCGCGCGTACGTCACGGCGGCACCCGTCGTCCCGACGATCGCGACGGCCTTGTTGGTGCCGAGCGCGAACGACGCCGGAGTGCCGCCGGGCAGCCCCAGCAGCAGTACGGGAAGCAGCAGCAGTCCGCCACCTCCGACCACGGCGTCGATCCAGCCGGCCGCGAGCGCGGCGAGGCACAGGGCGGCGACCATGGTCAGCGAGATGTCGGGCATGATCGTGACCCTAGGGACGGGGTCGGTGGCCCGTCCATCCATATGAGGGTCTTCTGAGGTTGCACGAGGGTCGTCCGAGGCCGACGGCCCCGCCGCCGGGCCTGTGGCCGGCCCGGCGGACAGAGGGAAGGGGTCCTCGGCGCCGTCCTCAGGCGGCCCGCACCTCGTATGCCGCCACCCTGACCGTCTCGTCGTCCAGGCACTGGCCGGTCTCCAGGTCGAAGCGCTGCTTCAGCAACGGCGAGGCGACGAAGGGGCGGCCCTGGTGGGTGCCGGTCAGCCCCCGGGAGAGGACCGCGGCGCCGCCGAAGGGGTCCCGGTTGTCGATGCCGTACAGCCGGCCCGAGCGGTCCCGGAAGAGCGCGACCTGGCGGCCGTCCGGCAGCAGCGCCGCCACGCCACGTCCCGGCGTCAGCGCGCTCATGTCGCAGACCGGGAACCAGGTGTCCTCGTCGATCCGCAGCTCGATCTTCAGGTCGGTGGTCTCGAGTGCCAGGGTCATCGCTGGGCGCTTCCTTCCAGGGGTCGCGTGCCGATGGTGAGCAGCTGCAGGTCGGGCTTGATCTGGTCGCGCTCGGGGACGAAGCCGACGACCGGGTCGGGGGTGTCCGGCGCGTTGACGAAGGACACGAACCGGGCCAGCTTCTCGGGGTCGTTGATGGTCTCGGCCCACTCGTCGCGGTAGTTCGCGACGTGCGCGGCCATCAGGGCCTCCAGTTCGTCGCAGATGCCGAGCGAGTCGTGGACGACCACGTCGCGCACGTGGTCCAGTCCGCCGGGGATCCGCTCCAGCCACACCGAGGTGCGCTCCAGGCGGTCGGCGGTGCGGATGTAGAACATCAGGAACCGGTCGATGAGGCGGATCAGCTCGGCGTCGGACAGGTCCTGGGCGAGGAGGTCAGCGTGGCGCGGGGTGGCGCCGCCGTTGCCGCCGACGTAGAGGTTCCAGCCGCCCGCGGTGGCGATCACGCCGAAGTCCTTCGACTGGGCCTCGGCGCACTCGCGGGCGCAGCCGGAGACGGCCGACTTCAGCTTGTGCGGAGAGCGCAGGCCCCGGTAGCGCAGCTCCAGGTCGATCGCCATGCGGACGGAGTCCTGGACGCCGTAGCGGCACCAGGTGGAACCCACGCAGGACTTCACCGTACGCAGCGCCTTGCCGTAGGCGTGGCCGGACTCGAAGCCGGCGTCGACCAGCCGGGCCCAGATCAGCGGGAGCTGCTCGACGCGCGCACCGAACAGGTCGATCCGCTGACCCCCGGTGATCTTCGTGTAGAGGCCGAAGTCCCGGGCGATCTCGCCGATCACGATCAGCTTCTCCGGGGTGATCTCACCGCCGGGGATGCGCGGCACGACCGAGTAGGAGCCGTTCTTCTGCAGGTTGGCCAGGAAGTGGTCGTTGCTGTCCTGCAGCGCGGCCTGCTCGCCGTCCAGGACGTAGCCGCTCGCGCCGATCGTCGGGGCGAGCGAGGCGATGATCGAGGCGACGGCCGGCTTGCAGGTCTCGCAGCCGTCGCCGCCGCGGGCGCCCTCGCGGCCGTAGCGGTCGAGCAGTTCCTGGTAGGAGTTGATGCGCAGGGCGAGGACGATCTCGTACAGCTCCTCGCGGGTCTGCGAGAAGCAGCCGCACAGGCCCTTGTCGACCTCGACGCCGCTCGCCTCGAGTTCGGCGTCGACCAGCTGGCCCAGCACCTTGACGCAACTGCCGCACGTCGTGCCCGCCTTGGTGCACTTCTTCACCTCGGGCACGGTGGTGCACTTGTGCTCGGTGACCGCGCCGCGGATCGTGCCCTTGGTGACGTTGTTGCAGGAGCAGATGATCGCGTCGTCCGGCAGCGCGGTCGGGCCGAGCTGGGCGGGCTCCCCGGCGCCCGCGGGCAGCACCAGCGACTCGGGCGAGACCGGCGGGACCGAACCGGTGAAGGCCTTCAGCGTGCCGTACGCCTCCGCGTCGCCGACCAGGATGCCGCCGAGCAGCGTGCCGTCGCGGCCGATGACCAGCTTCTTGTACAGGCCCGAGCGGGAGTCGGAGTAGACGACGTCGAGGCAGTCCTCGGTGGTGCCGTGCGCGTCGCCGAAGGAGGCCACGTCCACGCCGAGCAGCTTCAGCTTGGTGGACAGGTCGGCACCGGTGAACTCCGCCTCGTCGGCGGCGATCGTCGCGGCGGCCGTCTCGGCCTGCTCGTAACCGGGGGCGACCAGGCCGTACACGCGGCCGTCCGCCGCGAGCGCGCACTCGCCGATCGCGAACACGTGCGGGTCGGTGACCGTGCGGCACCGCTCGTCGACGGTGATACCGCCGCGCTCGCCCACCGTCAGACCACAGGCGCGGGCGAGCTGGTCGCGCGGGCGGACACCGGCCGAGAACACCACCATGTCGGTGGCCAGTTCGGAGCCGTCGGAGAGCTTCATACCGGTGACGGAGCCGTCCTCACCGACCACGATCTCCTGGGTGCCCGTACCGGTGTGCACGGTCAGGCCCATGTCCTCGATCGTGCGCAGCAGCGCGGCGCCGCCGCCCTCGTCGACCTGCACGGGCATCAGACGCGGCGCGAACTCCACGATGTGCGTGTTCAGTCCGAGGCCCTTGAGCGCGCCGGCCGCTTCGAGACCGAGCAGACCGCCGCCGACCACCGCGCCCGTCGTCGCCCTGGTCTTCGCGTACTCCTCGATGGCGAGGAGGTCCTCGATGGTGCGGTAGACGAAACAGCCCTCGGCGTCCTTGCCGGGGACCGGCGGGACGAAGGGGTAGGAGCCGGTGGCGAGGACGAGGGTGTCGTACGCGACCGTCAGTCCGGAGCGGGCGGTGACCGTCTTCGCCTCCCGGTCGATGGTCTCGGCCGGGTCGCCGATGTGCAGTTCGATGCCGTGCGTGGCGATGAACTCCATGTCGGTCATGGACAGCTCGTCGGGCGTGGTGCCCGAGAAGTACGAGGTGAGCTGGACACGGTCGTAGGCGGGGCGAGGCTCCTCGCACAGCACGACCACCCGGTGCGTGGCGGTCAGGCCGCGCTCGGCGAGCGCTTCGAGGAAGCGCTGGCCGACCATGCCATGGCCGACGAGCACGATCGTGGGGGTGGTGTCCGTGGACATCAGGAGCCTCCATCGTTGGTGAGCAGGTGGAGCAGCGGGGCACCGTCCGTGGGGAGCGGCTCTGCTCCCTCCCAGGCGCGGGCGAGCGCGCCGACGGTGCCGAGTTCGCCGACGAGTACGCCGCCGACCAGGCGGTCGTCGCGGACGACGACCTTCCTGTAGGTGCCGCGGGTCGCGTCGGTGAGCTGAACGACGTCGTCGCCGGGGCGGGGTTCGGTCTCGCCGAAGGCGGCGAGGTCGAGGAAGTCGTGCCCGGCGAGGGTGAGCCGGGTCAGGGAGCGGGTGCCCGTGTAGCGGGAGTCCGGGTCTCCGGCCAGCGACTGCGCCAGCGCCTCGGCCTGTTCGAGAGCGGGGGTGGCCAGCCCGTACACCGTGCCGTCGTGCTGGGCGCAGTCGCCGATGGCCCGGATGTGCGGGTCGGAGGTGCGCAGTTCGTCGTCGACGAGGATGCCCTTGTGGACGGCGAGGCCCGCGTCCTGGGCGAGGCCCACGCGGGGGTGGACGCCGCAGGCCAGGACGACGAGGTCGGTGTCGAGGGCGTAGCCGTCGGCCATCTCCACGGTGCGGACGGCGCCGCCGAGGGTGCACACGCCGCGCACCCGGGTCTCGGTGTGGACCTCGACGCCGAGATCGGTGAGGTGGCGGCACACCAGCTTCGAGGCGGAGGGGTCGAGCTGGCGTTCCATCAGGCGCTCGGCCTGCTGGGCCAGGACCACCTGGGCGCCGCGGGCGGCGAGCGCACGGGCGGCGGAGACGCCGAGGAGCCCGCCGCCGATGACGACGGCTCGCACACCCGCGCGGACGGCCTTGGCGAGGCCCAGGCAGTCGTCCATCGTACGGAACGCGTGGACGCCCTCGGGCAGCTCGGCCCGACCGGGGGTGAGCAGACCGCGCAGGGGCGGCAGGACGGGGTTCGAACCGGTGGCGAGGACGAGTGTTTCGTATGCGATCACCGCGCCGTCCGAGCAGTGGATCTCGCGGGCCGCCCGGTCGATCCGGGTGACCCGGGAACGGACGAGGCGCTCGGGGGCCGGGAGGGAGATCACCTCGGGCGCGTAGCGGCCGGCCAGCACGTCCGCGAGCAGGACGCGGTTGTACGGGGGGTGCTCCTCCTCGCCGACGACCAGGGCGGGCACACCGAGCTCGCCGAGCCGCCGGGCGAGACGGACGCCCGCGAGCCCGGCGCCGATCACCACCACACGCGTATTCGAGGTCATGTGCCGAGCGTGCGGTGCCGACGTTACCCGGCCGCATCACGACTGTTTCCCACGGGGAACGCTGCCCTCAGCGGGGGCGGGGGGTGGGTGTGAGGGTTCCGGGGGCGGGGCGGGGGCGCGGTGTGAGGCGGAAGCCGAGTCGCGGGGCGGCGTGACGCCGGGCGCCGGGCGCCGGGCGCCGAGAACGCGGGACGCCCCAGGGCCGTTGTCAGAGCCGACTGGCAGAGTGTTCGACATGGAGCACCAGCAGCGCACGTCAGTTCGCCTCGTCGTCGTGGACCCGGAACTCGACGCTCAATGCGATCGGGTGGAGCAGCATGTGCTGGTTCCCCTGGCCGAAGCTCCCCGTGAGGGAGGTGATCACGCGCTGTTCGCGGGCGGGCTCGCCGCCTTCCGGCGCGTCCGGGCGACACTGGCCGAAGCGGTGGCGCGCGGACCTCGGGTGTGGACGCCGAACGGCCGCTGGGAGCACGAAGGTCTGCGGGTCGTTCGGCTGCCCACCGAAGAGACGGACCTTTTGTACGCACTGCTGCGTGAACTGTCCGGGGCCCTCGTCGCGCCTCCCGAGCCGTCGCGCGGCGTCGCCGCGTTCCTCGGCGAGGTCTCGTCGAACGGCGAGTCCGCGGCCGGCCTGGTCGGTGCGCTGGCGCGGGTGCTGTCGATGGTGGACCTCGCGCCCGACGCCGACACCGATGTCCTCCTCGCCGCGCTGGAGGCGGCCGGGGACGAGGACGTGCGGCTCTCCTACGCCCAGGAGGAGGCGTGGCAGCGGCTCGCCCACCGCGTCACCATGCTGCTGACCGAGTCCGCTCCGCTGCACCGATTCCTGCACTGACACGAGAGGGCGGCACCCCCCGCACAGGGGTGCCGCCCTCTCTCGGTGCTCCGGAACCGTTGCCGTGTCGGTGAGGGTCGGGGTGACCGGCGGCGGTTCCGGCGTTCGGTGAGGGTCCGTCCGAAGCCCTACCGGTGGTCGCTTCCCTGCGACTGCGACGCCGCCCGGCCGGCCTCCAGGCGGGCCACGGGGATGCGGAACGGGGAGCAGGAGACGTAGTCCAGGCCCACCTCGTGGAAGAAGTGCACCGACTCCGGGTCGCCGCCGTGCTCGCCGCACACGCCGAGCTTGAGGTCGGGGCGGGTGGCGCGGCCCGCCTTCGCGGCGTCGCGGACCAGCTTGCCCACGCCGTCCTTGTCGATCGTCTCGAACGGGGAGACGCCGAAGATGCCCTTCTCCAGGTAGGCCGTGAAGAAGCTCGCCTCCACGTCGTCCCGGCTGAAGCCCCACACCGTCTGCGTGAGGTCGTTGGTGCCGAAGGAGAAGAACTCGGCGGCCTCCGCGATCTGACCGGCCGTCAGCGCGGCGCGCGGCAGCTCGATCATGGTGCCGATCGCGAGGTTCAGCTCCGTGCCCGTCGCCGACTCGACCTCCGCGATGACCTTGTCGGCCTCGTCGCGGACGATCTCCAGCTCCTGGACCGTGCCGACGAGCGGGATCATGACCTCGGCGCGCGGGTCGCCCTTGGCCGCCTTGCGCTCGGCCGCCGCCTCCGCGATCGCCCGGACCTGCATGGTGAACAGGCCGGGGATGACCAGGCCGAGGCGTACGCCGCGCAGGCCGAGCATCGGGTTCTGCTCGTGCAGCCGGTGCACGGCCTGGAGCAGACGCAGCTCGTTCTCGTGCGGCTCCTGGCGGGACTCGGCGAGGGCCACGCGGACCGACAGCTCGGTGATGTCCGGGAGGAACTCGTGCAGCGGCGGGTCCAGGAGGCGGACCGTGACCGGGAGGCCGTCCATCGCCTCGAAAAGTTCCACGAAGTCCTGCTTCTGCAGCGGCAGGAGCTGCTTGAGCGACTCCTCGCGCTCGGCTTCCGTGTCCGCCAGGATCAGGCGCTCCACGAGCTCACGCCGGTCGCCGAGGAACATGTGCTCGGTGCGGCACAGGCCGATGCCCTGGGCGCCGAAGCGCCGTGCGCGCAGCGCGTCCTCGGCGTTGTCGGCGTTGGCCCGGACGCGCAGGCGGCGCTTGCGGTCCGCGAAGGCCATGATCCGGTGAACCGCCTCGACCAGCTCGTCGGCGTCGTCGGCGCCCGCGTGCATCCGGCCCTCGAAGTACTCCACGACCGGGGACGGGACGACCGGTACCTCGCCCAGGTACACCTTGCCGCTCGAGCCGTCGATGGAGATCAGGTCGCCCTCCTCGACGACCTGCCCGCCCGGCACCGTCATCCGGCGGCGCTTGGTGTCGACCTCCAGCTCCTCCGCACCGCACACACAGGTCTTGCCCATGCCGCGTGCGACGACGGCCGCGTGGGAGGTCTTGCCGCCGCGCGAGGTCAGGATGCCCTCGGCCGCGATCATGCCGTCCAGGTCGTCGGGGTTGGTCTCGCGGCGGACCAGGATGACCTTCTCGCCGGAGCGGGACCACTTCACCGCGGTGTACGAGTCGAAGACCGCCTTGCCGACCGCCGCGCCCGGCGAGGCCGCGATGCCGCGGGCGACCTGCTGGACCTTCGCCTTCTCGTCGAACCGGGGGAACATCAGCTGCGCGAGCTGCGCGCCCGTCACCCGCTGCAGCGCCTCGGCCTCGTCGATCAGTCCCTGGTCCACCAGCTGGGTCGCGATGCGGAAGGCCGCGGCCGCCGTGCGCTTGCCGACGCGGGTCTGCAGCATCCACAGCTTGCCGCGCTCGATGGTGAACTCGATGTCGCAGAGGTCCTTGTAGTGGTTCTCCAGCGTCTCCATGATCTGCATCAGCTGGTCGTACGACTTCTTGTCGATGTTCTCCAGCTCCGCGAGCGGGACGGTGTTGCGGATGCCCGCGACCACGTCCTCGCCCTGCGCGTTCTGCAGGTAGTCGCCGTAGACGCCCTGGTGGCCGGAGGCGGGGTCCCGGGTGAAGGCGACGCCCGTGCCGGAGTCGGGGCCGAGGTTGCCGAAGACCATCGAGCAGACGTTGACCGCGGTGCCGAGGTCGTGCGGGATGCGCTCCTGGCGGCGGTAGAGCTTGGCGCGGTCGCCGTTCCAGGAGTCGAAGACCGCCTTGATGGCGAGGTCCATCTGCTCGCGCGGGTCCTGCGGGAAGTCGCGCCCGGCCTCGGTCTTGACGATCTTCTTGAACTTGGTGACCAGCTTCTTCAGGTCGGCCGCGTCGAGCTGGGTGTCGTCGGCGACCTTCTTGGCCTCCTTGGCCGCCTCCAGCGCGTCCTCGAAGAGCTCGCCGTCGACGCCGAGGACCGTCTTGCCGAACATCTGGATGAGCCTGCGGTAGGAGTCCCACGCGAAGCGGTCGTCGCCGGCCTGCTTCGCCAGGCCCTGCACGGACTTGTCGGAGAGCCCGATGTTCAGGACGGTGTCCATCATGCCGGGCATCGAGAACTTCGCCCCGGAGCGGACGGAGACGAGCAGCGGGTTGTCGGGCTGGCCGAGCTTCTTGCCCATCTTCTGCTCGAGGGCCTCGAGGTGCGCACTGACCTCGTCACGCAGTGCCGGGGGTTCCTCGCCGCTGTCCAGGTAGACCTTGCAGGCCTCGGTGGTGATGGTGAAGCCCGGAGGGACCGGCAGGCCCAGGTTGGTCATCTCGGCGAGGTTCGCGCCCTTGCCGCCGAGAAGGTCCTTGAGGTCCTTGTTGCCTTCGGTGAAGTCGTAAACGAACTTCATGCCCTCGACGCCGTTCTCTGTTACGTGGCGATCTTTGTTTTCCGACACGGTCTCGACTCCTCGAGGACGCGGTGGCTGCCCTGACGGCGAGGAACATACCCAGATCAAAGGCGTCTGGGTACGTCCACTTGCGCGTCATGCGCCCGTAACCACTCGTCCGCCACCGGATCGAAAGTCAAGGCTTGGCAAGTGGCGTCCGGGCGATGTTTTCACTTGTTGAAGGCATCAACGCCCGTAGAGGGGGTTTGATGCTCACATGAGCGGGTCCCGACACTTCTGATTTTCGATCGATGAACGATCAAGGGGTGACACTCAGTGCCACCCCTTGAGGAAGTGCAGCCGCCCAAGATCCGCTCATCTGAGCGCAACCCCTATCAGGGGTGGCGAGAATCACGCTAGCCGAGGTCGCCCGATTTCACCATGCGGACGGTGATCCGGACCGAAATCAGACTGTCACGCTCACGACAAGAACAAGGGAAGGATCTCCGGCCACCGGCTGGGGCGTCAGACACCCAGTGCCTTCAGCCGCTCCTCCACCCGCTCCGGCGCGTAGAGGTACTCGACGACCAACGCGCCCGCACCCACCAGCCCCGCCCGCTCCCCCAGCCGCGAGACCACCACGTCGAGATGCGCGGTGGAGCGGGGCAGCGCCCGCTGGTACAGCAACTCCCGTAGGCCCGTCAGGAACGGCGTCCCGGCCAGGTCGCCCGCGATCATCAGCACCCCCGGGTTCAGCAGGGTCACCACGGTCGCCAGCACCTCCCCGACCCTCCGCCCGGCCTCCCGCGCGAGCGCGACGGCCTCCGGGTGCCCCGCGGCCAGCAGGTCCCGCACGTCGGAGCCCGAGGCGGCCGGCACCCCCGCCCGATCCAGCCGGCGCGCGACGGCACCACCGCTCGCGACGGCGGCCAGGCAGCCGTAGGACCCGCAGCGGCAGAGCGCGTCGGCGCCCTCGGGGACGCGGATGTGCCCGATGTCGCCGGCGCCCCCGTCGATGCCGCGGTAGATCCGGCCGTCCACGACCACGCCCGCGCCGATCCCGGTGGAGACCTTGACCAGCACGAACGCCCGGCAGTCCGGATGTGCGGTGCGCTGTTCGCCGTACGCCATCAGGTTCGCGTCGTTGTCGACCAGGACGGGGACGTCGGCGGTGCCGCGCGCGTGCTCGGCGAAGGCGCGGGCGAGGCGCCCCGTTATGTCGTAGCCGTCCCAGCCCGGCATGATCGGCGGCTGCACGACCCGGCCGGTGTCGCTGTCGACGGGCCCCGGCACCGCGAGGCCGATCCCGCAGACCTCGTGCGCCCGATGGCCCGCCTTGTCGAGAAGTCCGGCGAACCAGCGGCCCAGTTCACCGAGGACGGCGTCCGGGCCGTCCTCGAGGAGCAGGACGCCGGTGTGCTCGGCCAGGATCTCTCCGGCCAGCGTGAGGACGGCGGCGCGGGCGTGCCGGGTGTCGAGGTCGGCGGCGAGCACCACGGCATGGGCGTCGTCGAACTCGAGCGTGATCGAGGGGCGTCCGCCCAGCGGCGAGTCGACCGGTCCGCCCGCACCCTCGCGCAGCCACCCGGCCCGGAACAGCCGGTCCAGACGCTGGCCGACCGTGGCCCGGGACAGGCCGGTGGCCTGCTGCAAGGCACCCCGGGTCGTAGCGCGGCCACTGCGCACCAGTTCGAGCAGATCCCCGGCGCCGGCCGACGCGCCCGGCTTTCCGACTCTTCCGCTCATGCGCACCCCCTTGCGTTCACCAACCTTGCATTACATATTGAGTTTTGCGTGTTAAATAGGCGTAACCCTACGGTAGCCACTGCCGAACCGCGCCGAACCATCCGGCCGCACGTCTTTCGGGGAGACCTGAGTGGAGCGCACGACCCAACTCACCGCCCGCCGTACGGAACCGGCACCTCCCGCGCACCCCTCGGGCTCAGCGACCACGTCCCACCCCCGTGAGACCAGCCCTTCCGGAACACCTGTATACGAACCGGACATTCCCGGATCGCTGCACGTCAGGGCGGCGCGGGTGCTCGACGCCAACTGGACGGGCACGTCCACGGTCCCCTCGCGCGGGCTGTACCCGCACCAGTGGTCCTGGGACTCGGCGTTCATCGCGATCGGGCTGCGCCACATCTCGCCGTTACGGGCGCAGACCGAGCTGGAGACGCTGCTGGACGCACAGTGGGCGGACGGGCGGATCCCGCACATCGTGTTCAACCCCTCCGTGCCCTTCGACGCGTACTTCCCGAGCCCCGACTTCTGGCGCTCTTCCACCACCGGGCGCGCCGCGGGCGCCCCGCGCACCGTACAGACCTCGGGCATCGTGCAGCCACCGGTACACGCGCTGGCGGCCTGGCTGGTTCACCTGGCCGACCCCGGGCTGTCCCTGGCGCGCGGCTTCCTAGCCCGGGTCCACCCGCGCCTGGCGGCCTGGCACCGCTATCTGCTGCACCGCCGCGACCTGGGCGGCGGCGGGCTGGCCTCGGTGGTGCACCCCTGGGAGCAGGGCATGGACAACAGCCCCGCCTGGGACGCGCCGCTGACCCGGATCACCCCGGCCCCGGCCCGCTCCTTCCGCCGCGCGGACCTGGCCCACGGCGCGGCGGAGGACCGGCCGACGGATCTGGACTACGGGCGGTACGTACGGCTGGCGACGGAGTACCGCGACGGCGGATACGCCGACGGAAGCAGCCGCTTCGCGGTGGAGGACCCGGCGTTCAACGCGCTGCTGATCGCGTCGGAGCACGCGCTGGCCCGGATCGCACAGGAGTTGGGCGCACCGGGGACGGCACGGCATGCCCGTGCGGAGCGCCTGACGGAGGCTCTGGTCGACCGGCTGTGGGACCCCGTGGAGGGGATGTTCTTCTGCCGGGACGTGTATGGGGGCGAGACGCGGGAGAGCGGTGCTCTCGATCGAGATCAGCGCTTTGGGAACAGCGCTCTCGGGACGGAGCGCCGCTGCTTCGGGAGCAGCGCTCTCGGGACGGAGCGCCGCTCCCCCACCGGCGCCCTCGTCCCCGAGCGCACCGTCTCCGGCCTCATCCCTCTGCTGCTGCCCACCCTCCCGCGCGACATCACCACCACCCTCGTCGGCACCCTGCGCGGGCCGCACTTCTCGCTCGGCAACGCCACCCGGCTCGTGCCCAGCTACGACCTGCTCGGCGAGGCCTTCGATCCACACCGGTACTGGCGCGGGCCCGCCTGGTTCAACACCGGCTGGCTGCTGGAGCGCGGGCTGCGCCTGCACAGCGAGCGGGCGGACGCCGACGCGCTGCGCGAGGCCCTGCTGGAGACCGCGGGCACCTCCGACTTCGCGGAGTACGTCGATCCGTACACGGGCGAGGCGTGCGGAGCGGTCGGCTTCGGCTGGACCGCCGCCCTCACGCTCGACCTGCTCCACGACCACCCCGGACAGGGCGTGTCCCCGACGGGCAACGGCACGTTCGACAGGAGTGACAAGGGAGGGGGCCGGGGATGACGGACCGGCATCATCTGCTCGTGTGCGGTGGGACGTTCGCCGCCGTGAGCGACAGCGGGGACATCAGCGGGGTACGGGGCGTCAACTCCCCGTCCGGGTTGTTCGTACGGGACGCACGCCATCTGAGTCGCTGGCAGCTCACCGTGGACGGCGCGGTGCCCGAAACGCTCACGCCCGTCGCCGACGGGGACATGGCGCGGTGCGTCCTCGTGCCGCGCGGAGGCCGCCAGGAGCCGCCCGCGCACACGCTCTTCCGCGAACAGGCCGTCGTCGACGGTGCGTTCGTGGAGTCGCTGCGGGTCACCAGCAACCGCCCGGTGCCGACCACGGTCCGTGTCGCCGTCACCGCGGACGCCGATTTCACCGACCAGTTCGAGCTGCGCTCCGACCACCGTACGTACGCCAAGACGGGTGCCGTGCGCTTCCGCCGGGTGCTCGAGGACGGCGTGGAGTTCGGCTACCGGCGCGGCGAGTGGCGCTCCTGTACGAGGGTCACGGCCGAGCCCGCGCCGGACGGTGTCGAGGAGACCGGCACGGGCGCCCGGCGCCTGGTGTGGACGCTGGAGCTGGAGCCGCACGGCTCGGCGGAACTGTCCCTGCGGGTCGCCGCCCGGCCGCACGGGGCGGCTCAGGACCCGGTGGTCCCCGCGTCCCCGGCCGCCGCCAACCACCGGCTCCTGCGCCTGGAGGGCGAGTTCATGGAAGGCATCGCCTTCCCCACCGGCTGGCCCGAGCTGGCCACGGCGTGTGCGCGGGGCCTGTCCGATCTCGCCGCGCTCCAGGTCCCGGCGACGGGCCCCGACGGGGAGGAGCTGCGCGTCCCGGCGGCCGGCGCGCCCTGGTTCCTCACGCTCCTTGCCCGCGACGCGCTCCTGACCTCCCTCTTCGTGCTCCCCTACCGCCCCGAGCCGGCGGCGGCGACCCTGCCCGCCCTCGCCGCGACCCAGGCGACGGAGGTCGTCGCGGGTTCGGTCGCCCAGCCGGGGAAGATCGTGCACGAGGTGCGGCACGGGGAGCTGGCGCACTTCGGGCAGGTGCCGTACGGGCGGTACTACGGCTCGGTCGACGCGACACCGCTCTTCCTGGTGCTGCTCGGCGCCTACGTCGAGCAGACCGGTGACACGGCGATGGCTCGCCGTCTGGAACCCCACGCCCGCGCGGCGGTCGGCTGGATGCTGGACCACGGCGGCCTCACCTCGCGCGGCTACCTGGTCTACCGCGCCGACCAGGGCGGCCTCGCCAACCAGAACTGGAAGGACTCCCCCGGCGCGATCTGCTCCGCCGACGGGAGCCGCCCCACCGGGCCGGTGATGGCGGCGGGCGCGCAGGGGTACGCGTACGACGCGCTGCGCCGCACCGCGCACCTGGCGCGAACGGTGTGGGGGGACGAGGTGTACGCGGCGCTGCTCGAACAGGCGGCCGCAGATCTGCGCGACCGCTTCCAACGGGACTTCTGGATGGAGGAGCAGGCGTTCCCGGCGCTGGCACTGGACGGCGAGGGCAACCAGGTGGACGCGCTGGCCTCGGACGCGGGGCATCTGCTGTGGTCGGGCCTGCTGGACAAGGAGTACGGGGAACTGGTGGGCCGGCGCCTCCTGGAGGAGGACTTCTTCTCTGGCTGGGGCGTCCGCACCCTGGCCGGGGGCCAGGCGGCGTACCACCCGATGTCGTACCACCGCGGCTCGGTCTGGCCGCACGACAACGCGCTGATCACGCTGGGCCTCGCCCGCTACGGCCTGCACGACGAGGCCCGTGCGGTCGCCCACGCCCTGGTCGACGCGGCGACGGCGACGGGCCACCGGCTGCCGGAGGTGCTCGCCGGTTACAGCCGCGACAGCCACCCGGAGCCGGTGCCGTACCCGCACGCCTGCGTCCGCGAATCCCGCTCGGCGGCGACACCACTCGCCCTGCTCACGGCGGTGGGCGGGGCGTAGAGCCGGCTGCGGCGGCGGGCGGGGCACAGCCCCCACGGACACCCGGGACCGCGCGGAGCCAATGGGCGGGCGGCGCGCGGCCCCGGGGCGACTCCTTCCCGGCGCCCCGCCTGTGCGACCCGATGTGCTCCCGGAGTGGTTGACCTGGGATTTGCCGGGTGTTTGCCGGGTGCTGGGGCGTCGTGGTGAACGCATGTACCCGGCCACCCGTACGGGATGACGGCGGGCCGGCCTCCCCAGCGCGGCCCGCCCCTCCACCACGGGCTTCGCACGGAAGGACCCTCGGGTTGCCTCTCAACACGCGCGCACCACAGACGACGAGCAAGGCGGGGGCGGCCACCGACGGGATCCTGCCGGCGGAGGAGGACGAGCGGCCGGTGCCGGAGGCGGAACCCGTCGCTCCGGACGAGTCCGCCGACCGTACGACGGAGCCGGACGACGAGGACGCCCCCACGGCCGGAAACGAGGTCGCGGAAACCGAAGCCGCGGAAACCGAGACCGCGAAAGCCGAGGCCGCGGAAACCGAGGCCGCAGAAACCGAGACCGCGAAGCCGGAGGCCGCGGAAACCGAGGCCGCGGAAACCGAGACCGCGGAACCGGAGGCCGCGAAACCGGAGACCGCGGAAACCGAGACCGAGGAAGCCGAGGCCGCGGAAACCGAGACCGCGAAGCCGGAGGCTGCGGAAACCGAGACCGCAGAACCGGAGACCGCAGAACCGGAGGCCGCGGAAAACAAGGCGGCGGAGGACCGGGCCGGCACAGCCGACGGCCCCCGTCCCCGCTTCCGCCCGCGCACCTGGCGGGCCGACCACCCGCTCGCCGCCCGCGTCCTCGGCATCACGGTCACCGTGCTCGCCGGTGTCCTCGTCGTCGTCTCCCTCGTCATGCCCAACAGGCTCGCGAGCTTCCGGCCGGCCATGTTCACGCGGATCCCGGTGGAGGCGCTGATAGGGGGCGTGGTGCTGACCGCACTGCCCCGGCGGCCACGGCTGGTCGTCGCCTGGGTCGGCGGTGTCGCGCTCGGCGTGCAGACCATGCTCAACCTGCTGGACGCCGGCTTCTACCAGTACCTCGGCCGCGACTTCAACGCCGTCCTCGACTGGCCACTCCTCAGCGACGCCTACTCCTACCTCCAGGACACCCTCGGCGGAGCGGGCGCCCTGGGAGTCCTGCTCGCGGCCGTCGCGATCGTCCTCGTCGTCCTCGCCGTCTCGGCACTCTCGGTCGTGCGGCTCGGCAACGTCATGGCCCGGCACCGCTCCACCAGCACCCGTACCGTCCTCGTGCTCAGCATGGTGTGGATGACCTGCACGGTCCTCGGCCTCCAGTTCGGGGGCGTGTCGCTGGCCGCCGAGCGCACCGTCACGATGCTCAAGGCCCGCTCCGACCTCATCCGTCAGACCATCAGGGACGAGCGGGACTTCGCGAACACCGCCAAGGTCGACGCCTTCGGGGCCACCCCGGGCTCGCAGCTCGTGCCCGATCTGCGCGGCAAGGACATGATCTTCACGTTCATCGAGAGCTACGGCCGCAGTGCCATCGAGGACCCGGTCATGGCACCCGGCGTCGACAAGACCCTCGACAGCAGCACCCAGGCCCTCGCCAAGGCCGGCTTCCACGCCAAGAGCGGCTGGCTGACCTCGGCGACGTACGGCGGCAGCAGCTGGCTCGGCCACTCCACGTTCCTTTCGGGCCTGTGGATCGACAACCAGAACCGCTATCGCACCGTCACCACCAGCGACCACCTCAGCCTCACCAAGGTGTTCAAGAAGACCGGCGCCTGGGACACCGTCGGCATCATGCCCGGTGTGCAGAAGGGCTGGCCGGAGCAGAAGTACTACGGCCTCGACAAGGTCTACAACGCCTTCGAGATGGGCTACAAGGGCCCGAAGTTCAGCTGGTCCACCATGCCCGACCAGTACGCGCTCGAGGCGTTCCAGCGCCTGGAGCACGGCAGGAAGCGCGACAAGCCGCTGATGTCGGAGATCATCCTGACCTCCAGCCACACCCCCTGGGCCCCCATCCCCAAGATGGTCGGCTGGAACCAGCTGGGCGACGGCTCGGTCTTCGACGCCATCCAGAAGGCGGGCAACAAGCCCGACTACACGTACACCAGCGACACCCACTCCAAGGAGGAGTACGGCAAGTCCGTCCAGTACTCGGTGACCGCCCTCACCCAGTTCCTGGAGCGCTACGGCAACGACGACACCGTGCTCGTCTTCCTCGGCGACCACCAGGCGAACGCCCACGTCAGCGGCAACCACGCCAGCCATGACGTGCCCTGCGCGATCGTCGCCAAGGACCCGAAGGTCCTGGACAGGATCGCGAGCTGGGGCTGGACGGACGGCCTGCGGCCCGCCCACAACGCGCCGGTGTGGAAGATGAGTTCGTTCCGCGACCGCTTCCTGACGGCGTACGGCTCCACGCCGCACCCCGCCGGGGACTGATCAGCCTCCGGAGGTGTCGAGCTCCGCGTCCTCGCTGATCCCCGCGCAGTCGTACGGGTCCTTCAGCCAGCCGTCCGGCAGCACCACCCGGTTGTTGCCGGACGTACGGCCGCGGGGCCCGTCGGCGCCGGACGGCCAGGGCTGGTCGAGGTCCAGCTCGTCGAGGCCGGCCCGCAACTCCTGGAGGGAGGAGGTGATCGCGAGCCGCTTGCGCATCTCCGAGCCGACCGCGAAGCCCTTCAGGTACCAGGCCACGTGCTTGCGGAAGTCGATGACGCCGCGCGACTCGTCGCCGAGCCACTCGCCGAGCAGGGTGGCGTGCCGGACCATGACGTCGGCGACCTCGCGGAGTGCGGGCCGCCGGAAGTCGCCGTTGCGCCCCTCGAAGGCCGCCACCAGGTCCGCGAACAGCCACGGACGCCCCAGGCACCCGCGTCCCACCACGACACCGTCGCAGCCCGTCTCCCGCACCATGCGCAGCGCGTCCTCGGCCGACCAGATGTCGCCGTTGCCCAGCACCGGGATCTCCGGCACGTGCTCCTTCAGCCGCGCGATGGCGTCCCAGTCCGCCGTGCCGCCGTAGTGCTGGGCGGCGGTACGTCCGTGCAGCGCGATGGCCGTCACGCCCTCCTCGACGGCGATCCGCCCGGCGTCGAGGTAGGTGATGTGGTCGTCGTCGATGCCCTTGCGCATCTTCATGGTGACCGGGAGGTCGCCGGCGCCGCTGACCGCCTCGCGCAGGATCGCCCGCAGCAGGTTCCGCTTGTAGGGCAGCGCGGAGCCGCCGCCCTTGCGGGTCACCTTGGGTACCGGACAGCCGAAGTTGAGGTCGATGTGGTCGGCGAGGTCCTCCTCCGCGATCATGCGGACGGCCTTGCCGACGGTCGCCGGGTCCACGCCGTACAGCTGGATCGACCGAGGCCGCTCGCTCGCGTCGAACTTGATCAGCTGCATGGTCTTGTCGTTGCGCTCGACCAGCGCCCGGGTCGTGATCATCTCGCTCACGAACAGGCCCTTGCCGCCACTGAACTCCCTGCACAGCGTGCGGAACGGCGCGTTCGTGATTCCGGCCATGGGCGCGAGCACGACGGGCGGCCGGACGGTGTGCGGGCCGATCTGCAGGGGGGACTCGGTCATGGGCATTGCCCCATTGTCGCGTATCGGCAATGATCATGTAGCACTCATTAGTTAGACGCACTATCAATGTCGGCGTACCATGGACCGCATGCCCGAGCTCAGCCACAGCCGACGTCTTCTGGTGCTCGCGATCTGCTGCATGAGCCTGCTGATCGTGAGCCTCGACAACACCGTCCTGAACGTGGCGCTGCCCTCTATGCAGCGGGAACTGCATGCGAGCGTCTCCGGACTGCAGTGGACGATCGACGCGTACACGCTGGTCCTGGCCTCGCTGCTGATGCTCGCGGGTTCCACGGCCGACCGGATCGG
The DNA here is from genome assembly GCF_042892355.1 of Streptomyces sp. NPDC001796. Taxonomy (NCBI): domain Bacteria; kingdom Bacillati; phylum Actinomycetota; class Actinomycetes; order Kitasatosporales; family Streptomycetaceae; genus Streptomyces; species Streptomyces sp. NPDC001796. The sequence continues at coordinate 220,007 of NZ_JBIAUC010000001.1, read as the reverse complement.
CCGCAAGCGGGTCTTCATGGCGGGCCTGATCGTCTTCAGCGTCGGCTCCCTGCTGTGCTCGCTCGCTCCGAACCTCGAACTGCTGGTCGTGTTCCGCATGGTGCAGGCGGTGGGCGGTTCGATGCTCAACCCGGTCGCGATGTCGATCATCACCAACACCTTCACCGACGCCCGTGAGCGCGCCCGCGCGATCGGTGCGTGGGGTGCCGTGGTCGGCATATCCATGGCCGCGGGACCACTGGTCGGCGGGCTGCTGGTGGAGTCGGTCAGTTGGCGTTCGATCTTCTGGGTAAACCTGCCGGTCGGACTGGCGGCGCTCCTGCTCACCCTGCGCTTCGTCCCCGAGTCCCGGGCGCCCAAGGCACGCCGCCCGGACCCGGTCGGCCAGCTGCTGGTGATCGCCCTGTTCGGCTGCCTGACGTACACGATCATCGAGGCCCCGGAGGCCGGTGCCGCAACGATCGTCCCGTTCGCCGCGGTCGCGTTCGTGGCATTGCTCGCCCTGCTCCGGTACGAGCCGCGCCGCGCCGAACCGCTCATCGACCTGCGCTTCTTCCACTCGGCGCCGTTCAGCGGGGCAACAGTGATCGCCATCAGCGCCTTCGCGGCTCTCGGCGGCTTCCTGTTCCTGTCCACGCTCTACCTGCAGAACGTACGCGGACTGGACGCCCTGCACGCGGGCCTGTGGATGCTGGCGCTGGCGGCCCCGACGATGCTGTGCGCCCCGCTGTCCGGCCGTCTGGTCGGCAACCGGGGGCCGCGCCTGCCGCTGCTGGTGGCGGGCTGTGCGATGACCGCGAGCGCGGTGCTGTTCGCGGCCTTCGAGGCGGAGACGTCGAACACCATGCTGCTCGTCGGCTATGTCCTGTTCGGCATCGGCTTCGGATTCGTCAACGCCCCCATCACCAACACCGCCGTCTCCGGCATGCCCCGCGCCCAGGCCGGCGTCGCCGCGGCGGTCGCCTCCACCAGCCGCCAGCTCGGCCAGACCCTCGGCGTGGCGGTGGTCGGCGCGGTGCTGGCCTCCGGTGTGACGGCGTCGGCGTACAGGCAGACGTTCGTCTCGGCGGCCCGCCCCGGCTGGTGGATTCTCGTCGCCTGCGGTGCGGCCGTGCTGGTACTCGGGGCGCTCACCACCGGCCGGTGGGCCAGGAGGACGGCAGAGCTTACGGCTGACCGGCTCGAGTCCCCCGAGGTTCGTGAGGCCTCCGGCGTCTCCGCCTAGTGCCGCCAGGGATCAGGCGGCGCTCCGATCCGACGCGATCGCCTGCAACTTCTCCAGCCGCTCCCGCGACTCCCGGTCCGCCGGCGCGTACGTCACCATCCGGGGCCCGTTGTGCGGCCCGAGCCACAGATCGGTGTGGTCGAGAGTCAGCAGGCCGACGTGAGCGTTGCGGAACTGCTTGCGCTTGCTGCGGGAGCCGACCACCTCGTGCCGTTCCCAGGCCTCGCGGAACTCGGCGGACTCGGTCATCAGCCGGTTGAGCAGTATCTTCCAGGCGGGCTCACCGAGGTGGTCGGCCATGTTGGCGCGGAACTTCGCGGCCATCAGCCGCATGGTCGCCTCGTGCTCGACGATCGACGCCCGCCAGTCCGGGTGCGTGTAGCACAGCACCATGCAGTTGCGGTCCGCCGGCGGGACGGCGTCGAGGTCGCACATCAGCAGCCCGTAGGTGCGGTTGTAGGCGAGGATGTCGTACCGGCTGTTGGAGATGCAGGCCGGGAGCGGCTCGAGCTGTTCCAGCAGGATGCGCTGGGCGTCGGTGACCGACGGGCAGTGCGCGCCGGGCGCGGGGTCGACGGCACCGGCCAGGTTGAACAGGTGGGCGCGTTCGCTGGCGTCGAGCAGCAGCGTGCGGGCGAGGGCATCGAGGACCTGGACGGAGACCTGGATGTCCCGGGCCTGCTCCAGCCAGGTGTACCAGGTGACACCGACCGCGGCGAGCTGCGCGACCTCCTCGCGGCGCAGCCCCGGGGTGCGGCGGCGCCGGCCGCGGGGCAGTCCGACCTGCTCGGGGGTGATGTGTTCGCGGCGGTGCCGCAGGAACGCGGCCAGTTCATGCCGCCGGATCTCGGATGCGCGCCGCTCGGGCACCTCCGCCTCCCGGCCCGTCGGTGTCTCGCGGACCGCCACCGTCTCCTGCATCATCGTCGCCATACCCCTAGCCTGCCGCTCCGCGGAGCCTGTTTCCAGGTAGTGCCGGTACCAGGATAAAGACACTCTGGTACCCCCCTGAGGGTCGGCGGAGCCTTGCTGGTGTGACCGAGACTCTCACTACCCCTACTGTCCGCTCGCCGGTGGCGACCCCACGGCTGGGCGGACTCGGACTGTTCACGGTGCTGCTGGGCGCGGCACTGCCCCTCATCGACTTCTTCATCGTCAACGTCGCCCTTCCGACGATCGGCAGGGACCTGCACGCGGGCGAGGCCGTCCTGGAACTGGTCGTCGCCGGGTACGGGGTGTCGTACGCCGTGCTGCTGGTGCTCGGTGGCCGGCTGGGCGACCTGTTCGGCCGGCGTGAGTTCTTCCTCTACGGGATGGCCGCCTTCGGCGTGACCTCGCTGGCGTGCGGGCTCGCCCCGACCGCCTGGACGCTGGTTGCGGCGCGGGTCGCGCAGGGCGCGGCCGCCGCGGCGATGCTGCCGCAGGTGCTCGCCACGATCCAGGCGGCGACCAGCGGGCAGCACCGCGCCAGGGCGATGGGCCTGTACGGCGCGACGGCCGGTCTTTCCATGGTGGCCGGGCAGATCCTCGGCGGTGTGCTGGTGGCGGCGGACATCTGGGGCACCGGCTGGCGTGCGGTGTTCCTCGTCAACGTGCCGGTCGTGGTGGTCGGCCTGTTCCTGGGGGCACGGGCGGTGCCGGAGACCCGCTCGCAGCACCCGGAGCCGGTGGACGGGCCCGGCACGGTGCTGCTCGCCGTCTCGCTGCTGACCCTGCTGGCGCCGCTGACCGAGGGCCGGGCCGCGGGCTGGCCGCTGTGGACCTGGCTGGCGCTGGCCGCGTTCCCGTTCGCGGCGTGGGCGTTCTACGCGGTGGAGCGCCGGGCGGACCGGCAAGGCCGTACGCCGCTGGTGCCGCCGAGCCTGTTCGCGCTCACGTCGCTGCGGCGTGGACTGGTGATGATGGTGCCGTTCTCGATCGGGTTCAGCGGCTTCATGTTCGTGATCGCGGTGTCGCTGCAGCAGGGCGCGGGCCTCGGTCCGGTCCCCGCGGGCCTGGCGCTGACGCCGATGGCGGTGGCCTTCTTCGTGGTCTCGCTGTACGGGCCGCGGCTGGTCGCCCGCTTCGGCACCCGGGTGGTGACCGCCGGGGGGCTGATCCAGGCGGTCGGCATCGGGCTGCTGGTCCTGACCGCCTGGCGCTCCTGGCCGCACCTGGGCGTGTGGGAGCTGCTGCCGGGCGCGGCGGTGGCGGGCGCGGGTCAGGCGCTCCAGCTCCCGATCATCATGCGGATCGTCCTGTCCGAGGTGCCGACGGCACGGGCGGGCGTCGGCAGCGGTGTCATGGTGACGACGCAGCAGTCGGCGCTCGCGCTGGGCGTGGCGACGCTCGGCACGCTGTTCCTGACGCTGGTGCCGGGTGTGGGCATGCGCGACGCCCTGGTGACGACGCTGCTGGTCCAGCTGGCCGGCATCGCCCTGACGGCGGCCCTGAGCCTGCGCCTGCCACGCACGGTCAGCTGACCTGCCGCCCACGCAGTCGGACGTGGCCCCGCACCCCGGTGAGACGGGTGCGGGGCCGCCGTGTGCTCCCGCGCCGCGGGCGCGTCCTCCTACGTGATCTCCGGGACAGGCGTCGGCGCCCTCCGGGATAGTGGCCGCATGGCAGCCACACTGGACTGGAAACTGGTCGTCGACACGCACGACGCTCCCGCCCTCGCGGACTTCTGGGCGGCCGCGCTGGGGTACGAGGTGGAGGACAACAGCGCGCTGATCGACCGGCTGCTGACGGCGGGTCAGCTCCCGGAGGCGGCGGTCGCCGAGCACAACGGCACTCGGATCTTCCGGGGTTTCGCCGCCATCCGGCACCCGGACGACCCGTACGACAAGGAGACGGGCATCGGCCGGGGCCGCCGCATCCTTTTCCAGGACGTCCCCGAGCCGAAGACCGCGAAGAACCGCCTCCACCTCGACGTGCACGCCGGCCCGGGCGCCCGCGAGGCGACGGTCGCCCGCCTGGAGGCCCTGGGCGCGAGTCGCGTCGAGGAGGTGAACAAGGGCCCGGCCGGTCACTGGTGGGTCATGCGCGATCCGGAGGGCAACGAGTTCTGCGTGGCCTAGCGGTGGCCTCGTAGCGGCCTCGTAGCGGGCCTGGCAGCGGCCTAGTGCACGGCGGCAGCCGTCGCGGCGGGCTCGCTCTCCCGGGTGGGCGGGGCGGCGGTGCCGGCGTGCGCGGCCAGCTCCTTCTCCAGGCGGCGGATGTGGTAGTACTGCACCCGCGTGGTGCGCTGCAGGGCCATGACCGCACCGAGGAACTGATCCATCTCGGTGGCCCGGGTGAGGATGTCGTCGGGTACGTTCTCGTCCCGCAGGCAGGCTTCCGCGTCCTGACCCAGTACGGCGTGCGCCCAGCCACGCGTGATCGGCTTGTACAGGCCCGGGTGCTTGACCACGATCCGCGCCCGGATGGCCAGGTCGTTCTCGGCGGCTTCCAGATGCAGTCCGGTGTCCTTGTTGCGCGCCCCGAACAGCGGCTCATGGATGTGGTGGGCGTCGAAGCCGTGCTCGACGCAGCCGATCCAGAAGTCCCAGTCCTCCCCCGCTCTCATGGTCTCGTCGTACCCGCCCACGGCCTGCCACGCCTCGCGGCGGTACAGCGAGCAGTAGAACATGATCAGCCGCTGCAGCATCAGTTCCCGGCTGTAGGCGGGCAGGGGCATCGCCTGCGGGGGCAGGTCGTCGTCGGTGAAGGTGAAGACGTCCGTCGACGCGATGGCGATGCCGGGGTCGCCGTCCAGGACCCCGACCGTCTTCTCCAGCATCGTGGGCGCGATCACGTCGTCGGCGTCCAGCGGAAGGATGTAGCGGCCGGCGGCCGCCTCGATCCCGGTGTTGCGGGCCGCGGAGACTCCGGCGTTGGCCTGCCGGAGCAGCCGGATGCGCCGGTCGGGGTGGCGGGCGATCAGGCCCTCGGCCACCTCGGCGGTGTCGTCGGTGCTGCCGTCGTCGACGATGACGAGTTCCCAGTCACGGAACGTCTGGGCGACGACGCTGGACACCGCGTCGGGCAGATAGCGGGCGTAGTCGTGGCAGGGGATGACCACCGAGACCACAGGGTCGAAACCGTGGGGCATGAGCCGTCTTTCGCTCGGAACGGAAGGGGAGGGACGAGGAGCCCGGACCACGGGCGGCAGGCCTCTGCGACGTCGCGCGTGGGCGGCCCCCCCCGGCCCCTGTGCCAGGGCCACGTCGCAGCGGACCCGCCGATCACCTGCTAGCCGATGCCCAGGCTGCGCGCGTAGTCGCGGTCGGCGTAGTCGGAGTAGCGGCCGGAGCTGTGATGGTGGCCGTAGTCACAGATGGTCATGTTGGCCACGGGTGCGCAGCAGTGGCCGTAGTTACTGATGGTGACGTTGGCGATCGATGGGCAGCAGTGGCCGTAGTTGCTGATCGTGACGTTGCCGATCGGGGGGCAGCAGCGGCCGTAGTCGCCGATCGTGACGTTCGCCAAGTTCTTGCAGGGGTGGTCCTCCCCCGGTATGAGGGTGACGTCGCCGCTCATGGGCTGCCCTTGGTGCGCGTACGGGGCCGAGGCCGTCAGCGCTTCCTGTCCGAGGGCGGCGGCGTAGGCGGCCTCCGCGGTGTTGAGCAGTCCGGCGGTTGCCAGTGCGGCCGGGAGAGCCAGGGAGGACATGACACGAGCTTTCACGGTGGTGCCTTCCTTTCGGTGGGGCTGCCCCGACAGCCGGCGACCTTCACGGGAGGGGCAGCATCGCCACCGTAGGATTTGCATACTGTGCGTGGCAAAACGATTACGCCGTGCGAGTGGCGGAGGCGCCACGTGGCGGCACCGTCGGGTTCAGGACGGGGACAGGGCCGCGGTGTCGGCCGCATCCGGGACAGGGAGCGGGTGCAGCACCTCCAGGTCGGGCAGCGCCCAGCAGGCGGTGCCCATGTCCCGGGCCATCGCGGCCAGGCCCTCGGTCTCGATGAGGTACCGGTACGGGAAGGACGGGAAGTTCAGGCCGTCGCGGTGCACGTCGGCGCGGACCAGCAGCACGGTGCCGCCGACCGAGTCCACCCGGAGAAGCCCTTTGCCGCGCAGCTCGTCGAGGTAGGTCCGGCCGAACCCCTTGGGCGGCTGCAGAATGCCGTCGCGAAGCCACTGGGACCAGTCGAGCGTGCCGGCACGGGGCTGGAGAACGAAGGTGTTGAGGTCGTACGTGGCTCCCCCGGCGGTGGTGGCGCAGTGCGGGACGACGATGTCCTTGCGCGCTCCGAGCAGCCGCTGGATCAGGTCGGCCGGGTAGTCGGTGACATCCACGTCGAGCCACAGCACCCACTCCTCGTCGGCAAGGGCCCGGGCGAGCAGATGGTTGCGCACCTTGGCCAGTACCGACCGGCGCCGGCGCTGGAGGCCCGGCTCCCAACGCGGCCCGGCCACCTGCAGGCCGAAGTCGCGGTGGACGAGGGTGACCCGCCGGTACTCCGCCTGGAGGCCGGGCAGGACCTGCCGCAGCAGTTCCGGCGTCGAGTCCCGGCTGTCGCCCTCCAGCAGGCCGAGGGAGATCGCCTCACGCGGATAGTCCAGGGAGCGCAGTTTCTCCAGATAGCCGGGCAGGTGCGAGGCCGCGTCCTTCAGGGGGGTGAGCACCAGCACGAGGGGCCGCTCACTCGCCGGGCCCGGAGCCGGCTCGGCAGCCGTACGCGGTCGCACCCCGGCCGCTCGCTCGGCGGCGGCGCCGGTCTCGGCGTGGGCGACGTCCCGCGGCTCGATCGGCAGCCGGGTCGCCATGGCCAGCAACCGCTCGGTGTACGCGCCGGGTTCGGCCCAGACCTGGGTCGCCACCTCGAAGTGCTCGGTGAAATGCGACTCGTCGAACGTGTTGCCGCCGTGGCAGATGTAGGTGTACAGCTCCGGGGCGTCGATGGAGACGACCCGGCAGGTGCGGACCACCTCTTCCGCCACCGGTGTGTCCTCGCCCCGGCGTTGCGCCGGATAGCGCGGCATCCGGTCCCTGGCGCAGATCATCGATCCTTCCCAGACGCGCGCGCACGAGATCGCGAGCTTGCGGCGAGCGGGCCACCACAGCCGTTCACGGGCGAGGAAACAGGCCTCTGCGCCGAGGGCGAGGATCGCCGCCATCTGCGTCTCGACCCGCTCCGGGTCGTACAGGTCGTCGTCGTCCCACTGGCACACGTAGGGCCCGGTGGCCCGGTCCACCGCCTCGTTGCGCAGTTCGCCGAGGGTCCGCCCCTCCGGGGGAAGCCGGTGATGACGGATCCGCGGGTCGCCCAGATCCCGGACGTACCGCTCGAGGGCGTCGTCGGTGCCGTCGTCCACGACGACCAGTTCCAGTGCGCGGTACGTCTGCGCACGGAAGCAGGCGATCGCGCGGCTCGCCATCGCCATGCGGCCCTTGGTCACCATCAGGCAGGACACCGTGGGCGCGGGCGCGCCCGAGGCCCAGCGGCGCCTTTGGGCGTCGAGGCTGAGCTGACCGTCGGCGAGCGGGTGCAGCCCCTGGCTCGCCCAGAAGGGGAACCGCTTGCCGGCCGAGATCCGCACTGCCCCGGAGTCGTCCCGCATCCAGCTGCCGGACCAGTGGTGCACGGCGTACGCACGCTCGTAGTCGGCTTCCTGAGGGCCGAACAGCTCTGCCGCGTGAGGGCTCACCTCGGGATACAGGGCTTCCGGCCCGAGGACCGTGACCGAGGCGGGCTCCGGGGCGCTGTCGACCGCCCTGGTGAGGAAGAAGGGGCCTGTGGCCTCCAGAGCGTCGGGCGCCCGGTGGGCGCCGACCAGCTGCCGGTGCACATGGGCCCAGAAAGGGTGGCCCGGCCGTGACGCGATGAACGCGTTGCCGACGATGCGGCCGAATCCGTGCCGGCGGGCCAGCAGCAGACGCGTGTGGGCCTCGGGTTCGCAGCCGAGGACGAGTTCGCGTCCGTCGAGGAGTGCGCCGACCGGCTTCAGGCACTCGAAGTCCATGTCCACGTAGAGCCCGCCGAAATGATCGAGCAGGAAGTAGCGGATGGCGTCGGCCCGCATGATCGCTTCGGGGTAGGCGTCGTAGACCGGCAGGAACCAGGGATAGTGCTCCTGGAGGAAGGCACGGTTGTCCGCGTCGGTCCACAGCCGGTATCCCCAGCCGGGGTGATGCTGACGCCAGGAATCAACCCACTTGCGCCACTTCTCGGGTACGTCGGTGTCTTTCCAGGTCTGATGGATCAGGGCGGGAATCTTCTCCGGTGTCCGCATGCACGCAGTATGAAGATCCTTTTTGTCGCCGAGCGGCTCCGGCAGGACGTGCCGACCGCACATTCACCCGGGCGGCACCTCCAGAACCCAAACAAAAGACGCCGGGCGGGCTGGAAACCATCCAGCCCGCCCGGCGTCCTCGTCTCGCGGTCCCGCGCGGAGCGCCCAGCGCCTAGCAGCCCAGGAGCCGCCCGGCCAGGTACCCCTCGATCTGGTCGAGAGACACCCGCTCCTGCTTCATGGAGTCACGCTCACGCACCGTCACCGCGTTGTCGTCCAGCGTGTCGAAGTCCACCGTCACGCAGTACGGCGTGCCGATCTCGTCCTGGCGGCGGTAGCGGCGGCCGATCGCGCCCGCGTCGTCGAACTCGATGTTCCAGTGCTTGCGCAGCGCCTGCGCCAGACCCTTGGCCTTCGGCGACAGCTCCGGGTTGCGGGACAGCGGCAGCACCGCGACCTTCACGGGAGCCAGACGGTGGTCGAGGCGCAGCACCGTGCGCTTCTCCATCTTGCCCTTGGCGTTGGGCGCCTCGTCCTCGACGTACGCGTCGAGCAGGAACGCCAGCATGGTGCGCCCGACACCCGCCGCCGGCTCGATGACGAACGGCGTCCAGCGCTCGCCGGCCTCCTGGTCGAAGTAGGAGAGGTCCTGGCCGGAGGCCTTGGAGTGCGCGGAGAGGTCGTAGTCCGTGCGGTTCGCGACACCCTCCAGCTCACCCCACTCCGAGCCGCCGAACTGGAAGCGGTACTCGATGTCGGCGGTGCGCTTGGAGTAGTGGGAGAGCTTCTCCTTCGGGTGCTCGTACCAGCGCATGTTCTCCTCGCGCAGGCCGAGACCCGTGTACCAGTTCCAGCGCTCCTGCATCCAGTACTCGTGCCACTTCTCGTCCTCGCCCGGCTTGACGAAGAACTCCATCTCCATCTGCTCGAACTCGCGGGTGCGGAAGATGAAGTTGCCCGGCGTGATCTCGTTGCGGAACGACTTGCCCATCTGCGCGATGCCGAACGGCGGCTTGCGGCGCGAGGTCTGCTGGACCTGGAGGAAGTTGGTGAAGATGCCCTGCGCGGTCTCGGGGCGCAGGTACGCGATCGAGCCGCTGTCCTGCGTCGGGCCGAGGTGGGTGGAGAGCAGACCCGAGAACTGCTTCGGCTCGGTGAACTGGCCCTTGTTGCCGCAGTTGGGGCAGTTGATGTCCGCGAGGCCGTTCTCCGGAAGGCGGCCGTGCTTGGCCTCGTACGCCTCTTCCAGGTGGTCGGCACGGAAGCGCTTGTGACAGGAGGTGCACTCGGTGAGCGGGTCGGTGAAGGTGGCGACGTGGCCGGAGGCCACCCAGACCTCGGTCGCCAGGATCACCGACGAGTCGATACCGACGACGTCCTCGCGCGACGTCACCATGTAGCGCCACCACTGGCGCTTGATGTTCTCCTTGAGCTCGACACCCAGCGGTCCGTAGTCCCAGGCGGCACGCTGACCACCGTAGATCTCGCTGCAGGGGAATACGAAGCCACGGCGCTTGCTCAGGCTGACGATGGTGTCGATCTTGTCGGCGGCCACGGTGCTCTCTTCATTACGACGACGGGCGACGAAGCGAGACGCTTCAAAGCGAATGCTTCAGGGTACCGGCGGTGGCTCCCCCTCAATCAAATCGGTGCCGTCCACAAGCCCACACCAGAGCTTGTTGACAACGGTTTCCATGTTTGATGAAAATGACTGTCATGAACGTACGACGACGCCTCATACCCGGGGCCGCGGTCGCGGCGGCCACCGCCCTCGGCCTCGGAGCCCTCTCCGCCTGCTCCTCGGCCGGCGCCGCACCGGGCGACAGCGGCAGGTTCGACGTCGTGGCGTCGTTCTACCCGCTGGCCTTCCTCGCCGAGCAGATCGGCGGGTCCCACGTCCACGTCACCAGTCTGACCCAGCCCGGCCAGGAGCCGCACGACCTGGAGATCAGCGCCAAGCAGACCGCGCAGCTCCAGGAGTCCGACGCGGTGCTCTACCTCAAGGGCCTGCAGCCCTCCGTCGACGACGCGGTGGCTCAGTCCGAGATCAGGACGAAGATCGACGCCGCCTCCCTGACCACCGAGGAGGAGCACGGCAACGAGGTCGGCGGGCACGCGGCCGCCCACGACACCCACCAGGGCGAGGAGGCCGGCGGCAGGGACCCCCACATCTGGCTCGACCCGGTGCGCTACGCCCAGGTCGCGGGCGGCGTCGGCGCCGCTTTCGAGAAGGCGGACCCGGAGCACGCGGACACCTACAAGAAGAACACCGACGCGCTGGTCAAGAAGCTCGGCGACCTGAACACCCGGTACGCGGACGGTCTGAGGAACACGAAGACCAAGGTCTTCATCACCACACACGCCGCCTTCGGCTACCTCGCCGAGCGCTACGGCCTCACCGAGGAGGCCATCAACGGCCTGGACCCCGACTCCGAGCCCAGCGCCGCGCGCGTCCGCGACCTCGAGAAGATGGCCAGGGCCGACGGCGTCTCCACCGTCTTCTACGAGACGCTCGTCAGCGACAAGACCGCGAAGACCATCGCGAAGGACGCGAACCTGAAGACGGACGTCCTCGACCCGCTCGAGGGCATCACTCCGAAGTCCCGCGGCCGCGACTACTTCCAGGTCATGGAGTCCAACCTCAAGGCACTGCAGACCGCATTGGGCACGAAGTGATCGCTACGGAGGACGCCATGGACGCCATGGACGCGATGGGCGAGCCCGTCATATCGATGCGCGGCGTACGCGCCGACCTGGGCTCGCGCCCCGTCCTGCGCGGCATCGACCTCACCGTCCACCGCGGTGAGGTGGTCGCGCTGCTCGGGGCGAACGGCTCGGGCAAGTCGACCGCCGTGCGCAGCATCATCGGCCAGGTGCCGGTGAGCGCCGGGGAGATCGCACTCTTCGGCACCCCGCGGCGCGCCTTCCGCGACTGGCGGCGCGTCGGGTACGTGCCGCAGCGCACCACCGCCGCGGGCGGCGTGCCCGCCACGGTGACCGAGGTAGTCGCCGCGGGCCGTCTGTCCCGGGCCCGCTTCGGCATCCTGCGCAAGGCCGACCACGAGGCCGTACGCCACGCCCTGGACCTCGTCGGCATGGCGGACCGGGCCAGGGACTCCGTGGGCGCCCTGTCCGGCGGCCAGCACCAGCGCGTGCTGATCGCCCGCGCGCTCGCCTCCGAGCCCGAACTGCTGATCATGGACGAGCCGATGGCGGGCGTCGACCTGGCGAGCCAGGAGGTGCTCGCCCGGACGCTCAAGGACCAGGTGGCCTCCGGCGCCACCGTCCTGCTGGTGCTGCACGAACTCGGCCCCCTGGAGCCCCTGATCGACCGGGCGGTCGTCCTGCGCGACGGCTGCGTGCTCCACGACGGGCCGCCCCCGAAGGCCGTGGGCCAGCACGCCCTGCCCGGCCACGACCACGTCCACCCGCACGACGCCGCGGGCGCCGAACCGATCCGCACGGGACTGCTGAGCTGATGGACTTCCTGAACTACGCCTTCATGCAGCGGGCCCTGCTCGCCGCCGTCCTGGTCGGCATCACGGCCCCCGCCGTCGGCATCTACCTCGTCCAGCGCCGCCAGGCCCTGATGGGCGACGGCATCGGCCACGTGGCGATGACGGGCGTCGGCCTCGGCTTCCTCCTGTCCACCTCCCCGGTGTGGATGGCGACGGCCGTCTCCGTCCTCGGCTCGGTCCTGATGGAACTGATCCGCTGGTACGGGAAGACACGCGGCGACATCGCGCTCGCGATGCTCTTCTACGGCGGTATGGCCGGCGGCGTGATGTTCATCAACCTCGCGCCGGGCGGCTCCAACGCGAACCTGACGTCGTACCTGTTCGGGTCGTTGTCCACCGTCTCGCAGTCCGACGTGGTGGCGATCTGCCTGCTCGCGGCCTTCGTCGTCCTGGTCACCCTCGGCCTGCGCCGCCAGCTCTTCGCGGTCAGCCAGGACGAGGAGTTCGCCCGGGTGACGGGCCTGCCGGTGCGCGCCCTGAACCTGCTGACGGCGGTCACGGCGGCCGTGACGGTGACCGTCGCCATGCGGGTGGTCGGTCTCCTCCTGGTCTCCGCGCTGATGGTGGTCCCGGTGGCGGCCGCGCAGCAGCTCGGCCGCAGCTTCGCGGCGACCTTCGCGATCGCGGTCGCCATCGGCGTGACCGTCACCCTCGGCGGCACGATCACGTCGTACTACCAGGACGTGCCGCCCGGCGCGACGATCGTGCTGCTGACCATCGCCGCGTTCATCGCACTCACCGCCCTCGCCACTCCGCTGGCCCGGCGACGCGCGCGGGCGCTCGCCGCCGCGCAGCCCTCCGGGGACCCCGCAGAGTGCGCGATTCCGGCCACTCGGGGGGCCGGCGACGAGGTCGGAGTCTGACCGCGCACAGGCCGGACTGGCACAATGGCCCGGCAGGGCACAGACGTCAGGCGCGGAGAGCCGAAGGGGCGCGCCGGGTTGGGATCGTGGGCTCGCGGAGGCCCGGAGGACTGAGCCGGTCCCGGTCTCGGCACCGGCTCACAGCGCCCCGCAGGCGAACGAGCCGTCAAGAAGGAGGCAACCGGTGACCACCGCAGGACCGCCCGTGAAGGGCCGCGCCACCCGGCAGCGTGCCGCTGTCGCGGCGGCCCTCGACGAGGTCGACGAGTTCCGCAGCGCGCAGGAGCTCCACGACATGCTCAAGCACAAGGGCGACTCGGTGGGCCTGACGACGGTCTACCGCACCCTGCAGTCCCTCGCCGACGCCGGCGAGGTCGACGTCCTGCGCACCTCCGACGGTGAGTCCGTCTACCGCCGCTGCTCGACCGGCGAACACCACCACCACCTGGTCTGCCGCGTCTGCGGCAAGGCCGTCGAAGTCGAGGGCCCCGCGGTGGAGAAGTGGGCGGAGGCGATCGCGGCAGAGCACGGCTTCGTCAACGTCGCCCACACGGTGGAGATCTTCGGCACGTGCGCGGAGTGCGCTGCGGCCGGGGACTGAGCGGGGCTCATACGCGGGGCGGGTGGCGGTCCAGCAGGGCGCGCAGCCGGTCCACGTCCTCCGGGGTGCGCGCGCCGCGCTTGAGGAGCACCATCGGCGAGGCGGGTGTGTGGACGACGAGCGCCCACGCCGACGTACGACTGGCGTGGGCCGACTACGGCGGTCCCGCGCTGCTCCACGGTCTGTCCGGTCACGGCCCCTCCCCGCTCCTTCGGTGACGAGCCGTGATCGCAACCGCAGGGCCGGACAGCCGGCCCCCGGGCCTACTCCTGCCTGCCCTCCATCGCCAGCAGCTCCTCGTTGGGGATCGCGCCGCCGAAGCGGCGGTCGCGGGAGGCGTACTCCACGCACGCCCGCCACAGGTCGCGCCGGTCGAAGTCCGGCCACAGCACGTCCTGGAAGACCATCTCGGCGTAGGCGCTCTGCCACAGCAGGTAGTTGGAGGTGCGCTGCTCACCGCTCGGCCGCAGGAACAGGTCGACGTCCGGCATGTCCGGGTAGTACAGGTGCTTCGCCACCGTCTTCTCGGAGATCTTCGACGGGTCGAGCCGGCCGGCCTTGACCTCCTCCGCGATGGCCTGCACCGCGTCGGCGATCTCCGCGCGGCCGCCGTAGTTCATGCAGAAGTACAGCGTGAGCCGGTCGTTGCCCTTGGTCTGCTCCTGGGCGATCTGGAGCTCCTTGGCGACGGACTTCCACAGCCTGGGCATACGGCCCACCCAGCGCACCCGCACGCCGAGTTCGTCGAGCTGGTCGCGGGTCTTGCGGATGAAGTCGCGGTTGAAGTTCATGAGGAAGCGCACCTCTTCGGGCGAGCGCTTCCAGTTCTCGGTGGAGAAGGCGTAGAGGGAAATACTCCCCACGCCCATCTCGATCGCGCCCTGCAGCACGTCCAGCACCCGCTCGGCACCGACCTTGTGGCCCTCGGTGCGGGGCAGGCCGCGCTCCTTGGCCCAGCGCCCGTTGCCGTCCATGACGATCGCCACGTGGTTCGGGACCAGCTCCCCGGGGAGCTTCGGCGGCCGCGCGCCGGACGGGTGCGGCTCCGGCGTCCTGTACTCCCGGCGCTGGCGGCCCAGAAACCCGCGTACGGCCATGTGCTTCTCGCTCCTCGGTTCTTCGCTCTGTCGCTGTCCAGCTCTGTCGCTGCGTAGCTGTGCCGCCTACTTTTCCACGTACCGGAGCGAGCGCAGCCCCCGCTCCAGGTGCCAGTGCAGATAAGCCGACACGAGCCCGCTGCCCTCCCGGACGTACCGCGCCTCGCACGCGTCCGCGGTCTCCCAGTCTCCCGTCAGCAGCGCGCCGAGCAGTTCCAGGGCCTGCGGCGAGGGTACGACGCTGCCGGGCACCCGGCAGTCGGCGCACACGGAACCGCCCGAGGCGACCGAGAAGAAGCGGTTCGGCCCGGGCATGCCGCACTTCGCGCAGTCGCTGAAGCTGGGCGCGTAGCCGTTGACGGCGAGGGAGCGCAGCAGGAAGGCGTCCAGGACGAGGTGCGGCGCGTGCTCACCACGGGCGAGCGTCCGCAGGCCACCGACCAGCAACAGATACTGCTGGACGGCCGGCTCCCCCTCATGGTCGGTGAACCGCTCGGCGGTCTCCAGCATGGCGGTCCCGGCGGTGTACCGGGCGTAGTCGGTGACGATCCCACCGCCGTACGGCGCGATGGTCTCGCTCTGGGTGCACAGCGGCAGCCCCCGCCCGACCAGCTCGCTCCCGCGCACGAAGAACTGCACGTCCACGTGCGAGAACGGCTCCAGCCTGGCCCCGAACTTCGACTTCGTCCGGCGCACCCCGCGGGCCACGGCGCGTACACGTCCGTGACCACGCGTGAGCAGCGTGATGATCCGGTCCGCCTCACCCAGCTTCTGGGTGCGCAGCACTATGCCGTCGTCGCGGAACAGACTCATGGGGTCCATTCTCGCCTACGGCGGGCCCGGCTCGGGCCGGGTCCTCAAGGGACCTCACCGCGGCTGCGTGCGTTGGCGTACGCCGTCGCGGCCCGCAGACGCTCGGCCTGGGTCGCCGGGCGCACGGCCTCCGGTTCGACGTCCCACTCCTTGCCCCCGCCGTACGGTCTCAGCTGTACGTACGGGCCCTCGTGCCCCATGACGATGCCCACCCTCCCGGTACGGGTGTCGACGGCGTACGACCCGATCGGCGGCTTCTTCTTCATCGCGCCTCCGCCGCCGGCAGCGCCCGCAGCGCCGCCGCGAGCCGAGCGGCGACATCGACGGAACAGCCGCCCAATTCCACCAGCGGACAGGGTGTCTCCCGCGCCAGACTTGCCGGGTCGAGCCGGAGCGACGGCAATGTGATTCCGACGCTCGCGAGCGCAGCCCGCAATTCCTTCACTGTCTCCTCCGCCTCTTCGACGCGGTGCGCCGAGTCTCGTCCCCCGAGTGATACGTGTGCTGCAGTCACCGTGCTCCCCTTCCCCATGCAATTTCACGCTTCGCATCTCCATGGTGACGCTCTGCATCTACACTCGACAGGTGTCTGTGCCCTACAAGTGCGAGGCAGCAGGGGCGGGTTGAGCCATGGCCAACGGTGCACGGCAGGCGGCGTGGGAGTTCTTCGGCGCCGAGCTGAAGCGGCGACGGGAGAACGCCGGATTCACCCAGGCGTCGCTGGGGGCGCGTGTTTTCGTCTCGGGCGGCCGCATCGGCCAATTCGAACAGGCGATTCGCAAACCTCAGTTGGACGTGGCACAGCGGATTGACGAGGTCCTGCAAACCGAGGGCTTTTTCGAGCGGACGTGGCGAAAGCTCATTGATGACGCGAGGCACGCGGATTATTTCGCTCAGGTGGTTGAGCTCGAGCGGACGGCCACGAAGATCTGCGAGTTCGCGCCGACGTCGGTGCCGGGGTTGTCGCAGACGGCGGAGTACGCGAGCGCGGTGACGCTCGCCGACCATACGATCTGCCCAGGGCCGCCGCGCTCTCGCCCACGGCGTCCCTGGCCCTGATCGAGGCCGCCTGGACGGCGCTCGTGCGCGGACACCGCGGGTCAGCGGTCGGACACGAGCAGCCGGTACCCGACGTCGATGCTGTCGAGCGTGAGCAGCTCGGCGTGGCGTGTGTGCCAGCGGCCGGTCGCCAGGTCCTCCGCGAGCCGGGTCAGGCCGGGCGCGAGGGCGTCTTCGCCGGTCTGGGCGAACAGGGAGACTCCCGCCCGCACCTGCGGGTCGAGGTAGGCGCTGGGGCGGCGCCAGTATGCGGCGCCGAATCCGTCCACGCAGTCATGGGGGACCCGGACCGGTTCCTGGCGCGCCCCGCCGAGCAGGTCAGCCAGTCGGTCGGTGGGGACGGCGCGGGTGTCGTCGAACGCGGCCGCCTCCGGCAGGTACTCCCGTACGAGCCAGAACCGCTCGCGGAAGATGCGCTGGTCCCAGGTCAGGATGACGATGCGGCGGCGGGCGACCCGGCGCAGTTCCTTGATTCCGGCCGCCAGGTCGGACCAGTGGTGGACGGTGAGCAGGGCCATCACGGCGTCGGCGGCACCGTCACGCAGCGGGAGGCGTTCCGCGACGGCCTGCACGGCCGGTGCGGATCCCGGCGGGCGCTGGGCGATCATGACCTGGCTGGGTTCCACCGCGAGGACCGTCTGCGGCGGTTCGTACGAGCCGGTGCCCGCGCCGACGTTGATCACGTCCCTGACGTCGCCGAGTGCGGTGCGGATCTGCGCGCCGATCCGCGGATCAGGCTGCCGTGTCCGGGCATACGTCGCGCCGAGCGTGTCGTAGGTCGCCATGCCGGTCAGTCTGCCCAGCAGGCACGGTCTCAGGCGTCGCCCGTCCGCCCGGGGATTTCACGCACTCCCTGGTCGCGCACAACGCCCGTGCTGTCCCCGCGCAGCACCTCGTCGCCGTCCTGGTTGACGATCACAATGCCGAACTCGATCCTCATCCCGGCCCGTTTCCGTTCCAGTGCCCGCACTGTCACGTGTGCGGTGATGGTGTCCCCTTCCCAGACGGGCTTGAGGAACTCCCAGCTCATCCGACGGGCGATGTAGTCCAGTCGGCCGCCGATCTGCGTCGCCAACGAGGCTGTCAGCAGCCCGTGCGCCATGACCGGCCCGTCAGCCGGGATGTGGTGGCGCCCCTCGTCGCCCACCAGGGAGGCGAAGGCCGCGATGTCCTCAGCCAGAATGGTGCGCTCTGCCGTGAGGACCTGCCCCACCGCCAGAGCGGACGCCTTGTTTGCTCCACGAGTGTCGATATCACCGTTCTGGGACATGTTCTCCCCTTCGCCTTCGGTCCGGACCGGTGTCACCTTGAGTGGCTGACACGGGCAGGTCCAGTTCCCAGGAGACGCCGAACCGGGCCGTCACCGAGGCGGAGGCAACGGCCGGTCCGGTCCTGCCGGTCCGTACAGCTACAGCAGGTTGTAGATCTGGAACCCGCTGCCGATCTTCACCGGCTTCAGGAACACGGCCCGGGTGTCGCCCGTGCCCGAGTACCGGAACAGGTCGCCGTTCGGCTTGCGCGCGATCAGGTCCGGCTTGCCGTCGGCGTCGAGGTCGCCGACCGACAGCAGCCGGTCGTACGTGTTCCAGCCGGCGCCGATCCTCGTACGGGGCGCGAAGGGGGCCTGGTAGTCGCCGGTGCCCTTGTAGAGCCAGAGAACGCCGGACTTGTCCCGGGCGACGATGTCGGCCTTGCCGTCACCGGTCAGGTCACCCTGGCCGGCGATCTGGGTGTACTGGTCCCAGCCTGCGCCGATACGTTTCCGCGAGGTGAGGGTGCCGTCCGGGTGGGCGAGGTACTCCCACAGAACACCGGCCTTGTCGACGCCGATGAGGTCGGCCTCCTTGGCGCCGCCGAGGTTCCCGGGAGAGAGGACCGTGGTGTAGACGTTCCAGCCCGTGCCGACGTGCTTGGTGTGCGAGTCGAGCTGGTCGTCGATCCAGTCGAAGTCCAGCTTCCCGTCCTTGTAGAGGTACCAGGTGCCGTCGCTGTACCCGTCCTTGTCGTTGTCGACATCGATCGAGCCGGCGAAGGCCTCGAACGTGACCCCCACGTCTTCGCGGGGCCTGAAGCCGCCCTTGTCGTCCGTGAAGTACAAGTACAGCTCGGCGGTCCGCTTGTGAACGGCGGTCAGCGGGAAGCTGGGCGTTTGCACCGGGCCGTCCGCACGGACGCGCGGCCCCAGGCTCTGTACGTCGCGGGCCTGGTGCCGGGGCCCGGATGCGGCACGCGTCCGGGCGGCCCCGGCCGGGTCGCCGGAGGCGAAGGCCGTACCGGCCGTGGCGGCCAGCACGGCCGTGACGGCGGTGGCGGCGGTGGCGGCCAGTGCGCCCCGGAACGCACGCCGACGTCGGGCATTGATCATGAATGCTCCCCCTGCGATCTGCTGAACAGCACATGTCATGTGCCGCGTGGTCGTCAGCACCTTCTCACAGGAGCCTCACAGGCCTCACCGGATTTCCCCAGTGAGCGTCAGGCGGTCGTTGGACGGGGACCCGAAGCGCACCGCTGATACGGCCCGGGGATCAGCGAGGGGACGTCTTCCTCGTACGAACGCGTTGACGGCGAGAGCGGCCGCGCGGGGTGGCCGACCCGAAGCTCGGTCAGCAGACGTCAGCCGACCTTCCGCAACTCCCCGTCCGCAAAGACCGCGACCATCACCAGACTCCCGCCCAGCGCCTCGACATACCTCGCCACGACGTCCGTACCGGAGACCTGACCGCTCTCGATCTGCGAGACCCGGCCCTTGCTCACGCCCATACGCTCGGCCACCTGCGCCTGGGTGTAGCCCCGCTCCTGACGCATCTCGACGAGCCTCCAGGCCCTCGCCTCAGCCAGCAGCTTCTGGGCACCCTCGAGAAAGGCGCCCTCACCACCCGCCAGTTCCTCAGCCCGCTCACGGTGCCCACTGGCCGACCAGTTGGTGTATCCGCTCACTTCCCCGACTCCTTCTTCCGATCAGCCAGGTACTCCGCGTAGCGACGCTCGGTCAAAGGGATCGCCTCGTCGTACCAAGCGTTCCAGTTTCCGGCCTTGTCTCCCGCCACCAGAAGGATCGCGGAGCGCCAGGGGTCGAACATGAACAGAACGCGCACCTCACTGCGCCCCGTCGACCCGGGGCGCAACTCCTTCAGGTTGTGCAGCGTCGACCCTTTGATGCGATCGACCAAGGGACGCCCCTCGGCGGGCCCATGGCAGGCGAGCACCCAAATCGCCTGGTTCACAGAATCCCCTGGCCGTCGCGCTCCTCGGCCCTGCCCCGGCGGTGCGCGGCCTGGAGGCGAGTTTCGTGTACCGCTGGTTCACCGATCCGGACGCCCGCGGGATCTACCCCGCCGAGGACCACCCGCACCACTCCCGCGTCTTCGTCGCCGACCTCCAGGCGGTCGCCGCCCGGCGGGCCGGTGACACCGAGGTGACCCGGCTGGTGGCCACGCTGCGCCGGCGCAGTCCGGAGTTCTCCGGCCTCTGGGAGACCCACGACGTCGCGTTGCGCCGCAGCGACCACAAGCGGATCGTCCACCCCGCCCTCGGCGTCATCGAACTGGACTGCCACAGCCTGTTTTCAGCGAGGACGGCCGCCAGCGCCTGCTGTGGTTCTCCGCGCCGCCCGGCACCGAGGGCGCCGCCCAACTGGAACTGCTCTCGGTGATCGGAACCCAGGACCTGTCCCCGGAGCGGGCCGGCGGAGCAGCGCCGCCCGGAGAACACCGTGGACGCCGCGGCGTGTGACGTGCGGCGTGTGACGCGTGACGTGCGGCCTGCCGCTCAGCCGGACGCGGCGGTCGGTGCGGGCAGGGGGTCCGGCCCGGTGGGCTCGGTCGCCTCCCACAGGACGTTGAACCGCTTCATGCGCTCCTGGACGTGTGCGGGTGTCATCTTCAGAAGGGTCTTGGCCGGCACGACGTCCACGTCCGGCTCTATCTCGTAGCAGAGCTGCCCGTCGAAGACGATGAAGTCGTTCGTGAGCGTGAGGCGGGCGCGCTGCGGCAGTTCCGAGCGGACCGCGATGCGTGCGTCGATGCCCAGGTCCCGCTGGCTGCGGCAGAGTTCCTCCAGCTCCTCGGTGCGTTCCAGCGGATTCTTCACGAGGAACAGCCGCCGTACCCGCACTCCCCGCTTGACGGCCTCCTCCTGTGCCTTCAGATAGCGGTTGGCGGGCTCGCTGGTCCAGAAGTCGCGGTCCACGGGGGTGCTGGTGGCCTCTAGGGTGCGCGTGCAGCACGCGGTGAGGGAGATCAGCCAGTCGTGCTCCTCGCCCGGGCAGTCCGTGCTGCCCCGGCTCAGGCTCTCCATCGTGGACGCGAGCTGGGCGATCCGGTCCTGGGCGAAGTCCTTCACCAGCTGTGACTCCTGGCGGCCCACATGTGTGTAGGCGCGGGCCAGCCGGGCCACGCCGTCGGACCGCAGCACCGAGCGGTCCACCTCGCTGAACAGCTCGGTCGCCTCACTGATCCGCGCGAAGGCCCCCTCGACCTCCCTCCGCATCTCCAGGTGGTACTTGTCCAGACCCTGCTCCATCGAGTTCAGCCGCTGCTCGAAGTCCACGAGGTACTGGATGATCAGCGCCGCGCCACCGAGAACGACGGACACGGTCAGCTGCCACACCTCGTTCTTGTCCTGGTTGAGGACGTTGGTGAGCAAGTAGGTGGCGGCGGCCACCACCGCCGTGACCAGTGTCTTCCGTAACAGGTTCGGTGAGCGCTGCCCCTCCTCGCTCCTGGACGCCCTGCGTGCTTCCCCTGATGACGCTCCTGACGATCCGGTCATGTCGCCTCTCCCCCGTCGCGATTGTCGGTTCGTGCCGCCCTTCAGCGTGTGCTCAGTGCCTCGTGCAGCAACGGAATGGCCTGGACGGCCAGTTGGTCACGGATGCGCTGGACCAGGGTCTGCCACTGACGGGTGAACCCCGGCTCCCGTTCCAGCACGTCCCACAGGTGACCCAGGGTGCGGTCCACGTGTGCGCGCGGCATCCACAGATGCAGCAGGTGATCGACGGCCGGGCGCAGCGCGAGGACGGCCGCGGGGCCGTCCGCCGCACCGAGCCGGCTGCTGTCCAGCATGTGCACGACGGTCGTCAGCAGCCAGTCGTGCAGGGCGAGGTCCTCGCACAGGCCGGCGGCCGCGGCGGCCGGGACGTCCTCCGGAAGCCTCAGTTCCACGGTCCGCAGCCCGTGCTCGGCGAGGGTGAATCGCTGAAGCGACGGTCCCTCGCCGTCCGGGGCGCGTCGCGCGACCCAGCGCACATGGGTGCGCCGGGACTTGAAGGGTGCCTTGTGGTCGAGCAGCGGGTGGCGCAGCAGCTGGGCGAGCAGGCCCTCGGCGATCATTCCCAGGTCGAGTTCGCCCCGTGCGCCGCCGCGCAGGACGCCTTCGGCGGTGGCCTGTTCGGGGAGCTTCCCGAAGGGTTCGACCAGGCCGGGCCTGACGAGGTAGTGGCCCCAGGGGCGGCGCGTGTCGGGGCCGGCGGACGGGGCG
This sequence comes from Streptomyces sp. NPDC001796, assembly GCF_042892355.1. Taxonomy (NCBI): domain Bacteria; kingdom Bacillati; phylum Actinomycetota; class Actinomycetes; order Kitasatosporales; family Streptomycetaceae; genus Streptomyces; species Streptomyces sp. NPDC001796. The sequence continues at coordinate 198,153 of NZ_JBIAUC010000001.1, read as the reverse complement.
CTGAAGTAGGCGGTGGCCTGCAGGACGCGGCCCTCGGTGAGCGCGGCGCGGGCGGCCACCGTGCCGACGGCGCGTACCTTGGCGCCGTTGGAGGTGGGCAGCCGGCAGTCCACGCCGGTGAGGACGTCCGGGGACAGCGCGTACAGGTTGGGCCGCTCGGAGACCCGGACCTGTTCGTCCGCGCGCAGCCTCAGCAACTGGGCGGCGGCCCGGCCGTCCAGGGCGTGGAAGGACGGCAGCAGACAGGTCCGCACCTCACCGCAGGCGAGCACCGGGCGCGCCGACTGTCCCCCGGCCGGCATCTCAGCTCCCCTCGGCGGGGAGGGCGCCGGCGGGCTCCTCGTAGAAGACGTACGTGGCGCGCTGCGCGACCGCGTCCGGCACCGCCGCGCCCTCGCGGGCGGAGCGCTCGGCGACCTGCTTGAGCGCGCCCGAGTCGACGTCTATCTGGTCGAGGATGAGCCGTACGGCGTCCTCGACGGCGAGGAAGCGGTTGGCCATCAGGGTGCAGGTGCGGTACGCGCTGAACGGCGCCGCCGCCGGGTTGAGCTGGATCAGCGGCGGCAGCCGGTCCCACTCGTGGGGGAAGTCCCGGCCGTTCCAGGGGCGCGGTACGAGGACGGGTTCGCCGAGGTGGCGCAGCAGGCCGAGGCGGGCGAGCTGCCAGACGGCGGCGAGGAACGGGCAGGACCACAGCCGCTGTCCGTCCTTCTCGGACCACAGCTCGACGTCCATGAACACGGAGTGGTTGCGGGCGGCGGTCTCCTGGGGCGGCTGCCAGCCGGTGATCTCCCCCATGGCGCTGCGCGAGCCGGGGCTGCGCTGCCCGTTGGCGAGCCAGCCGGTCTGGCTGACGGGCGGGCGGGAGCCGTAGCTGCCCGGCGGGGGCGACTCGACGAGGCGGTGCATCACGGCCTCGGCGAGCTCGATCTTGTCCGCGACGGCGCAGCCCGACTCGCGGGCCAGGTAGTCGATGACGAGACCGGCCCGCTCGGCCTCCTGAAGCACCACGGGGACGAGCTCGGCGGGAGTGGAGAAGCGGGTGAAGTAGTCGTCGATGAGGAAGCAGGTGCTGATGCGGGGCCGCCTGCCGCCGGTGCGGCGGGCGGCGGCGGCCCGGGCGGCCTCCACCCAGATCCGTACCTCGGCGAAGTGCTCTCGCAGCCGCTCGGGCCCGGCCTCGAAGTCCTCCATGTAGAGGTGGCCGAGTTCCAGGGAGAGGTGGGCGAGCGGTACGGACTGGGTGCGGGGCTCTGCGGTGGTCTCGCGGAACACGGCTTCCGTCACGGCTGCTCCCAGTACTTGTCGTCGGTCAGCCGGTTCGCCAGTTCGCTCAGTGCCTCCCACGTCTCCCGGTTGGCGATCTGGCTGTCGAGGACGTCCTCGTCGGTGATGAGCTGCTCGCGCCACTGCAGGACGGGCTCCAGCGGCACGGAGCCGAGGACCTGGGTGTAGCCGATGCCGAGGTTGGAGGACATCTGCTTCAGGTCGCGGTCGCAGGCGCGCATCCACGCCGACTGGGTCGCCGACACCTGCGACCACAGCGCGGACTCGGGGTCGGGTACGGCGGCACGGACGAACCGGATGACGTTCCGCAGCCCCTCCTCGTCGTGCCCTCGGGCCACCCCGCCGGCGACGATGCCGCGCCTGCCGTAGACCAGGCTCGCCGCGGCCGCCACGTGCTGGCGGGTCCACCGGTGGAAGACCAGCCAGCGTGCCAGGACACCGCGCAGCTCGCGCTGCGAGGTGGCCTCGAGGGCCATGTCGACGGCGTAGCTGCGGCCGGCGCTGAGGTCGACGACGATGATGTCGAACTCGCCGTTGAGCCGCAGCAGGAGGTCGACGCAGCGGCGCAGGGTGGCGTCGGTGGTGGCGAACTCGCCGCCGCTGACGTCACCGGGCATCAGCACCAGGCTGCCGGAGCCGGGGGGCCGGTTGCGCAGCACCGGGTGTTCGGTGTCGGCCCAGACGTCGATGCGGGCCGGTTCGCCGACCTCGCCGGTCAGGTAGGAGTGCAGGCCGCGGTCCTCGGCGGCCCGGCGGGCGTCGGGTACGTCGAAGACGGCCGCCGCGGTGGGCGAGCCGAAGTCGAAGTCCAGGTAGCAGACGTCGTCGCCGGCCAGCGCACGGTGGTAGGCGAGGTTGGCGCTGGTGACGGAACGGCCTGTGCCCCCCTTGTCGGAGGCCGCGAAGACGAGCACGGTCACACCCCCTGGGCCGCGGCTTCGCGGGCCCGGGCGAGAGCGTCGAGCTGTCCGAGGACGTCGAGGGTCAACGAGCAGGCGGTGCCGGGTTGTTCGTCCACGAGCTTGCGGGCGCGGCGCAACTTGACCTCGATGCTCCTGAGTTCCATGCCGCGGTTGCCCTCGGAGGCCGGCGCGGGCTCCATCTGCTCGTTGCCGAGGAGGTGGGTGGACTCGCTCAGCAACGCGCGGGCCAGCACGGTGAGTTCGCTGCTCCGGATGGGGGGCTGCTTGTACATCTGGTGGACCTGGACCATCACCTCGGTGACGCGCTCGGTGACGCTCCAGGACACCTGCCCCTCGTAGGCCGGCGTCTCGGGGTAGGCGGCGTGGACGTTGTCCCACAGGCCAGTGCCCTCGCCGTCGCCGATCCGGCGCCGCCACAGGTGGTCGAAGATGTCCTCGGCGAGCCGGAGCAGCCGGTCGTGCGAACCCAGGTTGCGGGACAGCGTGCACAGCTGGATGGTCCGCTTGAGCAGCTGCGCGGAGAAGTCGCTCATGATCCACTGCATGGGCGGTCCGACGCTCTCGCTGCCCTGCAGCGGCAGGGTGACGCCGGGGTGGTGCAGCCGGACCATGGGGTCGTCCTGGGTCATGCGGCTGGTGATGCGACCGCGCTCGGCGAGGCGTTCCATGACGCTGACGGTGCGGGTCAGGTCGTCGTCCGTGGCGCGGCGCCGCATCAGGTCGTGGACGAGGATGGCAGCGACGGAGAGGGAGAAGTACTCGGATTCGAGTTTCTGGCCGGTGGTGCGCCAGGGGATGTCCTCGAGGGGCCAGCGGTCGCCGCCGAAGCGCGCGATGCCGGACCAGAACTGCTGGGTGATCTCCCAGCGCAGTCGTAACGCCTCGGCGAGCCGCTGCTGTTCGGGGTTGAGCAGGCCGAGGGTGAGGGTGCGGTCGGAGAAGAGGTCCTGGATGCCGTCGAGGGCGACCACGGTGAAGTAGAGGTACGGCACCGGGTTGGCGACGCCCTGGGGCTGCGGCCCGATGGGTTCGTCGGTCGGGACCTCGGGCGCGTCCCTGACGATGCTCCAGCCCCAGCCGCACTCGAAGAGCTGGTTGGGGTCCTTGAGGCCTTCCTCGACGTCGACACCGAGGACGAAGCTCTCGACGATCGAGGCGCGCAGTGCCTCGAAGCGGTCCTGGAACCTGCGCAGCACATGCCGCTGCGACAGCCGTCCCTGGCCGAGGAGTTCGCACAGCGTGCGCCCCTGGGAGGAGTCGGTGTCGAAGACGTTGATGGTGAAGGAGCGCAGCAGGCTCACCATGGCGGCGGTGAGACGGTTGCTGGTGGCGGTGCGCACTTCCTGGATGGTCTCCAGGACGTCGCCGCGCCGGGTCTTGGACTCGTAGATCTTGAGGAAGCCGAGGGTGGCCAGGCACAGGGTGATCGACATGGAGTACGAGTCGACGACTCCGAGGTCGCGCTGTTCCTGGGTGAGGTCGCGGTCCTGGTCCCCGGACACGAAGTAGTGGCCGCCGGCGAACGTGGGTCTCTTCTCGTCGGTGTGCCTGCGCATGAACTCGGCGGTGGCCGTGACGAGGTTCGCGGGGATCTCCAGGCGCCCGCCGGCCCGCTTCATCACCCTCTGGACGTCGTCCTGTGTGGTGTCCGGGTCGTCCAGGCGGAAGGCGGGGATCTCCGTGGCCGGGTACAGGATGCAGAGCAGGCGCTCGGCGTCGGCGACGCTGCTTTCCCCGCCCCGCTTGCCCCAGGTCCACTCCCCGCCGTCGAACGAGTGGCGGGCGATCGCCTGCCAGATGTCCAGCAGATGCTGGCGTGGCTTGATCTGCATCCCATGCCCCTCACACAGGCCGCGTTGCCATGATTGGAGGACGTGCCGTCTTCTGTTGCGACGATGCGGTCCTCAAACGGCCGGAATATCGGACTCCGGAATGTCGGACTCCGAATTCCTCCAGCCGTAGGCGACGATCATTCCCGAATAGCCTTCACGCACGGCGGCCGAAGCCTTGAGACGCATGGTCTTGAACTCGCCCGCGAAAGGCACGAGACTCTCGTACACCTCCAACTCTCCCACGTCGCACGCCGGGAAGAAATGCTTGCCCGCGTGATACCCGGACGAATGTTCCATGAAAGCGGCGGCGAAGGGTGCACCTGGGGCGAGGGCGCGCAGGAAGCACTCGACGGCGCGGGCGAACTCCGCGTGCGAGGTGGTCATCGACTCCGCCACGAAGAACATGGTCCCCATGGACCAGCGGCCCTGGTGCCGCACCAGGTCGAAGAGGTTGCCCGACTGGACCCGGACCACGTCCCGGAACCTGGCGCGCGGGTCCAACTCCAGTGCGCCGTATGCCTCGTTCTTGCGCAGGAGGTCCCAGAACTGGTCCCAGTTCCCGTCGTAGGAGGCGACCTGGCTCTCGAGGTAGCGGACGTTCGACGGCGAGCGCTCGTAGAGGGTGATCTCGTCGCACCAGGGGAGCATGGCGAGCGCCGGGTAGAGGTTCGCGCCGGCCCCGACATCGATGCCCGAAACGTGGGTGGTGTCACGTCCCTGGAAATGATCGCCGAAATGATCGCCCACGATCTGAAGGATCTCCGCGTCCTCCGCCTGCAGGCCGCGGTAATTGTGCTCAACGTAGGCAATGGGGTCGAATGCGGCCCATGATACGTCCGCATTCAGCTGCACGTCCCCCGGCGATCTGAAGGTCATTGGTCGAGCGTACCAATCGGAAGACCGGGCGGGATCCCCCTTGGGCCAACCGGGCGACGCAGTTAGGCCACTTGGGGCGCACCGGGGGCGCATCGGGGCGAACGACTTATTGGACCTGATCCTGCCTTGAAGGGGCCGGATCGTCCCGCTCAAGATGGTCGGAAATCTGTCGAACATACCCGAACGGCAGACAGCGCGCGTCCCACTCGTACCACCCGTACGGATGGTCACCCGCGCTTGACTCCATTCCGCAGGGGGGCGGCATGACTGTGTTTCCAGAGGAACGTTTCCCGTCGCGTGGCGGGCCGACCGGACCGGCTCTGTTCCACGACCGGGCGTTCGTCGACCGCCCCCTGACGATGCGGGGGGTGACGGAGGACGACCTGCCCGAACTGGTGCGGGTGGACCGGGAGGCGTTCCCCGACGAGCCGTACCCCTACTTCGTGCTGCGCCAGCTGTTCGACCTGCACGGGGACTGTCTGCTGGTGCTGGACGACGGGCGGAGCCTGCACGGGTACGTCCTGTACGTCACCACGCCAGACCGCTACCGGAGTTGGATCGTCAGCCTCGGCGTCACCCGGGACCAGCGGGGGCGCGGGCTCGGCCGGCGGCTGATGCTGGAGGTGCTGCGCCGGCTGCGGGCCGAGGAGGTGCGCGAGGTGCGGCTGACGGTGGAGCCGGCGAACGCGGCCGCCATCATGCTCTACCGGTCGCTGGGCTTCTCGTCCGACGAGGGGGTGCGCAAGGACTACTTCGGGGCCGGAGAGGACCGGCTCATCATGACGCTCGGCCTGTGAAGCGCCGTACGTACCTCCGCTGCCAGGGTGTTTCCACGGCATGCCGGTCGTAGTGGGCGCGCACATAGGCCACGGCCCGCTCCGGCGGCACGCCGTCCAGTACGGCGAGGCAGGCGAGCGCGGTACCGGTACGGCCGCGTCCCCCGCCGCAGGCGACCTCGACGCGCCCGTGTGCGGCCCGCTCCCATGCCTCGGTCAGCAGCCGCCGGGCCTCGCCACGGCTGCTGGGCAGCCGGAAGTCGGGCCACCGCAGCCAGTCGCAGGCCCAGGGCACGTCCGGGGGCCGCCCGCCGAGCAGATACAGCCCGTACGTGGGCGCGGGCCCGTCCGGCACGGGCCGCCGCAGGCCCCGCCCGCGCACCAGCCGCCCGGACGGCAGTCGCAGGACGCCGGGAGCCCCGGGGTCCCAGCCTCCGCCGTCGGCCCCGCTGCCGCCGTCGTCCGGTTCGGGATCGCTCATCGGTCCAGTGTCGGCCGGCGGGCCCGCGGGGGCGGGCGCGGCGCCGGCCACGGCGGTGGCCGTCGGCGGCCGTCGGCCGGCGCTCTCGCTGCCACCATCCTGGGGAGGGGGCGAGCCGCCTCCGAGCCGAACACGTCGGCCGTCCCGGCCCCCGACGGCCACCGCCGTGGCCGGCGCCGCGCCGGGAACAGGAACACGTCCGGGAGCCCCGATGCCCTTCCCCGCCCCGCTGACCGGAGTAATCCCGCCCGTCTGCACCCCCTTGGCACCGGACCGCGAGGTGGATGTGCCCTCTCTGCTGCGGCTGGTGGACCATCTGCTGAACGGCGGGGTGGATGCCCTGTTCGTGCTGGGGTCGTCCGCCGAGGCCGCCCACCTCACGGACCGTCAGCGCGCTGTCGTGGTCGAGTCGGTGGTGGCCCATGTCGCCGGGCAGGTGCCGGTACTGGCCGGGGCCATCGACATGACGACACCGCGGGTGCTGGACCACGTGGCGTATGCGGCACGGGCGGGCGCGGACGCGGTCGTCGTGACGGCGCCCTTCTACACACGGACGCACCCCGCGGAGATCGCCCGGCACTACCGGCTGGTCGCCCACCGCTCCCCCGTGCCGGTCGTCGCCTACGACATCCCCGTCTCCGTGCACGTGAAGCTGGGCCCGGAGCTGGTGCTGGAGCTGGCGGCGGACGGGACGCTGGCCGGGCTGAAGGACTCAAGCGGCGACCTGGCCGGTCTGCGCACGGTCGTGACGGGGGTGCGGTCGCGTCCCGCGCTCACCGGGTTCAGCGCGCTGACGGGTTCGGAGCTGGTCGTGGACTCGGCACTGGCGCTGGGCGCCGACGGGGCGGTGCCCGGGCTGGCGAACGTGGACCCGGAGGGCTATGTCCGCCTGGACCGGCTGTGCCGCGCGGGCGACTGGGAGGCGGCGCGGGCGGAGCAGGAGCGGCTGTGCGCGCTGTACGGCATGGTCGGCGTCGGGGACCCGGCCCGGATGGGCGCGAGCTCGTCGGCGCTGGGCGCGTTCAAGGCGGCGTTGCATCTGCGCGGGGTGATCGCGTGCCCGGCGACGGCGGAGCCACAGGTGCCGCTCACGCAGGAGGAGCGGGAGCGGGTCGGGAAGCATCTCGCGGCGGCCGGGCTGCTGTGACGGTCACTCGGGTCGGTCGGGGGAATGCGCCGGAACCGGACCGGGTGACCGCTGCCCCGTCGTGCCGACTACGACACCGTGCGGGCCGCCGCGAGCAGGCGCGTCACGTCCTGCGAGCAGATCGTCAACGCCGCGCCCACCGTGGCCAGGACGTCGCGTTCCGCAGGGGTGTAGGGGCCGTCGGCGAGGGCGATGCGGGCGCCCTGGAGGAGGATCGACTCGCGGCCGGTGGGGGCGAGGTGCGGGGCGAGCGGGTCCAGGGCCTCGTGCAGCTCTATGGCCAGGCTCGCGCCGCCGCCCGGTTCGCCGCAGACCCGGCCGGTGTCCGCGGCCACGGCGTCGACCAGGGCGCTGAGCCCGTCCGCCGTGCAGTCGTCGAAGCCGGCGGAGCGGACGGCGGTGGCGGCCGTCTCCAGGGACGTACGGGAGCAGGTGCCGCCCGCGGCGAGGACTGCCAGGGCCACGGTGTGGACGGCGTCGCGGAGCATCGCGGCGAAGCGGGTGGTGGTCGGGTGGTCCAGGACGTCCGTGCCGTAGTGGTGGCCGCAGGCCGCGCACTCCACGACCGGACCCGTCTCCCCGCGCGGCACGACCGGCAGGCCGGCGAGGGTGAGGCGACGCCGTCCGGTGAGGCGCTGGTAGTTGCGGTCGCCCCCGCAGCCGGGGCAGAAGAACTCGCCGTCGCCGACGGCGGTCCACGCGGTACGGACGCCGAGGATCTGCGAAATGCGGCCCTTGCGGGCTTCTGGGCCGTTGCGTCCCCGTCCTGGCAGCACGTCGCACCTCCGTCCTCGCCGCGGCATCATCGCCGCTGCTGGCGTGATGTTAGCCACATTATTGAGGCGGAGTCAGCACCCCGGACGAGACCTCCTCGTGATCTTCGGCCGAAATGGCCGGTGCACGACGCGGCCCCGTCCGCCTCAGGAGGCGGACGGGGCCGTGAACGTGGAGGTCAGAGGGTCAGCGGGCGGCTCGGTTGACCGCGGAGACGACCGCCTTCAGCGAGGCACGTGTCGTATTCGCGTCGATGCCGATCCCCCACAGGACCTTTCCGTCAATCGCGCATTCGATGTACGAGGCGGCCTGCGCGGAGGCGCCCTCGCTCATCGTGTGCTCCTGGTAGTCCAGCAGGCGTACGTCGATGCCGATGGACTGCAGGGCGTCGAAGAACGCGGAGATCGGGCCGTTGCCGGTGCCGGTCAGGACCGTGTCCTCGCCGTCGACGGTGGCCTCGACGGTGAGGGTGTCGACGCCGTCCTTGTCGGTGGTCGTCTGACCCGTCCTGACCTGGATGCGGCCCCACGGGTTGTCCGGGTTCGGCAGGTACTCGTCCTGGAAGACGTCCCAGATCTCCTTCGGCGTGATCTCGCCGCCCTCGGCGTCCGTCTTCGCCTGGATGATCTTCGAGAACTCGATCTGCATCCGGCGCGGCAGGTCCAGCTTGTGGTCGTTCTTCAGGACGTAGGAGATACCGCCCTTGCCGGACTGCGAGTTGACGCGGATGACCGCCTCGTAGGAGCGGCCGACGTCCTTGGGGTCGATCGGCAGGTACGGCACCGCCCACTCGATGTCGTCGACCGTGACGCCGCGAGCCGCCGCGTCGGCCTCCATGGCGTCGAAGCCCTTCTTGATGGCGTCCTGGTGGGAGCCGGAGAAGGACGTGTAGACGAGGTCCCCGATGTAGGGGTGGCGCGGGTGGACCTCCATCTGGTTGCAGTACTCCCAGGTACGGCGGATCTCGTCGATGTGGGAGAAGTCGATCTGCGGGTCGACGCCCTGGGAGAAGAGGTTCATGCCCAGGGTGACCAGGTCCACGTTGCCGGTGCGCTCGCCCTGGCCGAACAGGCAGCCCTCGACGCGGTCGGCGCCCGCCATCACCGCCAGCTCGGCGGCGGCGACGGCTGTGCCGCGGTCGTTGTGCGGGTGGGCGGACAGGCAGACGAACTCGCGGCGGGAGAGGTTGCGGTGCATCCACTCGAAGCGGTCCGCGTGCGTGGACGGGGTCGAACGCTCCACGGTGGCGGGCAGGTTGAGGATGATCTCGCGGTCCGGGCCGGGCTGCCAGACGTCCATGACCGACTCGCAGACCTCCAGGGCGAAGTCCAGCTCGGTGTCGGTGAAGATCTCGGGGCTGTACTGGTAGCCGAACTCGGTCTCGGGGCCCAGCAGCTTCTCCGCGTACTCCATCACCAGCCGGGTGCCGTCGACAGCGATCTGCTTGATGTCGTCCTTGGAGCCGCGGAAGACGACCCGGCGGAAGACCGGGGCGGTCGCGTTGTACAGGTGGACGTTGGCGCGCCGCGCGCCCTTCAGGGACTCGACGGTCCGCTCGATCAGGTCCTCGCGGGCCTGGGTCAGGACGGAGATCGTCACGTCCTCGGGGATCGCGCCCTCCTCCTCGATGATGGAGCGCACGAAGTCGAAGTCGGTCTGGCCGGAGGCCGGGAAGCCGATCTCGATCTCCTTGTACCCCATCTTCACCAGCAGGTCGAACATGGCGCGCTTGCGCACCGGCGACATGGGGTCGATCAGGGCCTGGTTGCCGTCGCGCAGGTCGGTGGAGAGCCAGCGCGGGGCCTTGGTGATCCGCTGGTCGGGCCAGGTGCGGTCGGGGATGTCGACCTGCTCGTACGGCCGGTACTTGTGGATCGGCATGGAGGTGGGCTGCTGGCGGTTCGCCATGGTGCGTGGGCTCCTCATGGGGTCCGGAAGGACGGCCGACGACGCAACGCCAAGCTCCGCGGGGAGGGAGTCGGCCTCGACTACAGGCCCTCGCCGCGGCAGCTAAGGAGAAGCAGCCCGAAACGCATGATGCTCCGCATGCTAGCCGAGGCGCGCCGGATGCGAAGGCCCGTATCAGTATGCGGGACCAGGGGTGGCTTTCGGACAAATAGTTCCTAAAGTCACATTTCCTGCGCAGCCTCGCTCGGTGACAGGTCCTGCAGTCCCACGACCCGCAGGAGCCGGAGGCGCTCGTGGGACTCGGTGCCCGGGCGCCGGCTCAACGGCGTCGAGGTGCCCGCCGAACTCCGCAAGCGCACTGATCCCGACCCGTTGGTTCGGAATCATGTCCACCGAGCGGATCCGGCGGGATCTCGGCTTCCGGCCTCACTACCCGACCGTGTGGGCCGCCCGCGACGCCGGCGCCCCGTAGTACCCGGCAGGCGCCGGCCACCGTTTGCCCGGTACGTCCCCGGGTACTGCGATCCCTCGTCGGCCCCTCGGTCGACCCCTCGTCCAGGACCGCACACCCCCGCGGGAGGCCCGTATGTCCGCCCCCACCCCGTCCGCGTCCAAGGTGACCGTGATCACCGGATCGGACTCCGGTATCGGCCGCGCCACCGCCGTCCGCCTGGCCGAGGCGGGGATGGACATCGGTATCACCTGGCACAGCGACCAGAAGGGCGCCGAACAGACCGCCGAGGAGGTCCGCGGCAAGGGGCGGCGGGCCGCCGTGGCCCAGGTGGACCTGACCCGGCTTCCCGAGGCCGCGGACACGGTCGACGCGCTGTGCGAGGAGCTCGGCCGCATCGACGTCCTGGTCAACAACGCCGGTACGGGCACCATGACCCCCTTCCTGGACCTGGGGCTGGACGACGTGCGCCAGGTCCTGGACGTCGACCTGCTGGGCCCGTTCCTGTGCGGTCAGCGCGCGGCGCGGAGGATGATCCGGCAGGGTGACGGCGGGCGGATCGTCAACGTGACCTCCGTGCACGAGCACCAGCCGCGGGTGGGCGCGGCCCCGTACTGCGCGGCCAAGGGCGGGCTCGGCCTGCTCACCCAGGTCATGGCCCTGGAACTGGCCGAGCACGGCATCACCGTCAACGCGGTGGCGCCCGGCGAGATCGCCACGCCCATGACCGGCCAGGAGGACACGGACGTGCACACCGAGCCCCGCCCCGGCGTCCCGCTCGGGCGCCCGGGCGACGCCCGTGAGGTCGCGGCCGTGATCGCCTTCCTCGCCGGCCCCGACGCGTCCTACGTCACGGGGGCCTCCTGGAGCGTGGACGGCGGCATGCTGCGGATGGGCCCGATGGCCGGCTCGCACATGGCCGGGGACGACTGGCGGCGCCCTTGAGTCCCGGGGCGGTCGCACACCGGCTCAGTCCACTCCCCGGATCCGCCCCACCAGCCCCGCTCCCGCCATCCCGATCAGGGCCGCCGCCAGATAGAGGACGCGGTACCCGCCGAGGTGGGTGACGATCGGTGCCGCCAGTGCGGGGGCGGCGACCTGGGGCAGGGCGTTGGCGACGTTGACGACCCCGAGGTCCTTGCCCCGGTCCAGGGCCTTCGGCAGGACGTCCGTCATCAGCGCGAAGTCGACGGAGGTGAACACCCCGAAGCCGACGCCCAGCACCGCCGCCGCCACGATCGCCCCCGGCCAGGTCTGCCAGGCCGACAGGGCCGCCGTCGCGACCGCCATGAGCACCCCGGACCAGATGACGAACGGCTTGCGGCGGCCCACCCGGTCCGACCAGACCCCGCCGACCACCACCGTCGCCAGCAGCGTCACCCCGTTCACCGCGGTGAGGATCAGGACGCCCTGGTCCGGGTCGTGATGGTGCAAGCGGTCCCGCAGGTAGTACAGGAGGTACAGGAGCACCAGGGCGTTGCTGAGGTTGATCAGGAAGCGGGTCAGCCAGGCCCAGGCCAGGTCCGGGTGGCGGCGGGGGCTCAGCCGGAAGCCGGCCAGGAAGCCCCGCCACGACCAGGGCGGCCGGGACGCCACCGGCAGCCGCAGGTCCCGGTGGGCGAGCACATACGGCAGGACGCCCGCCACCGTGAACACCGCGCACGCCGCGTAGCCCGCCCCGACGCCCCCGGCCACCGTCGCCAGGCCCGTACCGCCGACCACGCCGAGGATCTGCGCCGCGCCCAGCCAGCCGCCCACCGACCCCCGCTGCATCCGGGGCACCCGGTCCGGCACCGCCGCCGTCACCGCCGCGAAGGCCGCGTTCAGCGTCAGCTGCACCAGGCACCAGCCGAACGCCATGGTCCAGGGACCGCCCGCTCCCGCGAGCAGCAGCAGCGACACCGCGCCGCCGGCGGTACCGGCCACGATCCACGGCGTACGGCGGCCCCAGCGCGCCGTCGTACGGTCCGAGAGCGCGCCGAAGAACGGGTTCGCGACCAGCGACACCGCCGCGCCCGCCCCCGTCACCCAGGCCAGCATCGTCTCCTTGGACATCCCGGAACCGGGCGCGAAGTCCTTCGCCTGGGAGGCCAGCAGGATCTGCAGCGGGCCGTACCAGCCGACCCAGATCGCCCCGTTGGCCAGCGACAGGGCGCAGGTCCAGCCCCGGCCGACGCGTTCGACGGGTTCGGCCAGGGCGTCGACGGCGGGCACGGCCCGGTCGGCCGTCGTCATCCCCGGGCCCGCAGCAGGTCCCGGAACCAGCCGTACGACGCCTTCGGCGTCCTCTCCAGAGTTTCGTGATCCACGTGCACCAGACCGAACCGGCGCGCGTACCCCTCCGCCCACTCGAAGTTGTCCAGCAGCGACCACACGAAGTAGCCCCGCACGTCGACACCCGCCTCCAGCGCCCGGTGCAGGGCCCGGATGTGCCCGTCCAGGTAGGCGATGCGCTCCTGGTCGTCGACGCCCTCGTAGGAGCAGCCGTTCTCGGTGATGACGACGGGCGGCAGGCGGTCGCCGTAGCGTGCGCGGAAGCCGGTCAGCAGCTCGGTGAGCGCCTCGGGGACCACCGGCCAGCCGAAGTCGGTGACCGGGTGACCTTCGGTCTCCCGTACGGAGAAGGGCAGTTCGGCGGGGAGGGTCAGGCCGCCGAACTCGATCTCCGCGCCCTGCGGGGCGCCCACCCGCGTCGGCGCGTAGTAGTTGATCCCGTACCAGTCGACCGGCTCCGCGATCACCTTCAGGTCGGAGTGCACGTCGCCCGGCATCAACTCGTCCATTCCGTCCGGGTAACGGCCGAGCAGCAGCGGGTCCGCGAACAACCGGTTCAGCAGGACGTCGTAGAACTCCGCCGCCTCCACGTCCTCCTGTTTCCCGGACGCCGGCCACGTCGGGCCGTGCGAGTTGGCGATCCCGATGTCGGCCGCCCCGGCCGCGCGCAGCGCCCGTACGGCCAGGCCGTGGGCCAGCAGCTGGTGGTGGGCCACCGGAAGGGCGTCGAACATCAGCTGCCTGCCGGGCGCGTGCGCCCCCAGCGCATGGCCCAGCAGCGTGTGCTCGGCGGGTTCGTTGAGCGTGATCCACTTGTGCACGCGGTCGCCGAGACGGCCCGCCACGACCGACACGTACTCGGCGAAACGCGACGCCGTGTCCCGCTGGAGCCAGTCCAGCGTGACCGGCAGGTCCCAGTGGAAGAGGGTCACGACCGGGCGTACGCCCGCCGCGCACAGTTCGTCGACCAGGCGGTCGTAGAAGTCGAGGCCGCCGGGGGTGTTCACCCGGGGCCAGGAGACGGAGAAGCGGTACGCGTCCACGCCCAGGCCGGCCAGCAGCGCCACGTCCTCGCGGTAGCGGTGGTAGTGGTCGCAGGCCACCTCCGCGGTCGAGCCGTCCTTCACCCGGCCGGGCTCGGCGGTGAAGGCGTCCCACACCGAGGGCTCGCGCTCGCCGGCCGCCCCCTCGATCTGGTGGGCCGAGGTGGACACGCCCCACAGGAAGCCGGGCGGGAACTGAGGTATCGGGTCCGTCGCCGTGCGCTCGTCTGTCGCCATGCGCGGATCATCCTTACCGCCGGTAACAGAAGTCAACGGGCAGGCGCGTGAACAAGCGGTCAGGCCCCTTCCTTGAGTACCCGCGAGACCAGCTGCCGCTGCTCCTCGGTCAGCCGGGGATCGGCGGCGTACACCGTCCTGCCGTCCACGGTGATCTGGTAGCTGAATCCGTCGGGAACCCCCGCGGGGGGCGCGCCCTGGCCGGCCGCGAGCGCGCGCTCGGCCAGGGCGTGCCACTCGGGCGCGTCGGGCCGCCCCGAGGTGTCCACCTCGGCCTGCCGCTCGATGCCCGCGAAACCGCCCGTGCGCCTGACGTGAATACGCATGGGTGTCTGTCTAGTACAGAACTACGCCGTCGGCACCCCCACCTCCTCCCAGGCCTTGAGCACCGCCTCCTGTTCCTGGCCGGTGGCGCCGTAGCGGGACTTGGCGGCCGCCACGGTCAGCTTCGCGAAGTCCGCGAAGGCCGCGTCCTGCTGCAGTTCGCCGCCGGTGAGCACGTCGTACCAGATCTGCCCGGCCCGCTCCCAGGCGTGTCCGCCGAGCGCGGTGGCGACCAGGTAGAAGGCGTGGTTGGGGATGCCGGAGTTGATGTGCACGCCGCCGTTGTCCTGGCTGGTCCTCACGTACCCGGCCATGGTCGCGGGCTGCGGGTCCTTGCCGAGCGCCGGGTCGTCGTACGCGGTGCCCGGCGCCTTCATGGAGCGCAGTGCCGTGCCGTTCACGTGCGGGGCGAGGAGCCCGGCGCCGATCAGCCAGTCGGCCCCGTCGGCGGTCTGGCCGAGCGTGTACTGCTTGATCAGCGAGCCGAAGACGTCCGAGACCGACTCGTTGAGGGCGCCCGACTGGCCGAAGTAGGCCAGGTTCGCCGTGTACTGGGTGACGCCGTGGGTGAGTTCGTGCCCGATGACGTCCACCGGGAGGGTGAAGTCGAGGAAGATCCTGCCGTCCCCGTCGCCGAACACCATCTGCTCGCCGTTCCAGAAGGCGTTGTCGTAGTCCTGACCGAAGTGCACGCTGGCGTCCAGCGCGAGCCCCTTGCCGTCGATGGAGTCGCGCCCGTACGCCGTCCGGTACAGCTCGAAGGTGGCGCCGAGGCCCGCGTAGGCCCGGTTGACGGTGGCGTCCTTGCCGGGTTCGTCGCCCTCGCCGCGGACCTTCTTCCCCGGCAGCGTCTGGTGGTGCCCGGCGTCGTAGACGGTGCGGTGCGGCTGGCCGGCGGTGTCCTGGGGCGGGGCCGCCGCGGGTGCGCCGATGACCGTTGTCAGCCGGCGGCGGGTGCGCTCGAGCGCGTCGCGCTCCAGGGTGCGGCGCGCGGGAGTGGCGAGCGCGGTGTCCTCGTGCCGGGCGAGCTTGTCGAGGACGTGCGGTGGAACGATGGTGCAGAAGACGGGCCCGTGGCCCCCGTGACTGGTCATGTGCGGCACCATTGCACTGCGTCACCACTCTGTCACCCCTCGCAGCCATGATTGATGAAAAGGCGTGATACGGAGCGGTGTGCTTCGTGAAGAAGTGGTATGGGTCTCCGCGCCCGGGGCGCCGCGGCGGCCCTGGCGAAGTCACCCGAGCGGCGGTGCAAGACCGCGACGAAAAGCCCTACGGCTCTGTCAGCTCCGCGTCGTACTCTTGAAGTCGCGAGGTCGCCGTCAGTCGCGCGGCCGTACGGAGGAGGAATCGCAGGCCTACAGAGCCGGCCCATGACTCAGACACCCACAGCTCACACCCCCGCGCAGGGGCAGGCGAGTGCACAGATCACCGTCCCCGCCCAGCACCCGATGGTGATGGTGCTGGGTTCCGGCGACTCCCTGCTGCGCGTGATCGAGACGGCCTTCCCCGGGGTCGACATCCATGTCCGGGGCAACGAGATCAGCGCGGTCGGCGACGCGACGGAGGTCGCCCTGATCCAGCGCCTGTTCGCCGAGATGATGCTGGTGCTCCGCACCGGGCAGCCGATGACGGAGGACGCAGTGGAACGCTCGATCGCCATGCTCCGGGCGGGCGAGAACGGCGAGGGCGCGCAGGAGACCCCGGCGCAGGTGCTGACGCAGAACATCCTGTCGTCGCGCGGCCGCACCATCCGCCCGAAGACGCTCAACCAGAAGCGGTACGTCGACGCGATCGACAAGCACACGATCGTCTTCGGCATCGGCCCCGCTGGTACGGGCAAGACCTACCTGGCCATGGCCAAGGCGGTGCAGGCCCTGCAGTCCAAGCAGGTCAACCGCATCATCCTGACCCGCCCGGCGGTGGAGGCGGGCGAGCGCCTCGGCTTCCTGCCCGGCACCCTCTACGAGAAGATCGACCCCTACCTGCGCCCGCTGTACGACGCGCTGCACGACATGCTCGACCCCGACTCGATCCCCCGGCTGATGGCCGCGGGCACGATCGAGGTCGCCCCGCTCGCGTACATGCGCGGTCGCACGCTCAACGACGCCTTCATCATCCTGGACGAGGCCCAGAACACGAGCCCCGAGCAGATGAAGATGTTCCTCACCCGCCTCGGCTTCGACTCGAAGATCGTGATCACGGGTGACGTCACCCAGGTCGACCTCCCGGACGGCACCAAGAGCGGTCTGCGCCAGGTCCAGGAGATCCTGGAGGGTGTCGAGGACGTCCACTTCTCCCGGCTGTCGTCACACGATGTCGTACGGCACAAGCTGGTCGGCCGTATCGTCGACGCGTACGAGCAGTACGACAGCAAGCACGGCACCCAGAACGGCACGCACAAGGGCCAGAACCGGGGCAAGGCCGGGCACAAGGGGAAGTAGAGACCGAGCACCACATGTCGATCGACGTCAACAACGAGTCCGGAACCGAGGTCGACGAGCAGGCGATCCTCGACATCGCCCGCTACGCGCTGGCGCGGATGCGCATCCACCCGCTCTCCGAGCTCTCGGTGATCGTCGTGGACGCCGACGCCATGGAGCAGCTGCACGTGCAGTGGATGGACCTGCCGGGGCCCACGGACGTCATGTCCTTCCCGATGGACGAGCTGCGGCCGCCGTCCAAGGACGACGACGAGCCCCCGCAGGGCCTGCTCGGCGACATCGTGCTGTGCCCCGAGGTCGCCGCCAAGCAGGGCGCCGAGGCCCCGACGCAGCACTCCATGGACGAGGAGCTCCAGCTGCTGACCGTCCACGGGGTGCTGCACCTGCTGGGCTACGACCACGAGGAACCGGACGAGAAGGCCGAGATGTTCGGTCTGCAGGCCGCCATTGTGGACGGCTGGCGCGCGGAGAGGGGCCTGACCGGCCCGTCCCCGGCCCCCACCGTGTCATGAGCCCCCAGATCGTCGTCGGCGCGATCGCCCTGGTCGTCGTCGCCTGGCTCGCCGCCTGCGCGGAGGCGGGCCTGGCGCGCGTCTCCAGCTTCCGCGCCGAGGAGGCCGTCAGGGCGGGCCGGCGCGGCAGCGCGAAGCTCGCCCAGGTCGCCGCGGACCCGACCCGCTATCTGAACGTGGCCCTGCTGGTCCGTGTCGCGTGCGAGATGGCCGCCGCCGCGCTGGTCACCTACGCCTGCCTGAAGGAGCTCCCCGGTACCGCGGAGGCCCTGCTGGTGGCGATCGCGGTCATGGTCCTCGTGTCGTACGTCGCCGTCGGCGTCTCCCCGCGCACGATCGGCCGCCAGCACCCGCTGAACACGGCCACGGTGGCGGCGTACGTCCTGGTGCCGCTGGCCCGGATCATGGGCCCCATCCCGTCCCTCCTGATCCTCATCGGTAACGCGCTCACCCCAGGCAAGGGCTTCCGCCGCGGCCCCTTCGCCTCCGAGGCGGAGCTGCGCGCCCTCGTCGACCTCGCCGAGAAGGAGTCCCTGATCGAGGCCGAGGAGCGCCGCATGGTGCACTCGGTGTTCGAGCTGGGCGACACCCTCGTGCGGGAGGTGATGGTGCCGAGGACGGACCTGGTCACCATCGAACGCTTCAAGACGATCCGCCAGGCCCTCACCCTCGCCCTGCGCTCCGGTTTCTCGCGCATACCGGTCACCGGGGAGAGCGAGGACGACATCGTCGGGATCGTGTACCTGAAGGACCTGGCCCGCAAGACGCACATCAGCCGGGACGCCGAGTCGGAGCTGGTCTCCACCGCCATGCGGCCGGCCACCTTCGTGCCCGACACCAAGAACGCGGGCGACCTGCTGCGCGAGATGCAGAAGGAGCGCAACCACGTCGCCGTCGTCATCGACGAGTACGGCGGCACGGCCGGCATCGTCACCATCGAGGACATCCTCGAGGAGATCGTCGGCGAGATCACCGACGAGTACGACCGCGAGCTGCCGCCGGTGGAGGAGCTGGGCGACGACCGCTACCGGGTCACCGCCCGTCTGGACATCGGCGACCTGGGCGAGTTGTACGGGCTCGAGGCGTTCGACGACGAGGACGTGGAGACCGTCGGCGGTCTGCTCGCCAAGGCCCTGGGCCGGGTGCCCATCGCCGGGGCGTCGTCCGTGGTGGAGCTCCCGGACGGCCGGGAACTGCGTCTGACGGCGGAGGCCGCGGCGGGCCGCCGCAACAAGATCGTGACGGTGCTGGTGGAGCCGGTCGGCCCGGTGGATCCCGCCGAGGACGAGGAGAAGAAGCCCGAGTGACCCCTCAGGAGCTGCGCACCTTCTGTCTGTCGTTCAACGCCGCGGTGGAGGACTTCCCGTTCAACCCGGAGACCTCGGTCTTCAAGGTGCAGGGCAAGCTCTTCGCGCTGACGGCCCTCCAGGCGCGGCCCCTGACGGTCAACCTCAAGTGCGACCCGGACGACGCGGTGCGGCTCCGCCGCGAGCACGAGGGCCTGATCGTCCCCGGCTGGCACATGAACAAACGCCACTGGAACACGGTCACGGTCGACGGCGAGCTCCCGGACCGCCTGGTCCGGGAGCTCATCGAGGACTCGTACGACCTGGTCGTCGCCGGCCTACCGCGCGCCGACCGCCTCCGCCTCGACCGGCCCTGAGCCGCCCGCAGGCCGGGTGCGCAGTCCCAGCGCCAGAAGGACCGCCGCCACCAGGACGATCGCCGCGTCCAGCGCGATCACCGTGTGCAGGCCCGACAGCAGGTCCGTCGACGTGGTGGCCAGGACGCCGAGGAGCGGGATGCCGACGGTGATCCCGACCTGCTGGGTGGAGGTGACCAGACCGGTGGCCAGGCCCTGCTCCTCGTCCGGGACGCCCGAGGTGACCGTCAGGCCGTAGGAGATGATCGCGCCCAGGTGGCACATGCTGGCCAGGGAGACTGCGGCCGTGGCGAGCCACACCGACCAGACGTGGCTGTTCAGGCCCAGCAGGGCGGCGATCAGCACGCCCTGCCCGGCAAGCGAGCCGACCAGCGTGCGGCGGGCGCCGAAGCGGCCGATGACCTTGGCGGCGTACGCGCCCGCCACCGCCGACAGGACACCCTGGAAGCCGAAGACCAGACCGGTCTCGAAGGCGGACAGGCCCAGGACCTCCTGCAGGTAGAGGGTCAGCACGAAGATCACCGTGGACATCATCGAGAAGGTGACCAGGCCACCCAGGTTGCCCCACGCCACCGTGCGGCGACGCAGCATGCGCAGCGACACCAGGGGCTGCGCGGTGCGGGACTCGACCCGGGCGAACGCCGTCAGCAGCAGGGCGCCGACGACCAGCGTCGCGATGACGTCCGCACGGCCGAAGCCGTGGTCGGCGGCCGTCGAGAGGGCGTAGATCAGGGAGAGCAGGCCGCCGGTGACGGTGATCGCGCCGGGGACGTCCAGGCGCGGGCGGTCCGGGACGGGGGTACCTCCCACGCCGTCAGGGCTGTGGGGGAGGGACTCGGGCAGCAGGCCGGGCGCGAGCGGCAGCACGATCAGTGCGAAGACCGAGAGCAGGCCCATCGTGGAGCGCCAGCCGAGGGCGTCGGTGAGGACGCCGCCCGCGACCATGCCGACCGTGAAGCCGAGCGACAGCAGCGTGCCCGAGATGCCGAGGGCGCGGTCACGGGCCGGGCCCTCGGGGAAGGTCGTGGTGAGCAGCGACATCCCGGTGGGCACGATCGCCGCCGCGCCGAGGCCCTGAAGGGCGCGGCCCGCCAGGAACGACGCCGGGTCCCAGGCGAACGTCGCGAGCAGCGAGGCGGCAGCGAACATGGCCAGGCCGGTCAGGAACAGCCTGCGGCGCCCGTAGAGGTCACCCATCCGGCCGAACAGGAGCAGGAAGCCGCCGGACGGCAGGGCGAACGCGGTGACGGCCCACTGGAGGGCGGAGCGGCTCATTCCCAGGTCGTCGCCGAGGACGGGCAGCGCCACGTTCAGGACCGAGAAGTCCAGCGCGACCATGAACTGGGCCGCGCACAGCACGAAGAGGACGAGTTTGTCGCGCGTCGACAGCCGGGGGTTGTCGAGCGGTTCGCGTGTGGGGATGGTTTCGGTGGTGGTGTCGATCGCCATGGGCAAGAGCCTCGTGCGAACGGAATATCCGTGGGGAGTCGGCACTTATGGTGGTGGTGGCACCACCAGACAGGACGGGGGGATCCGTACGTGCCCGAGGACGCGCTGAAGAGCCATCGGCTGCGTGAGTTGCGCGAGTTCCTGATGAGCAGGCGAGCCCGGGTCACCCCGGCGGAGGCCGGACTGCCCGCCGGCGGGCCGCGGCGCCGTACGCCCGGTCTGCGCCGCGAGGAGGTCGCCGTGCTGGCCGGGGTGGGGGCCTCCTGGTACCAGTGGCTGGAGCAGGGGCGGGACATCTCCGTCTCCCCGCAGGTGCTGGACGCGGTGGCGCGGGTGCTGCGGCTCAGCAACGCCGAGCGCCGGCATCTGTACGTCCTGGCCGGGCTGAACCCGCCCGCGCCGGAACCGGCGCCCGACCACGGCTGCGAGGGCATGCGGCGGCTGATCGACGCCTGGATGCCGTATCCGGCCCACATCATGGACCGGTACTACAACTGCGTGATGTACAACGATGCCGCGGGCTGGGTGCTCGGGATGCGGCCCGAGATCACGCAGAACTGCATCGTCGACTTCTTCACCGACCCGCTCTACCGCTCCCGCTCCCACAGCTGGGAGCAGAACGCGCACACGGTCGTGGCGCAGTTCCGGGCGATGTGCTCGGCCAGCCCCGACGACGAGGGGTTCCGGGCGGTGCTGGCCGAACTGAGGTCGGTGAGCACGGAGTTCACCGAGCTGTGGGAGCGGCGGGACATCAAGGACGCCGGGGTGATCCGCAAGGAGCTGGACCATCCGCTGGTGGGGCTGCTGTGCGTGGAGTCGACGGCGCTGAAGGTCCCGGCGCGGCCCGACCTGACGATCGTCCTCCACACCCCGCTGGAGGAGGCGAACACCACGGCGAAGCTGGAGTGGCTGGCGTCGCCGCAGGGCAGGCGCGGGGCGATGTATCCCGTGGCGGGATGATCTCGGCATTGCTCCGGCACGGGACGACTTCGGCGGTACCCCGTTGCGGGATCACCTCGGCCGCTCTTCGTATGCTCGTGGCATGACCGACAGCAACGCGCTCGACCCCGAGGACCGCAAGATCGTCACCCTGGCTCGTTCCGTGCGGGCCCGCAACGGCGTGCCCGAGGGGGCCGCGGTACGGGACGAGACCGGACGGACGTACGCCGCCGGGACCGTCGCCCTCGAGTCGCTGAAGCTGAGTGCCCTTCAGACAGCGGTGGCCATGGCGGTGGCTTCGGGCGCGAAGTCGCTGGAGGCGGCGGCGGTCGTCACGGAGGCCGAGGGCGCGTCCGCGGAGGACCGTGCGGCCGTGCGGGACCTCGGCGGGGCTCGGACGCCGGTGCTGGTGGCCGGACCGGACGGGACGGTTCGCGTCACGGTGACCGCGGGCTGAGGGCCCGCGCGCGGCCGAACGGAGGGAACTGACGGTCCGTCAGTCCACTTGCCGCATCTCCATTGACTTCTCACACAACCCGCACGTCAATGGCCCCCTGTCGGCGCAGAAGAGCCGCTGCGCCCGCAACCACACGAGGGGGCCGTCATGGCTTTACCGACTCGAAGACGCCGCTGGGCCTCGGTGCTCACGGTGACCGCCCTCGCGGTCGCCGGCGGGGGCGCCCTGGCCTGTCCGGCCGGCGCCACCCCGCAGCAGGTGAGCTTCCCCACCCACTGCATTCCGCCCGCGGTCGCGGGCATCCCCCCGATCGACGGCACCACCACCGCGAAGATCACGGTGGACAACGCCAGTCCCAAGGTCGGCGACACGGTCACCGTGACCTACACGGTGGTCACGGCCGCCGCGAGCAATCCGACCGACCTGGCGCTGCCTGCCGACATCATGACGCCCACCGGCAAGGTCACCCTGGGCGGAGCCCAGAACGGGTCCGTCACGGTCACCGGGCCCAAGAAGAACGATCCGGTGCCGGGCAAGGGTGCCTTCCCGTCGTTCAGCATGACCGGCACCTTCACGGTCACCTCGCCGGGTGCCGTCACCCTGTCGCCGGGCGACTACAACATCCACACCAGCTACATCCTCGAGCTGGACACCCCCTGCACGGTCACCAATCCGCCCGCGCCCGTCTCCGAGACGGTCACCGCGACGGACTCCACCCCGGTCAACAACCGCGCCATCACCCTCGGTTCGGCGTCCGGGAAACCCGGTGACGGCGTCACCGTCACCGGAAGCAACTTCACCCCTGGTGCGAGCGTCACCCTGGCGGGACGCTCCGGGGCCACCCAGAGCGCGGACACGGCGACCGTGACCGCGAACGCACAGGGTGCCTTCAGCGGCTCGCTCGTCGTGCGCGACCGGACGACGACCGGTGTCGTGGCCTACGAGGGCGGCGCCTGGAGTGCGGACAAGGGCGCCGGTCCGGCCGCGTACACGGTTGTGGACGACACGCCCGTCCCCGCGAACAGCCAGAAGCTCACCACCACGGTGAAGGCGGGCACCCTGTCGATGTCCCAGGCGGGGGACGCCGTCCAGCTGTCGGCGGTCGACTTCGGCAAGGGCGGGGCCTCGGCCGGCGCCCTGCGGACCGTGACCGTCAAGGACTACCGCGGCGGACCCGCGGGCTGGTCCCTGACCGGCAAGGTCACCGACTTCACCGGCCCCGGCGCCAGGATCGACGCCGGAAAGCTGAGCTGGACCCCGGCCTGCACGACCAAGGCGGGCAGCCCCAGCACCTGCCGGACCGGTTCGGCGGGCACGGTGGGCGCATCGGGAGCGACCCTGGCGTCCGCCCCGGACGGCACTCTCACCGGCGGTGAGTTCACCGTGGACGCCGGGCTCTCGCTCGACGTACCGGCGTTCGCACCTCCCGGGTCGTACTCCGGCGTGCTCACCCTGACGCTCACCTGACCGTCCGGCGCATCCAGCCGGCCACGGGCGCCCTCGTACCAGGTCCGCACCCGCCCGTCCGCCTCTCTCCCGTCTCTCCCAGGGGTCCGCACCCATGCGCAAGCCGTACGCCCTCCTCGTGTGCCTCCTGCCCGGTCTCCTCCTCGCCTCACCGGCGGTGCCCGCGCGCGCCGCCGACAACGGCAGCTGGTCGGTCTACCCGGCCGCCTCCCCCCTCGGCGCGCGCCCGTACTTCTACCTCTCCGCCGACCCCGGTACGACCGTGAAGGACGAGGTCGTCGTCGCCAACAAGACGGAGAAGCCGCTCACCTTCCGGCTGTACGCGGCCGACGCCTACAACACCGCGCGCGACGGCGGGTTCGCGGTGCGGACGGCCACGGAGAAGCAGCGGGGGGTGGGGGCCTGGGCGAAGCCCGCGAAGGCCCGGGTGACGGTCCCCGCGCACGGCTCGGTCACCGTGCCGTTCACCCTGCAAGTGCCCGAGGGCGCCGAACCGGGTGACCACCCGGGGGCGCTGGTGGCGCTGGACACGGGGGCCTCTCCGCTCGAGCGGGGTCGAGAGCGGGGGAAGGGCGGCAAGGGGAACGGCTCCGTCTCGCTCGGTGTGCAGCTGGCCGTCGGCGCCCGTGTCTACCTCCGCGTCGGCGGACCCACGCTGCCCGCCATCGCCGTCGAGGACGTCCGCGTCACTCACCACCAGCCCCTGGTCCCCGGCCTCGGGGACAGCACGGCGACCGTCTCCTACACCCTGCACAACACCGGCAACGTCACCCTCGACCCGAAGGTGGAGCTGCGGGCGACGGGCCTGTTCGGCCGGACCCTCCTGACGCGCTCCCTGTCGCGCGTCCCCTCCGAGCTGCTGCCCGGTGAGCGCGTGCGGTTGTCCGAACCATGGCGGGACGCGCCCCAGTTCGACTGGGGCGACGTCACGTTGACGGCGAGCGCGAAGGACACGCGGGAGTCGGCGAGCGCCTCGTTCCTAGCGCTGCCGTGGGTGGTTGTCGCGGCCGTGTTCGTCGCGGGAGTCGTGGCGGGGGCGTCGGCGGTCAGAGCGCGTCGGGGCCGCGCTCGCCCGTCCGTACGCGTACGACCGTCTCGACCGGCACTGCCCAGACCTTCCCGTCTCCGATCTTCCCCGTCTGCGCCGCCTTCACGATCGCGTCGATGACGTCCTCGGCGTCCGCGTCCTCGACCACGACCTCGATCCGGACCTTGGGCACGAGATCGACCCGGTACTCGGCCCCCCGGTACACCTCGGTGTGGCCGCGCTGACGGCCGTAGCCGCTGGCCTCGGTCACGGTCAGGCCGTGCACGCCGAGTTCCTGCAGGGCCGTCTTGACCGTGTCGAGGCGGAACGGCTTGACGATCGCGGTGATGAGCTTCATGCCTGGGTCGTGACCTTCTGGGCTGTTGCGGGGACGGAGTGGGCGACCGGGGCGCCGTGGCCCAGGACCCCGTGATCGTAAGCGGTCTCGGCGTGCACCGTAAGGTCCAGTCCGGTGTGCTCCTGCTCCTCGCTCGCGCGGAAGCCCATCGTCTTGTCGATCAGCTTGCCGATGCCGTACGTCACGGCGAAGGCGTACAGCGCCACGACGACCACCGCGAGGAGCTGCTTGCCGAGCTGCGCGATCCCACCGCCGTAGAGGAGGCCCTCGGCCCCGCCGGTCATCTCCTTCACCGCGAACAGTCCGATGAGGAGGGTGCCGATGACGCCGCCGACCAGGTGGACGCCGACGACGTCGAGCGAGTCGTCGAAGTTGAGCTTGAACTTCCAGCTCACCGCGTACGAGCAGACGACGCCGGCGGCGAGGCCGACGACCAGCGCACCGAGCAGGGACACCGTGCCGCAGGAGGGCGTGATCGCGACGAGGCCCGCGACCGCGCCGGAGGCGGCGCCCAGCGTGGTCGGGTGCCCGTCGCGCTTCTGCTCGACGAAGAGCCAGCCGAGCAGGCCGGTGCAGCCGGCGGCGAGGGTGTTGAGGAAGGCGGCAGCGGCGAGGCCGTTCGCGCCGAGGGCCGAACCGGCGTTGAAGCCGAACCAGCCGAACCACAGCAGACCGGCGCCGAGCACCACCATGGGCAGGTTGTGGGGACGCATGGAGTCCTTCTTGAAGCCCAGACGCGGGCCGAGGACCAGGCACAGCGCCAGTCCGGACGCGCCGGAGGTGATCTCGACGGGCAGGCCGCCCGCGAAGTCGAGGGCGCCGAGCCTGTCCAGGATCCAGCCACCCGGACCCCACACCCAGTGGGTGACGGGAACGTATACCAGCAGGGCCCAGACGGGCACGAAGACCAGCCAGGCGCCGAACTTCGCACGGTCCGCGATCGCGCCGCTGATCAGGGCGGCGGTGATGATCGCGAAGGTGAGCTGGAAGGTGGCGAAGAGGAGGGTGGGCACGGTGCCGTGGAGGCTGTCCGGGCCGAGGCCCGCCATGCCGGAGTGCTTCAGCCCGCCGATCAGACCGGCGAACGCGTCGTCGCCGAAGGCGAGGGAGTAGCCGCAGGCCAGCCACACCACCGTGACCAGGGCGATCGACACGAAGCTCATCATCAGCATGTTGAGCACGCTTTTCGTGCGGACCATGCCGCCGTAGAAGAGGGCGAGGCCGGGGGTCATCAGCAGCACGAGGGCGGTGGCGGCGAGCAGCCAGGCGGTGTCGCCGGTGTCGATGTGGTTCGCTGCCAGGGTCACGGGCTCTCCTAGGTGCGGGGGCTCGTCCGAGGGTCACCGGCGATCGTTTCCTGTCGCGTACAGGTGTGTTTCCGTGACGTTTCGTGTTGCGGGAAGGTTTCCGGAATCTCACCGGAGTGCGCGCGGGGTCCGGGGCGCGGCCGGGCGTGCGGAGGGGCTCCGTGGATCAGGGAGAATGGGCGCCATGAGCGTGCGCACCCAGCCATCCGAGCCCACCGAGGCCGTCCACCGGGCGGGCTTCGCCTGTTTCGTGGGCCGTCCCAACGCGGGCAAGTCCACCCTGACGAACGCTCTGGTCGGGCAGAAGGTGGCGATCACCTCGAACCGGCCGCAGACGACGCGGCACACGGTGCGGGGCATCGTGCACCGGCCGGACGCGCAGCTGATCCTGGTGGACACGCCGGGCCTGCACAAGCCGCGCACGCTGCTGGGCGAGCGCCTGAACGACGTGGTGCGCACGACGTGGGCGGAGGTCGACGTGATCGGCTTCTGTCTGCCCGCCGACCAGAAGATCGGTCCCGGGGACCGCTTCATCGCGAAGGAACTGGCGGGGATCAGGAAGACCCCGAAGGTCGCGATCGTCACCAAGACGGACCTGGTGGACTCCAAGGCCCTGGCCGAGCAGCTCATCGCGATCGACCGGCTGGGTGAGGAGCTGGGGATCGAGTGGGCGGAGATCGTCCCGGTGTCGGCGACCGCGAACAAGCAGGTGGACCTGCTGGCGGACCTGCTGATCCCGCTGCTGCCCGAGGGGCCGGCGCTGTATCCCGAGGGCGACCTGACGGACGAGCCGGAGCAGGTCATGGTGGCGGAGCTGATCCGTGAGGCGGCGCTGGAGGGCGTCCGGGACGAGCTGCCGCACTCGATCGCGGTGGTGGTGGAGGAGATGCTGCCGCGCGAGGACCGTCCGGCGGACAAGCCGCTGCTGGACATCCACGCGAACGTCTACATCGAGCGGCCGAGCCAGAAGGGGATCATCATCGGGCCCAAGGGCAAGCGGCTGAAGGAAGTCGGCATCAAGTCCCGCAAGCACATCGAGGCGCTGCTGGGGACGCCGGTGTTCCTGGACCTCCATGTGAAGGTGGCGAAGGACTGGCAACGGGACCCCAAGCAGCTGCGTCGGCTGGGCTTCTGAGAGCTCCTCGCGCCCGCCGCGAGCGTCACCCCGGTCGGCGGAAGCCGATCGTCGGGACGGCGCGGCGGCGCGGCCACGCTTCGATGTCATCCTCCGGGACCAGGCCCTCCAGGAACGCGTAGCGGGTCAGGGCCGCCGGGTCCTGGTTCTCGTAGGACTGGACCTTGCGCCACCACGCCCCGATCTCCGACCAGTCGGGCGCCGACAGCGAGCCGCCGAACTCCTGGACGGACAGCGCCGCCGTCAGACCGGCGAAGGCGAGGCGGTCGGCCAGCGGCCACTCCGCCAGCGTGCCGGTCACGAAACCCGCCACGAAGACGTCACCCGCCCCCGTGGGGTCCAGCGCCTCCACGGCGATCGCGGGCACGCCCGCGCTCTCCCCGGTGCGCCCGTCCACGGCGTACGCCCCCTCCGCGCCGAGAGTGACCACGGCCAGCGGCACGTACTCGGTGAGCGCGTGCGCGGCGGCGCGCGGGCAGTCCGTGCGTGTGTACCGCATGGCCTCCTCGGCGTTCGGCAGGAACGCCTCGCAGTGTTCGAGGTCGGCCAGCCCCGCCGGGTCCCACGCCCCGGTCTCGTCCCAGCCGACGTCGGCGAAGATGCGTGTGCCCTGCTTCGCGGCCTCCGCGATCCACGGCTCGCGCCTGCCCGGCGTCAGCGAGGCGACCGCGGCCCGGGCGCGCGGCGGGCAGGCGAAAAGGTCTTCGCCCGGAGGGCGTCCGTTGAGGGTGGTGGTGGGCGACGGGCGGGAGGACTCCTCCGGCGGCGGCTCGTGGCCGTGGGAGACCATGGTGCGCTCGCCCTCGTAGGCCATGGAGACGGTCACCGGGGAGTGCCAGCCGGGAACCTTGCGGGAGGGCGAGAGGTCGATGCCCTCGCCCTCCTTCAACTCGTCCCAGCAGTACTCGCCGTAGTGGTCGTCACCGAAGGCCGCCGCCAGGCACGTCCGCAGGCCGAGGCGGGCCAGCGCGGTGGCCATGTTGGCGACGCCACCGGGGCTCGACCCCATGCCCCGCGCCCAGGTCTCGGTGCCGCGCACCGGGGCGGAGTCGAGGCCGGTGAAGATGATGTCGAGGAAGACGGTCCCCGTGAGGTAGACGTCCCAGGGCGGGTCGCCGGGCGCGCGCAGCGCGGCAAGGGGGTCGACGTGGGCGTGGTGGCGGTGTGGTCCCTCTCCGATGGACGCGGTCACGGTGCGCTCCCTGGCGTGGTGCTGATCCAGCCAGTGTGCACCAAGCGTCGCCCCGGCGGGCCGGTCGCCCGCACCCGCCGGCGTCGGCGACCGGCGGCCGGCCACCGGCCACCGGCGGGCGCGCGGACCGCGCCCGCCAGGCTCGCGGTCCGCTACCAGCGGGGCACCGTCGGCGTCACCCACCCCGGGTCCGCCACCCGCATCGCCGCCGCGTCGTCGCGGTCGCGCAGGCCGCCGTCGTCGGCGAGCCAGCGCTCGTGCAGCGCGGCCAGCCGATCGCGGTCCAGTGTGACGCCGAGCCCGGGCTCGTCGGGTACGGCGACCCGGCCGCCGGTGAAGGCGACGCGCTCGGTGACGACGTCCTCGGACTGCCACGGGTAGTGGGTGTCGCAGGCGTGGTGCAGGCCCGGCACGGTGGAGGCGACATGGGTCATCGCGGCCAGCGAGATGCCGAGGTGCGTGTTGGAGTGCATGGACACCCCGACCCCGAACGCGCGGCAGATCGCGGCCAGTTCGCGCGTGTTGCGCAGTCCGCCCCAGTAGTGGTGGTCGGAGAGCACCACCTGCACGGCGCCCTGCGTGAACGCTTCCTTGATCTCCTCGAACGTGGTCACGCACATGTTGGTGGCGAGCGGCACCCCGGTCCGCGCGGCGACCTCGGCCATGGCGGGCGTGCCGAGGGCCGGGTCCTCGAGGTACTCGAGCACGTCGCGCAGTTCCCCGGCCACCTTCACCGAGGTCTCCACCGACCAGGCGCCGTTGGGGTCCAGGCGCAGCGGATGCCCGGGGAACGCCTCGGCGAGCGCTCGGATCGCGGCGATCTCCTCATCCGGCGGGAAGACCCCGCCCTTGAGCTTGAAGGACGTGAAGCCGTACCGCTCCTTGAACCTCCGCGCCTGGGCGACGACCCCCGCCGGGTCGAGCGCGGCACCCCAGTCGTCCCGCTCGCCCGCCACGCCCTCGGGGTGGCCGGCCCACTTGTAGAACAGGTACGCGCTGTACTCGACCTCGTCGCGCAGCTTGCCGCCGAGCAGCGCGTGCACGGGCAGCCCGAGCGCCTTGCCGAGCGCGTCGAGGCAGGCGACCTCGAAGGCGGAGAGGACGGACAGGCGCAGCTTGTCGCTCGTCTGGACGCCGCGCAGTCCGCCGACGTCGAGCCGGCCGGAGGCCCGGGAGCCGTCGACGGCCACGTCCTCCGCGACCGTGAACAGGCCGTTGACGTCGGACACCTGACGGCCTATCAGCTTGTCGGCGATGGGCCGGGCGAGTTCCAGGTACTTGGTGTCGCCGTAGGTCTCGCCGACGCCGCTGGTGCCGTCGGCCGTCACCACCTCGACGATCAGCCTGGGCGTGTACGGCTGGTGGACGCCCTGGGTGTTCAGCAGGGGCGGGTCGGCGACCAGGATCGGGGTCAGCCGCACCTCGCAGACGGTCAGGTCGCCGGTCACAGGGCGGCTCCTACGAGGTCGAGTCCGGCGGTCAGCAGGTCCTTCAGGTCGGCCAGATCGGCGGCCGACGGCTCGGTGAGCGGGGCGCGCACGGGTCCCACGGGGCGGACGCGCAGCCGGGCGGCGGCCTTGACCAGCGACACGGCGTATCCGGGCACCCGGTCGCGCAGCGCGACGAGCGGGACGTAGAAGTCGCGCAGCAGCTTGTCCACCGTGGCGTCGTCTCCGGCGCGCAGCGAGATGAAGAAGGCGACCGCGATCTCGGGGGCGAAGGCGTGGACGGCGGAGGAGTAGGCGGGGGCGCCCACGGCGGCGTACGCGCGGGCCTGGACCTCCGCCGTGGCGGCGCCGTT
Organism: Streptomyces sp. NPDC001796; assembly: GCF_042892355.1. Taxonomy (NCBI): domain Bacteria; kingdom Bacillati; phylum Actinomycetota; class Actinomycetes; order Kitasatosporales; family Streptomycetaceae; genus Streptomyces; species Streptomyces sp. NPDC001796. The sequence goes on along the minus strand of NZ_JBIAUC010000001.1, from coordinate 168,069 downwards.
GAAGAACAGGAAGCCCTCGGGCGCGGCGAGGGTGAGCCGTTGCAGCCGGTCGAGGTCGCTGTGGCCGTCCTTGAGGCCGATGACGCCGGGGATCTCGGTGATGCGCCGGAACGCCTGAAGTCCGTAGGCGACCTGACCGCGCTGGTAGGCGATCAGCGGCAGCCGGGTGCGGGCGGCGAGGTGCTCGAGCTGGGCGACGAGCCCGTCCTGCGGGGCCGCGACCAGGTAGTGCGGCAGGACGAGCAGCGCGTCGGCGCCGGCGTCCTCGGCGATCCGCGCGAACCGCGCGGCCTGCGCCCAGCCGTAGCCGACGCCCGCGACGACGGGCACGGAGCCCCCGGCGGCCTCCACCGCCGCGGCGACCACCTGCCCGTACTCGTCCTCGTCCAGGGAGAAGAACTCACCGGTGCCGCAGGCGGGGAAGACTGCGCCGGGGCCGGTGGCGAGCTGCGCCGTGACATGGGCGCGGAAGCCCTCGAGGTCGAGGGAGCCGTCGTCGTGGAAGCTCGTGAGCGGGAACGACAGGATCCCGCGCGCCATACCGTCCCGCAGCCGCCGTGCCACGGCCTCCGTGTCCGAACCGCCGCTCACCCTGTTCATCTCCCCACCCGGACGCCATCCACGTATGAAGATGAAGGTTAGATAGACGAACGGAGACCCGTCAATGCCCGCACCGCGACCGAAGTGCCGCACCGCCCGCCGCATTACCATCGCCGCATGTCCGACACAGGGGGCGTCCGCGAGGTCAAGTCGGCCGCACGCACGGTGGAGCTGCTCGAGCTACTCGCCGCACGCGGCGACCGTCCGGCACGACTGCAGGAGCTGGCGGACGAGCTCGGCGTACCGCGCAGCTCGATGTACGCCCTGCTGCAGACCCTGATCTCGCGGGGCTGGGTGCGGACCGACGTCACCGGCTCGCTGTACGGCATCGGCATCCACGCGCTGCTGACGGGCACGAGCTACCTGGATTCCGACCCACGCGTGCGCACCGTCCGCCCCTATCTGGACGAGGCGTCGGAGGCGCTCGGTGAGACGATCCACCTGGGACGGCTGGACGGTGGGGACGTGGCGTATCTGGCGACGCGCGAGTCGCACGAATACCTGCGCACGATCAGCCGGGTGGGCCGGCGGCTGCCCGCGCACGCGGGCGCGCTCGGCAAGGCACTGCTGGCGGAACGGCCGGACGAGGCTGTGCCACACGGGCCGTTCGAGCCCCTGACCGCGAACACGCACACGACGCGGGAGTCCCTGCTGACGGACCTCGCCGCCACGCGCGAGCGGGGCTATTCCATCGACCGGGAGGAGAGCGTCGTCGGCATCACGGGCTTCGGCTTCGCCCTGCGCTACGACACCCCGGCACAGGACGCGATCAGCTGTTCGGTGCCGGTGGCCCGGCTGACGCAGGGTCACGAGGAGCGGATCGTGGCGGTGATGCGGGAGATCCGGGCCCGGATCGAAGGTGCCACGGTGGGCGGCGCGGGCGCTCCGCACTGGCGCTGAGAGCCGCGGACGAAAAAGAGAGCGGCTGCCGCTACCCGCCCCCATCAGGGTCAAACCTGAAAGTGACCCACATCACACACTCTGCGCTTCTTCTCGAACCGCGTGCTTGATACAAATACCCCGCACGTTCCTGTCGTTCGACGGACGGCGCCCCTCCCTCCTTTCTGAGCCGCTCTTTTCGCACGCCCTGGAACGCCCGTGTCCTCCCGCACCGCCCCGCCCTGGCCCCTGGTCGCCCTTTTCGCGGCCGGGTACCTCGCCTCCTACCTGCTGCCCACCACCGTCGGCAGGCTCGACTCCGGTCTTCCGCTCTCCGCCACCGAGGCCGGCTCCATCGGCAGTGCCCTGCTGCTGAGTTCGGCCACCGCGGGGTTCGTCCTCGCCGCGCACGTCCGGCGCATCGGCCCCCGCCGCCTCGCCCGCGCCGGTCTCCTGTGCGCCGCCGCCGGCTACGGCACCGCCGCCCTGAGCCACAGCATCCCCGTGGTCGTCGCGGGGGCGGTCGTCGGCGGGTTCGGCTCGGGGACCGTCACCACGGTCGCCGCGACCGGTATCGCCGCCCAGCACGACCCCCACCGTGCCTCCACTCTCGGCCTGTTCGGGGTCTCCGCGCTCGCGGGCGCCGTCTACCTGACGGTCCCCCACCTCGGCCCGGGCCACGGCCTCCCGCTCGCCGCGATCGCGCTCACCGCGCTGCTGGTGTGGCCCACGACCGGCCGCCTCACCTCCGACGGCCCGGCCACCACGCCCGCCCACGAGAGCGGCCGGCTGCCGCATCCGCGCTCGGGACTGGTCCTGGCCGCCGGCATCCTGTGCTGGTCCCTCGCCCAGAACTCCCTGTGGGGCGTCAGCGGACGCATCGGCCTCACCCAGGCTCACCTCACGGAGGTCACCGTCGGCGCGGTCTTCGCGGTCGCGCTCGGCGCCGGGCTGCTCGGCGTGATGGGCGCGGGCGCCCTCGGCCCACGCCTCGGCCGTGCGCTGCCCATCGGCGCGGGCACCGTGCTCATCGCCGGCTGCATCGTGGTCAGCGCGTCCGCGACCGGGCTCGGCACCTTCGCGACCGGCGAGATCGCCTGGAACACGCTCTACCCGATCGTGCTGTCGTATCTGATCGGCCTCGCCGCCTCCCTCGACGGGCGCGGCCGGTGGGCCGTCCTCGTCGGCTCCGCGTCCTCGCTCGGCACGGCGGCGGGCCCCCTGACCGGCAGTGTGCTGTCCGCGCAGGCGGGGTTCCCGGCGATGGGCGCGATCCTCGCCGCCGGGCTGCTCGCGATCGCGTTCCCGCTGACCGCGGTCGCCCTGCGCACCGGGGGCCGCACGCCGCGGCCGGCCGCGGTGCGCCGTGGGTGGCGTTCCCCCCGGCTCGAAGAACTCGGGGGCGGCGCACCGGTCGTGGACGTACCCGGCGCCTACGAGAACGCGTACGCGTCCACCTCGGCGAGGTAGCGCGCCCGTCGCTCCTCGTCGTGCTCCAGGAAGGACGCGAGGAAGGAGTTGCGGGCCAGCTCGCGCAGCCGTTCCTCGCCGAGCCCCAGGGACGTGCGGACGGCGTCGAAGTTGTCGCCGGCGTAGCCGCCGAAGTAGGCGGGGTCGTCGGAGTTGACGGTGCACAGCAGCCCGGCGTCGAGCATGGCCGGCAGCGGGTGCTCCTCCAGGGTGTCGACGGCGCGCAGGCGGACGTTCGACAGGGGGCACAGGGTCAGCGGGATCCGCTCCGTCACGAGCCGCTCGACCAGCGCCGGGTCCTCCATGCAGCGCAGCCCGTGGTCGACGCGCTCGACACCGAGCACGTCGAGGGCCTCGGTGATGTACTCCGGCGGTCCCTCCTCACCTGCGTGCGCCACACGCCTGAGGCCCAGGGCGGCGGCGGCCTCGTACACCTCGCGGAACTTGACCGGCGGGTGGCCGACCTCGGCCGAGTCGAGACCGACACCGGTGATCCGGTCGAGGTACGGCCTCGCCGCTTCGAGCGTCTCCATGGCCGACTCGGCGGACTCGTCCCGCAGGAAGCACATGATCAGCTGAGTGGAGACCCCGTGGTTCTGCTCGCTGCGGCCGAGCGCGCGCCACAGCCCCTCCACCACCGTGCCCATGTCCACGCCGCGGGCGGTGTGGGCCTGCGGATCGAAGAAGATCTCGGCGTGCCGCACGCCCTGCGCGGCGGCGCGCGCGAGATAGGCGTTCGCGAGGTCCTCGAAGTCCCGCTCGGTGCGCAGGACGGCCATCAGCTCGTAGTACAGGTTCAGGAAGGACTGGAGGTCCTCGAAGGCGTAGGCCGCGCGCAGTTCGCCGGTGTCGGCGTAGGGCAGCTTCACACCGTTGCGAGCGGCCAGCTCGAAGGCCAGCTCGGGCTCCAGGGTGCCTTCGATGTGCAGGTGCAGTTCAGCTTTCGGGAGGGGCATCGAAGCATCGTACGGGGGCTTTACCGCCGTTTCGGAACCGGCACCCGCATCAGGTCGTGCGCCACGGTCAGCTCTCCCTGGAAACCGGCGGCACGCGCCTGCCGTTCGAACTCGTCCGGCTCGGTGTAGCGCTGGCTGAAGTGGGTGAGGACGAGATGCCGCACTCCCGCTTCCTCGGCGACACGTCCGGCCTGTCCGGCCGTCAGATGCCCGTGCTCGTCGGCGAGCCGGGCGTCCTCGTCCAGGAAGGTCGACTCGATGACGAGCATGTCGCAGCCGTCGGCGAGGGCGTGGACGCCGTCGCACAGCCGGGTGTCCATGACGAACGCGAACCGCTGCCCGCGCCGCACCTCGCTGACCTCCTCCAGCGACACGCCCCCGAGAGAACCCTCCCGCTGGATCCGTCCGACGTCGGGGCCCTCGATGCCGTGCGCCGCGAGCCGTTCGGGCAGCATGCGGCGTCCGTCCGGCTCGATGATCCGGTAGCCGTAGGACTCGACCGGGTGGGAGAGCCGACGGGCCTGAAGCGTGTACGCGGGAGTCACGGCGAGGGGCCCGTCCGCGTCGACCGGCGCCTCGGTCAGGGAGACGGTCTCGCGGTACGCCGTCGCGTAGCGCAGCCGCTCGAAGAACCGCCGGCCCGACTTCGGGTAGTGCGCGGTGATCCGGTGGGGCACCTGGTCGAGGTTGATGCGCTGGATGACGCCGGCGAGGCCCAGCGAGTGGTCGCCGTGGAAGTGTGTGACGCAGATCCGGTGCAGGTCGTGGGCGGCGACCCCGGCGCGCAGCATCTGCCGCTGGGTGCCCTCGCCGGGGTCGAAGAGGATGCCCTCGCCGTCCCAGCGCAGCAGGTAGCCGTTGTGGTTGCGGTGCCGGGTCGGGACCTGGCTCGCGGTGCCGAGGACGACCAGTTCGCGTACGGACACGGCGCCTTACCCGGGGGGCCACTGCAGGCCGCGGCCGCCCAGGACGTGGGCGTGCGCGTGCCAGACGGTCTGGCCGGCGCCGCTGCCGGTGTTGAAGACGACGCGGTAGCTGTCGAGCTTCTCCTGTGCCGCGACCTCGCCGGCCTCGTGGAGCACGTCGGCGGTGATGGCCGGTTCGGCGGCGGCGAGGGCGGCGATGTCCCGGTGGTGCACCCGGGGGATGACCAGCACATGGGTCGGCGCCTGGGGGTTGATGTCCTGGAAGGCGACGGTGGTGTCGGTCTCCCGGACGATCGTCGCCGGGATCTGCCCCGCGACGATCTTGCAGAACAGGCAGTCGTCCTGCGGCTCTCCCGCCATGCGTGCCTCCTCACACGGACTGATCACTACGACGCATGCTATCGGCACTCTGCCCCCGCCCGCCCCGGAGGGGCGAGCGGGGGGAAGGCATCCGCCGCCCTTCCGGCGCGGGACGCCGGATCACAGTGCCGGCAGCTCCGGGGGCTGCTTCGCCGGACGTTCCTCCAGTGCCGCCAGCGCCAGGCGGATCGCCTCGTCCAACTGCGCGTCGCGGCCCGCCGCGTGGTCCTGTGGGGCCTGGACCACCTCGACGTCGGGATCGACGCCGTGGTTCTCCACGTCCCACCCGTACCCCTCCATCCAGAAGGCGTACTTGGGCTGGGTCACCAGCGTGCCGTCGACCAGCCGGTACTTGCTGTCGATCCCGATGACACCGCCCCACGTCCGGGTCCCGACCACCGGGCCGATGCCGAGCGCCTTGATGGCCGCGTTGACGATGTCGCCGTCCGAGCCGGAGAACTCGTTGGCGACCGCGACGACGGGCCCGCGCGGCGCGTCCTCCGGGTAGCTGTACGGCCGCAGCCCGCGCGGCAGGTCCCAGCCCACGATCCGCCGCGCCAGTTTCTCCACGACCAGCTGGGAGGTGTGGCCGCCCCGGTTCTCCCGGACGTCCACGATCAGCCCCTCCCGGGCGACCTCGACCCGCAGGTCGCGGTGGATCTGCGCCCAGCCGGGCGCCTGCATGTCCGGCACGTGCAGATACCCGAGCCGACCGCCGGACCTCTCGTGCACGTACGCCCGCCGGTCCGCCACCCACGCGTGGTACCTGAGCGGCTCCTCGTCGGCGATCGGGACGACGACGGCGTACCGGAGATCGCCCCCGCCCGCAGGCGAGACCGTCAGCTCCACCGGTTTGCCGGCCGTCCCCACCAGCAGCGGCCCGGGTCCGGTCACCGGATCCACCGGCCGCCCGCCGACCGCGACGATCGCGTCACCGGCCCGTATCGCCACCCCGGGCGCCGCCAGCGGTGCCTGGGCGTCGGGGTCGGACGTCTCCGTGGGCAGCACCCGGTCGACGCGCCAGCTGCCGTCCGCGTGCCGGGAGATGTCGGCGCCGAGCAGTCCCTGCCGTCGGTCCTGGCCCGGGCCGTAGCCGTGGGGAAGGACGTACGCGTGCGAGGTGCCCAGCTCGCCCTGCACCTCCCACAGCAGGTCGACCAGGTCGTCATGGGTGGCGACCCGCTCGAGCACCGGCCGGTACCGGTCCAGTACGCCGTCCCAGTCGACGCCGCCCAGGTCGGGCCGCCAGAAGTTGTCCCGCATGATCCGGCCGGTCTCGTCGAACATCTGCCGCCACTCGGCCGCCGGATCGACGGTCTGCCGGATGCGCGACAGGTCGACGGTGATGTTCGCGTCGGAGTCGTCGTCGTTCGGGGCGCGCCGGTCGCTGGGGACGACCTTGAGCTTGCCGTCGGTCCACAGCAGCACCCGCTTGCCGTCGCCGGTGACCGAGAAGTGGTCGGCGTCCGGGGCGAGGTGCTCGATGCGCTGCTGGACCAGGTCGTACCGCTCCAGCTCGCTCCTGGGGTCGGGATCGTCGGGCGTGGCGCGGGAGGCGCCGAGGACGCCGCGCACCGGGTGCCGCAGCCAGAGCACCCCGTCCTTGGCGGCGCGCAGCCCCGAGTAGCGCGCGGCCTCCACCGGGAACGGCACGATCCGGTCGGCGAGGCCCTCCAGGTCGACGCGGGTGGTCGGCGCGCCCTCGCTGTCGGGTGTCTCGTCCTTGTCGGGCGTCTCGAAGGGGCGGCCGTGCCGCTGGGGCCCGAACGGGGACGGGGTGGTCGCGGCGAGCGTGATCAGGTACGGCCGGGAGCCGCCCACGAAGGCGAGGTCGAAGACGTGGTCGTCGTACACCGGATCGAAGGAGCGCGCCGAGAGGAACGCGAGATGCTTGCCGTCCAGGGTGAACGCGGGCGCGTAGTCCCGGAACCGCAGCGGGGTCGCCTCGGTCACCGACAGGTCGGCCGTGTTGGCGAGTTTCAGGTGGCGCAGCGGGCGCGGCCCGGGGTGCGACCAGGCCAGCCACGCCGAGTCGGGTGCGAAGACGAGCCCGCTGGCCTCCCCGTCCTCGCTGCGGTCGACCTCGCGCACCTCGCCGCTGTCCCGTTCGACGAGCAGCACCCGCCCGTCGTGCGCGGCGACGGCCACCTTGCTGCCGTCGGGCGACACCGCGAGCCCCAGCACCCGCCCGAGCCGGCCGGCGGCGAGCCGTCGGGGGACGGCGCCGGGGGCTAGGCCGGTGGCGGGCGCGAACTCCAGCGCGTCGTCGCCCTCCGCGTCCGTCACCCACACCACCCACTCCTCGCCGTCCGCGCGGAAGGTGTGCGGCAGCCGGGCGCGCACGCCGTGCTCGGCGGCGAGCGCGCGGGCGGGCCCCGAGCGGTGGGTCACCCAGTGGACGGCACCGCGCACCGAGACGGCGCTGCCGCGCCCGGTGTGGTCGGGCGAGGCGGCCCCGAACCAGCGGGAGGCGTCGACCGGATACGGCTGGAGGTCCACGCGCTGCCCGCCGAGCCGGATGTCGAGCGGCCTGGGCTCGGCGCCGTCGAGGTCGTCGAGGATCCACAGCCGGCCGGCGGAGGAGTACACGACCCGGGTGCCGTCGGTGGCCGCGTGCCGGGCGTAGAAGCCTCCCCCGCTCCCGGCTTCTCCCCCACGCCCGGCGGGCGTGTGCCGCCGCAGGTCGGAGCCGTCGGCGAGCGACGAGTACAGCGCCCCGACGCCCTCGTGGTCGGAGAGGAAGACGATACGGTCCCCCACCCACGACGGGTACTCGATGTTGCCGTCCAGGTCCTCGTGCAGCCGTACGAACTCGCCGTCGCCCTCACGGTCGATCCACAGCTTGCCTGCGGTGCCGCCCCGGTACCGCTTCCAGAGGGCGGCTTCGCGGGCCCCGGCGGACAGCAGCACGATGTGCGGCCCGTACGCGACGTCGCCGACGGGCCCGTACGGCAGCGTGGTCGCGGGTCCCCCGTCGAGCGGTACGGCGTGCGCCCAGGTGCGGCGGAAGGAGGCCTGGCCGACCGCGCTGAGCGCGAGCACGTCCCCGTCGGGGGTCCAGCCGCGCACCTGGGTCTTCACACTTCCCCAGTGGGTGAGGCGCTTGGCGGGGCCGCCCTCGATCGGCGCGATGTGCACCTCGGGGGCGCCGTCGCGGGTGGAGGTCCAGGCGACGGTCGTGCCGTCCGGGGAGATGCGGGGGTGGTTCACGGGTATGTTGTCGGCGCTGACCCGCCAGGCGCGGCCGCCGTCGAGTGGGGCGACCCAGACGTCGTCCTCGGCGGTGAAGGCGACCAACTCGCCGTGCAGATGCGGGAATCGGAGATACGCGGGCGATGCGGACTGAGTCACCAGGTCACCCTAAGCAGCGAGCGCGTACCCGAACAGGGGGTTTTCCCACTTACCTGTCGCCATGCCCGCCCAGCTCGCGTCCGTCACCACGCCGCTCGCGTCCGTCACTTGCCCTGAACCGGCCAGCAGGTGGGGTCGCCCTGGCACCAGATGGTCCTGGTGACGGTGACCGTGACCGTGGGCCCGGGCTGCCCGGGGCCGGTCGGGCGGCCGGCGGGCGCGCTGGGCGTGCTGCCCCGGCAGTCGCCCAGGCCGCTGACGTGGAACACCTCCCTGCCGCCCACGGTGGCCCTGAGGTCCCCGCGGACGCACCTGCCGTCGACGGCGCGGGTGATCCGGCCCTTGACGGTGATGTCCTTGCCGTCGTCCGTCTGCCCCTTGCAGTCGACGGTGACGACGGCGCTCTCGCTCGCCGAGGGAGCCGTACCGGACGTGCCCGCTCTGCTGCTGCCGTAGTCGCCCGAGCAGCTCAGCCAGCGCACCTTCACATGCTGCCGCTCCAGTTCCTTGGTGGCGGTCTGGTCCGTGGTGTACGCCACCGACGCTGAGCTGAGATCACCGGGCTGGCACGCCACGGCTCCGCCCACGGCCACCACCGCGAGGCCGGTGACCGCGGCGAGCCGCCGTGACCCGGGCCGTCGCCCAATGCGCCGCAATGCCCCCATGAAGGGCAGCGTGCCACTCCCGCGGCGGCGACGGTAGAGCGCATACGGTCACGCGAGCGCCCCGCCGTCAGCCGCGCAGCAGCAGCCACTGCTGAAGTTCCACCAGATTGCCCTCGGGGTCCTTCAGGTGGGCGACGCGCATACGGTCGGTCATGGCGGCCGGGCCGTGCAGCAGGGTCGCGCCGCGGGAGGTGATCTCGGCGCAGTACGCGTCCAGGTCGTCCACGCGCAGCACCACCAGCGAGCGGTGGCCGGTTGCCTCGTCGCCCAGTTCGCCGAGGACCTGGGCCATCATCGCCCGGTCCTGCAGCGCGATGCCCGCGGATCCGGTGGCCGGGCTGAACTTCTCGTACGGCCCGTCGGCCGCGCCCGACTGCGGCTTGAGACCGAGCACGTCGGCGTAGAAGCGGTAGCAGGCCGCGAAGTCCGTGACCAGCAGCCGCACCTGGGCGAGTTCCATGGCGTTCCCCCGGTGGCTCGATGGATCCGTTGGAGATCCGTGCGTCAGGACCAGCGGCCCGTGCGGCCGAGCAGCAGCGCGGCCGCCGCGGTGCCGGCGGTCGATGTACGAAGGACGCTACGCCCGAGGACGTACGCCTTCGCACCGGCCCCCCGGAACAGCGCCAACTCCTCGGAGGAGATGCCGCCTTCGGGCCCGACGACCAGCACGATCTCGCCCTCGGCGGGCAGTTGGGCGGTGGCGAGCGGCTCGCTGCCGTACTCGAAGTCCGAGTGGAGCACGGCGGCGAAGTCGGCTTTGGCGAGAAGTGCGGCAACCTGCTTGGTGGTCGCCGCGTCCGCGACCTCCGGGAAGCGCACCCGGCGCGACTGCTTGCCCGCCTCGCGGGCGGTGGCCCGCCACTTGCCGAGCGCCTTCAGCCCGCGGTCGCCCTTCCACTGGGTGATGCACCGCGAGGCCTGCCAGGGGACGATCGCGTCGACGCCGACCTCGGTCATGGTCTCCACGGCCAGCTCACCGCGGTCGCCCTTGGGGAGGGCCTGGACGACGGTGATACGGGGAGACTCCACGGGCTCCTCGTTCACCCCGTGCATGTGCACGACCAGTCGGTCCTTGCCCTCGGTGTCGAGGACCTCGCACTCCGCCCACCGCCCGGCGCCGTCGGTCAGCACGACGGTCTCCCCCGGGCGCAGCCGCTTCACGGACACCGCATGGCGTCCCTCGGGGCCGTCGAGGACGTACCGGCCCGCGGGACCGGCGCGGAAGTCCTCCACCACGAACACCGGCGCCGTCATCGCCCCGCACCTCCCGCCGGCAACGCTGTCGCCGCCTCCTGAAGTTCCGCGACCAGCACCTCCACCAGCCGGCCGGCGGGCAGGTCCCGCGCCAGGCGGTGGCCCTGGCCCGCCCACAGGGCCATGCCCTGCGCGTCACCGGCCTTGGCGGCCGCCTTGCGCAGGGGGGAGGTGAGGTGGTGGACCTCGGGGTACGCGGCGGGCGCGTAGGGGCCGTGTTCGCGCATGAACCGGTTGACCAGACCGCGGGCCGGGCGTCCGGAGAACGCCCGGGTCAGCTCGGTGCGGACGAAGTGGGGGTCGGTCAGCGCCTGCTTGTGCGCGGGGTGGGCACCGGACTCGGGCGTGGCGAGGAACGCGGTGCCGAGCTGAGCGGCGCTCGCCCCCGCGGCGAGGACGGCGGCGATCTGGCTGCCGCGCATGATGCCTCCGGAGGCGACGACCGGGATGCTCACGGTCTCGCGGACCTGGGCGAGCAGCGAGAGCAGCCCGATGCCGGCGCCGTCGTTCTCCTGACTGTCCCGATGGGTGCCCTGGTGGCCGCCGGCCTCGACGCCCTGCGCGATCACCGCGTCCGCGCCGGCCTCCTGCACGGCGAGGGCCTCCTCGGCGGTGGTCGCGGTGACCAGGGTGAGGGTGCCCAGCCGACGCAGGGACTCCAGGACGTCCGGGGCCGGGACCCCGAAGTGGAAGGAGACGACCGGGACCGGGTCGTCCAGGAGGACGGCGAGTTTGGCGTCGTAGCCGTCGTCACGGCCGCTGTCGCGGTCGCCGAGCTCGGTCTCGTACCAGGTGGCCTCACCGGCGAGCTGGTTGGCATAGACCTCGACGGCGGCCGCACAGGGCCGCGCGGCACCGGCCGCTCCGGTGGAGCCGGTGGCTGCACCGGGATGTTCCGGCTGCGGCATGAACACGTTCACGCCGAAGGGGCGGTGGGTCAGCCCGCGGAGCTGCTTGATCTCCTGGTACATCCCGTCGGCGGTCTTGTACCCGGCCGCGAGGAACCCCAGGCCACCGGCCTCGGACACGGCGGCGGCGAGCTGCGGCACGGAGACGCCGCCGGCCATGGGGGCCTGCACGATCGGGTGTGGGAGGAGATCGGTCAGGGAGGACATGACGGCATGTTGTCACGTCCTTCGAACAAGTCCGAATCCACCGTTCCTGTGGCATACGCCGGAGGAAAGAGAACAGTTCGAAGGCAGCTCAAGGGACGGCCACCCCGGCGCCGGACGCCCGTCCAGCGCCGGGGGCCGACACCGTCAGCGCCCGTTGAACGCGTCCTTCAACCGCGAGAACAGCCCCTGCTGCCCCGGCTGGAACTGACCCTGCGGCCGCTCCTCGCCGCGCAGCTTCGCCAGCTCGCGCAGCAGTCGCTCCTGCTCCGGGTCCAGCTTGGTGGGCGTCTGGACCTCCACATGGACGACCAGGTCGCCCCGGCCACCGCCGCGCAGATGCGTGACACCGCGGTTGTGCAGCGGGATCGACTGCCCGGACTGGGTACCGGGACGGATGTCGACCTCTTCCAGGCCGTCCAGCGTCTCCAGCGGCACCTTGGTGCCGAGGGCCGCCGCCGTCATCGGGATGGTGACCGTGCAGTGCAGATCGTCGCCGCGGCGCTGGAAGGTCTTGTGCGGCAGCTCGTGGATCTCGACGTACAGGTCGCCGGCCGGACCGCCGCCGGGGCCGACCTCGCCCTCGCCCGCGAGCTGGATCCGGGTGCCGTTGTCGACACCGGCCGGGATCTTCACGGTGAGCGTGCGGCGCGAGCGCACCCGCCCGTCACCGGCGCACTCCGGGCACGGGTTCGGGACGATCGTGCCGAAGCCCTGGCACTGCGGGCACGGCCGGGAGGTCATGACCTGGCCCAGGAAGGACCGGGTGACCTGCGAGACCTCACCGCGACCACGGCACATGTCACAGGTCTGCGCGGACGTACCGGGCGCGGCGCCCTCGCCGTTGCAGGTGTTGCAGACGACGGCCGTGTCGACCTGGATGTCCTTCGTCGTGCCGAAGGCCGCCTCGTCCAGCTCGACCTCGAGCCGGATCATCGCGTCCTGGCCCCGGCGGGTGCGCGAGCGCGGACCGCGCTGCGACGCCGTGCCGAAGAACGCGTCCATGATGTCGGAGAAGTTGCCGAAGCCGCCCGCGCCGAAGCCGCCCGCGCCGGCGCCGCCCGACTGGGACAGCGGGTCGCCGCCGAGGTCGTAGACCTGCTTCTTCTGCGGGTCCGAGAGCACCTCGTACGCGGCGTTGATCTCCTTGAACCGCTCCTGCGTCTTCGGATCGGGATTGACGTCCGGGTGCAGCTCGCGGGCGAGCCGGCGGAACGCCTTCTTGATCTCTTCCTGCGACGCGTCGCGGCGCACGCCGAGTACGGCGTAGTAGTCCGTGGCCACTTACGACTCCGCCAGGATCTGTCCGACGTACCGTGCCACCGCTCGTACCGCTCCCATCGTTCCCGGGTAATCCATGCGGGTCGGTCCGACCACGCCGAGTTTCGCTACTGCCTCGCCGCCCGAACCGTAGCCCACGGAGACGATGGACGTGGAGTTGAGTCCTTCGTGCGCGTTCTCATGACCGATACGTACCCGCATGGCCGGATCCTTCGCCTCACCCAGCAGTTTGAGGAGCACGACCTGCTCCTCCAGCGCCTCCAGGACGGGGCGGATGGTGAGAGGGAAGTCATGCGCGAAGCGCGTCAGGTTCGCGGTGCCGCCGATCATCAGCCGCTCCTCGGTCTCCTCCACGAGCGTCTCGAGGAGGGTGGAGAGAACCGTCGAGACCGTGCCGCGGTCCTCCGGCTCCTCGAACGCCTCGGGCAGATCCTGCACGAGCTGCGGGACGTCCGCGAAGCGGCGGCCTGCGACCCGGCTGTTGAGCCGAGCGCGCAGGTCCGCGAGCGACGTCTCACCGAACGGCGCCGGGCAGTCGATCATGCGCTGCTCGACCCGGCCGGTGTCGGTGATCAGCACGAGCATCACACGCGCGGGCGCCATCGACAGCAGTTCCACGTGGCGCACGGTCGAACGTGTCAGCGACGGGTACTGCACCACGGCGACCTGCCGGGTGAGCTGTGCGAGCAGCCGCACCGTGCGCGCCACCACGTCGTCGAGGTCGACGGCGCCCTCCAGGAAGTTCTGGATCGCGCGGCGCTCGGGCGGGCTCATCGGCTTGACGGCCGCGAGCTTGTCGACGAAGAGGCGGTAGCCCTTGTCCGTGGGAATGCGTCCGGCGCTGGTGTGCGGCTGGGCGATGTACCCCTCCTCCTCCAGCGCGGCCATGTCGTTGCGGACGGTGGCCGGGGAGACGCCGAGGTTGTGCCGCTCGGTCAGGGCCTTGGAACCCACCGGCTCCTCGGTGCCGACGTAGTCCTGGACGATGGCGCGCAGCACCTCGAGCCTGCGTTCACTGAGCATCGCGCACACCTCCAGCGGTCATGTCCCCTTGGCGCTTTCCCCTGGCACTCTGCACTTGCGAGTGCCAGCATTCCCCGGCCCAGTGTACGGCTGTCGGGTACACACCCGGCAAGGGCGAGCGCCGGTGCCGTGCCGAGGTGTACCGACCTGTACCGGCCTGTCCTGCCGGGTCGGGCACCCGCGGATAGCGTCGCCGTATGACGGTGTTGTGGGAAGGGTCCGGGTGGGAGGAGCTCAGTGCGCGCGTGGGGCGGGCCAGGCTTCCGGTCTGGGACTGCACGGCCGGGCTGGTGGTGGGCGATGACGCGGCGCTGCTGGTGGACGCCGGGTCGAGCCTGGCCGAGGGCGCGCGGTTGCGCGGCGCGGCGGAGCGGCTGCTGGAGCCGCTCGGCGGAGACCGGCGTGTGACGCATCTCGCGCTCACCCATCCGCACTTCGACCATGTCTTCGGGGCGGCGGCGTTCGCGGGCGCGGAGGTGTTCGGTGCGGTGGGCGTCGACGGGGTGCTGGCCCACGGGCGGGCGGAACTGATCGCGGACGCGGTGCGCAACGGTCTGGATCCCGCTCGGGCCACCGAGGCGGCGGACGCGCTGGTCCGCCCGCGCCACCTGGTCTCGGGCGAGTGGACGCTGGACCTGGGCGGGGTGCAGGTGCTGCTGGCGAACGTGGGGCCGGGCCACACGGCCCACGATCTTGTGGTGTTCGTGCCCGGGGACCCCGGGGAGCCGGAAGTGGTGTTCTGCGGGGACCTGGTGGAGGAGTCCGGCGAGCCGCAGGCGGGCCCGGACGCGATCCCCTCTCACTGGCCTGCGGCCCTGGACCGGCTGCTGGAGGTTGGCGGCGAGAACGCGGTGTACGTGCCGGGGCACGGGGCGGTGGTGGACGCCGGGTTCGTACGGGCGCAGCGGGACGAGCTGGCGGCGCGTTTCGCCGTGTCGTAGCGAATCCCGGCGTGTCGTGGGACCTCGCGGTTGCCTTCTCCTATCGTCATCCGAATGCGCCAGTACTCTCCGGACCTGACCCCGCCGTGGAAGAAGCCGAAGCCCGTCCCGGAGGTCCCGGCGGACCCCGGTCTGGTGGTGGAGGAGCCGCGCACGGGGTTCTGCGGCGCGGTGATCCGCTGCGAGGCGGGCACGGTGACGCTGGAGGACCGCTACGGGAAGCACCGGGTGTTTCCGCTGGAGCCGGGGGGTTTCCTGCTGGAGGGCAGGACGGTGACCCTGGTGCGTCCTGCCGGGAAGGCGCCGGTGCGCCCCACGCGTACGGCGTCGGGCTCGGTGGCCGTTCCGGGGGCGCGCGCGAGGGTGGCCCGCGCAGGCCGCATCTATGTGGAAGGCCGCCACGACGCGGAACTGGTGGAAAAGGTCTGGGGCGACGACCTGCGCATCGAGGGCGTGGTGGTGGAGTACCTGGAGGGCGTCGACGACCTGCCGTCGATCGTGGAGTCCTTCTCTCCCGGCCCGGACGCGCGGCTCGGCGTCCTGGTGGACCACCTGGTGCCGGGTACGAAGGAGTGGCGGATCGCGCAGTCGGTGACGAGTGAGCACGCGCTGGTGGTCGGGCACCCGTACATCGACATCTGGGAGGCGGTGAAGCCGGCGTCCCTGGGGATCGAGCGGTGGCCGAAGGTCCCACGCGGGCAGGACTGGAAGACGGGGGTGTGCCGGGCACTGGGGTGGCCGACGGACAACACCGGCGCGGTCTGGCAGGCGATCCTGAAGCGGGTCCGGTCTTACAAGGATCTGGAGCCCGAGTTGCTGGGGAGGGTGGAGGAGTTGATCGACTTCGTTACGGGGAGCGGTGGGGCTTGACGCCGGGGAACGTTCCGAACCCGGTGGTGTCCAGTTCGAGTCCAAATCCTCCACCGGCAGCGGCGCCCCGAACTTGGTGATCTGCCGGCGCTGGTAGTCGGCGTGCTCTCCCTTCCCGACAGGCCTCGGGAGTGATCAGTCCACCAGGTCCCGCACCACCGCGTCCGCCAGCAGCCGCCCCCGCAGCGTGAGCACGGCCCGCCCCTCCTCGTACGGCCCCGCCTCCAGCAGCCCCTCTCCCAGCGCCCGGCGGGAAGCCGCGAGCCCCTCCTCCCGCAGCAGGGCCAACGGCACCCCCTCCCGCAGCCGCAGCTCCAGCAGGATGCGCTCCACCCGGCGGTCCTCCTCCGACAGGACCTCCCGCCCGGCCCCCGGCGACCGCCCGGCCGCCAGCGCCGCCGCGTACGCCCCCGGATGCTTCACGTTCCACCAGCGGACGCCCCCCACGTGGCTGTGCGCACCCGGACCCGCACCCCACCAGTCCGCGCCGCGCCAGTACAGCTCGTTGTGCAGACAGCGGCCGGCGGCCGACGTGGCCCAGTTGGAGACCTCGTACCAGTCGTAGCCCGCCGACCCCAGCACCTCGTCGGCGATCAGATAGCGGTCCGCGTGCACGTCGTCGTCGGTCATCGGGATCTCGCCGCGGCGGATGCGGCGCGCGAGCTGCGTGCCCTCCTCCACGATCAGCGCGTACGCCGAGATGTGGTCCGGGGCCGCCCCCAGCGCCGCCTCCAGGGAGGCCCGCCAGTCGTCGTCCGACTCCCCCGGTGTGCCGTAGATCAGGTCCAGGTTCACGTGTTCGAAGCCCGCCGCTCGCGCCTCGGCCACGCACGCCTCGGGACGGCCCGGGGTGTGCGTGCGGTCGAGGATCTTCAGGACGTGCGGGCGGGCACTCTGCATGCCGAAGGAGATCCGGGTGAAGCCGCCCTCGCGCAGGGTGGCCAGATACGCCGGATCGACCGACTCCGGGTTCGCCTCCGTGGTCACCTCCGCGTCCTCCGCGAGGCCGAACTCGTCGCGGATCGCCCCCAGCATCCGTACGAGGTCGTCCGCGGCCAGCAGCGTCGGAGTACCGCCCCCGACGAAGACCGTGCGCACCTCGCGAGGGTCGTCGCCCAGCACCTTGCGGGCCAGGCGGACCTCGTCGATCAGGGTCGACGCGTAGTTGTCCCGGGAGGCGAGGACGCCTCCCGTGCCCCGCAGCTCCGTCGCCGTGTACGTGTTGAAGTCGCAGTAGCCGCAGCGCGTCGCGCAGTACGGCACATGGAGGTAGAACCCGAGGGGGCGCTCGGCGGGCCCGGTGAGCGCGTGCGCGGGCAGCGCGCCGTCGTCGGGGACCGGTTCGCCGTCGGGGAGTGCGGAAGGCATGTCCTCCATTGTCCCGTACTGCCAGAAGTCCTCATTCCGCAGAGATCCTCGTTCCCCCAGAGGTCCTCATCCCGCCAGAGTCCTCATTCCCCCAGAGGTCCTCATCCCCCAGAGGTCCTCATTCCGCCTGCAGCACCAGCAGCGCCAGATCGTCCTCCGGAGGCCTTGCCCCGAACTCGTGCACCAGCGTCCTGATCCGCTCGGCGACCAGCTCGGCGTTCATCCCGGCGCAGCCCGCCAGGGCCGCCGCGAGCCCGTCGCCGTCGTCGAACTGGCGGGACCCGCTGCGCCGCTCGGTCACCCCGTCGGTGA
This sequence comes from Streptomyces sp. NPDC001796, assembly GCF_042892355.1. Taxonomy (NCBI): domain Bacteria; kingdom Bacillati; phylum Actinomycetota; class Actinomycetes; order Kitasatosporales; family Streptomycetaceae; genus Streptomyces; species Streptomyces sp. NPDC001796. The sequence goes on along the minus strand of NZ_JBIAUC010000001.1, from coordinate 150,701 downwards.
CGCACAGCAGCGTGTCGCCGGAGCGCAGATCGAAGGTCTCGCACGTGTACGTCTCGTCCTCGACGACCCCCAGCAGCGTCTGCGGCTGGGCCACGGCCCGTACGTCACCGTCCGGGCCGAGCAGCAGCGGCAGCGGATGCCCGGCCGACGCGAGCGTGCAGCGCACTCCACCGTCGAAGGGGACCAGTTCCCCGTAGAGGAGGGAGAGGAAGCGGGCGTGGGGAACCTCCTCGGCGACCGGCATCGGTGTGCCCGCCGCGACCAGCGCCCGCGCCGCCGCGTCGGACGCCTCCGTGGCGTCGTCGAGCAGGAGCTGGTTGAGGCGGTCCAGGACGTCGGGGACGTCGTAGCCCTCGCGGGCCAGCAGCCGCAGCCAGGGCCGGGCGAGCCCGATCACGACCGCGGCCTCCGGTCCCTTGCCCTGGACATCGCCGAGCGCGAAGCACCACCGTCCCTGGCCGGCGGGGAAGATGTCGTAGAAGTCACCGCTCGGTCCGCCCATGTCGCACGGCTCGTACACAAGTGCGCTGCTCACCCCGGGGATCTCGGCGACCGCCCCCGGCAGCAGCCCGCGCTGGAGCACCCGGCTGATGGTGGCCTGGCGCGCGTACTGCCGGGCCGCCCCGATGGCCAGCGCCACCCGGCGGCTGAGGTCCTCGACGAGTCCGGTGATCTCGTCGGGGAAGCGCAGCAACCCGGCCCGCCCGATGACGAGCGTCCCGAGCGGCCGCCCGCCCGCGATCAGCCGGTAGGCGAGCGCCGCGCCGGTCGTGCCCCGCGGGCCCAGCGCCTCGCCGGGCCAGGGCACGGGCACCGCCCGGGAACGCACCGACTCGGGCAGCCGGGGCGGGTCCTTCTCCAGGGCCCGGCGCAGTTCCTCGATGCGGTTCTCGCTGCCGTGCCAGACGCGGGCGAGCCGGGGCCCGGCCGCGCCCGGCGCCGACGGGCCACGCCAGCCGGTCGCCTCGTCCTCCAGCCACACCGCGCACCAGTCGGCGAGCCGGGGCACGATCAGCTGCCCGGTCAGCGCGGCGACCAGGTCCTCGTCGAGCTGCCCGGCGAGCAGGTCGGACGCCTCGGCCAGGAAGGACAGCGCACCGCGGCCCCGCCACTCCCGGTCGTGCTGGCCGCGCCCGGGCTCGGCGAACGCGGACAGTTCGGGCCCGAGTATCTCGGCCGGGCTCAGCCCGCGTCCCAGGGCGCTGTCTCCGGCGTACCCCTCGACCCCGTCCTGGGCGTCCAGTGCGGCGTGCAGGGGAACCAGCGCCCAGACGGTCTTGGCGCCGGTGCGGTAGGTCACTCCCCAGGCCGTGGAGAGGGAGGAGACGAGGCGCAGTCCGCGCCCGTACTCCGGTATGCCGTACGGGCGGTCGGAGCCGTCGTCCCGTACGGCGCGGGAGGGGTGGTGGTCGGAGACCTCGACGAAGATCCCGGGCGACTCGCCCTGCGCGTCCATGAGGCGGCAGACCAGCTCGACATCCGTGCCGGCGTGCACGACGGCGTTGGTCACGAGTTCGCTGACGACGAGCAGGGCGTCGTCGGACGGCCGCTCGGTGACGGCGTCGGCCTCGGCGGCCCGGCGCCACTCGCTGAGGGCACCGCGCAGGAGCCGGCGGGCGTTGCCGGCGGCGAGCGGGCTGCCGGGCAGCGTCACTCGCACCAACGTGCGCAGACCTGCTGACTCGAGCACGTCGGGGGCGCGGGAGGCGGTCTCCCGTTGGGTGGGAATGGGCCCCATGGACAGCTCCCCGGGCAGTTCGGTCGAATGAGCCTGTGGCGATGCGGACAGGGTGACAGACTGACCCCGCTCATAAGCACCGAGTTACCGAAGTGGCCCGCCATGAGTGAGAACCGTGCTACGCATGTGGTCGAAGACGGACAGATTCGAGCAGGGCATGCCTACTGAGAAAGCGTCCGAGGACAGCGCCGGCATCCTCCTCGTCGACGACATGGAGGACAACCTGACCGCGCTGGAGGCCGTGCTCCGCTCGCTCAACGAGCCGCTGGTGCGGGCGCGTTCGGGCGAGGAGGCGATGAAGGCGCTGCTGGAGCGCCGGTTCGCGGTGGTCCTGCTGGACATCCGCATGCCGGGCATGGACGGTTTCGAGACGGCCGCGCACATCAAACGTCTGGACCGGACCAAGGACGTCCCGATCGTCTTCCTGACCGGCTCGGACGCGGAGGCCGGGTATGCCTTCCGGGGGTACGCGACGGGGGCCGCGGACTATCTGACGAAACCGTTCGATCCATGGGTGCTGCGGGCCAAGGTGACGGTGTTCCTCGACCTGTACCGCAAGAGCAGGCGGTTGGAGCGGCTGCGGGAGGGCCTGGCCGAGCTGGAGGAACGCCTGTCGGCGGACGAACCCCCGGACCCGGCGGAACTACGGCGCCGGGTCCGGGAGTTACAGCGGTGGGCGGCCGGGGGCCAGGCGCCCTGACACCCCTACGCTTCGCGCGTCCCCGCGTACATCTCGTCGATCAGGTGCTTGTACTCCCGTTCGACCACCGGCCGCTTCAGCTTCAGGCTGGGCGTGATCTCCCCGTGCTCCACATCGAGGTCGCGCGGCAGCAGCCGGAACTTCTTGATGGTCTGCCAGCGCTGGAGGCCCTCGTTGAGCTGCTTGACATAGCCGTCGACCATCTCGACCGTCTGCGGGGCGGCCACGACGTCGGCGTAGGACTTGCCCTCCAGGCCGTTCTCCTTCGCCCACTCCAGGATCGCGACCTCGTCGAGCGCGATGAGCGCGGTGCAGAAGTTACGGTCGGCGCCGTGCACGAGGATGTTGGAGACGTACGGGCACACCGCCTTGAACTGTCCCTCGACCTCGGCGGGCGCGATGTACTTGCCGCCGGAGGTCTTGATGAGGTCCTTCTTGCGGTCGGTGATGCGCAGGTACCCGTCGGGCGACAGCTCGCCGATGTCACCGGTGTGGAACCAGCCGTCCGGCTCCAGCACCTCGGCGGTCTTCTCGGGCAGCCCGTGGTAGCCCTCCATGATGCCGGGGCCGCGCAGCAGGATCTCGCCGTCGTCCGCGATGCGCACCTCCGTGCCGGGCAGCGGCTTGCCGACCGTGCCCGTGCGGTAGGCCTCGCCGGGGTTGACGAAGGAGGCCGCGGAGGACTCGGTGAGGCCGTAGCCCTCCAGGATGTGGATGCCGGCGCCCGCGAAGAAGTACCCGATCTCGGGCGCGAGGGCGGCCGAGCCGGAGACGCAGGCGCGCAGCCGGCCGCCGAACGCCTCACGGATCTTGGCGTAGACGAGGGTGTCCGCGACCTTGTGCTTGGCGCCCAGGCCGAACGGCACGGCGTGGGTGCCGGTGCGGCGGAAGTTGTCCTGCGAGACCTTGGCGTACTCGCGGGCCACCTCGGCCGCCCACTGGAAGATCTTGTACTTGGCCGGTCCGCCCGCGCGGGCCTTGGCCGCGACGCCGTTGTAGACCTTCTCGAAGATGCGCGGCACGGCGGCCATGTACGTCGGCTGGACGACCGGCAGATTCTCGATGATCTTGTCGACGCGGCCGTCGACGGCGGTGACGTGCCCGACCTCGATCTGACCGGAGGTGAGCACCTTGCCGAAGACGTGGGCGAGCGGCAGCCACAGGTACTGCACGTCCTCGGGACCGAGCAGCCCGGTCGCGGCGATCGCCTTCGCCATGTACGCCCAGTTGTCGTGCGGCAGCCGCACGCCCTTGGGGCGGCCGGTGGTACCCGAGGTGTAGATGAGCGTGGCGAGCTGGTCCTTGGTGATCGCGCCGACCCGTTCCTTGATCAGCTCGGGGTGCTTCTCCAGGTAGGCGGCGCCGCGCTGCTCCAGTTCGGCCAGGGTGAGCACCCCGTCGCCGGTCTCGGCGCCCGCCGGGTCGATCACCACGATGTGGGTCAGAGCGGGCAGCTCGTCGCGCTTCTGCTGTGCCTTGGCGAGCTGCTCGGCGTTCTCCGCGACGAGGACCTTGCTCTGGGAGTCGGACAGGATGAAGGCCGACTCCTCGGCGTTGGTCTGCGGATAGATGGTGGTCGTGGCGGCACCGGCGCACAGGATGCCGAGGTCGGCGAGGATCCACTCGACCCGGGTGGATGAGGCGAGAGCGACGCGCTGCTCGGGCTGGACGCCCAGTTCGATGAGCCCGGCCGCGATCGCGTGGACCCGCTCGGCGGCCTCGCCCCAGCTCAGCGACTTCCAGTCGTCGGGGCCCTCGCCGGAGGCCGGGGGTACGGGGTAGCGGTAGGCCTCGGCGTCCGGCGTGGCCGCCACGCGCTCCAGGAAGAGCGCCGCCACGGAGGGCGGACGGTTCTCGATCAAAGTCTGTGTGTCGCTCACGACATCCTCCGGGGCCCGCGGCGGTGCGGCTGGCTGGCTCATTGCTGCTGGATCGTTGCGGCTGCGGTCACTCGAGACCTTTTGTTTAACTCACGAGTAACCCTCGAGCAGGCATCAGAGTAAAGCCCGACCGGCCGGTTCGTAAGGGGCGGTGGCCTGTCGTTTCGTACACAGAGCGACCGGGCGCACGCACAGGGGCCCGCCGCGCTTTCACACGACGGGCCCCGTACCGCCCGGTTTGCCGGGGTCACCGTGGGAGACCCGGGTTACTTCTTGCCCTTGCTCGACCCCGCGCTGTCATCGCTGGAGAGCACCGCGATGAAGGCTTCCTGCGGAACCTCCACGGAACCCACCATCTTCATCCGCTTCTTGCCCTCCTTCTGCTTCTCCAGCAGCTTCCGCTTACGGGAGATGTCACCGCCGTAGCACTTGGCGAGGACGTCCTTGCGGATGGCGCGGATGGTCTCGCGGGCGATCACGCGGGAGCCGATGGCGGCCTGCACCGGCACCTCGAAGTTCTGCCGCGGGATGAGTTCCTTCAGCTTGGCGACGAGCCGGACGCCGTACGCGTACGCCTGGTCCTTGTGGGTGATCGCCGAGAAGGCGTCGACCTTGTCGCCGTGCAGCAGGATGTCCACCTTGACCAGGCTGGAGGACTGCTCTCCCGTGGGCTCGTAGTCCAGGGAGGCGTACCCGCGCGTCTTGGACTTCAGCTGGTCGAAGAAGTCGAAGACGATCTCGGCGAGCGGCAGCGTGTAGCGGATCTCGACGCGGTCCTCGGAGAGGTAGTCCATGCCGAGGAGAGCGCCGCGACGGGTCTGGCACAGCTCCATGATCGCGCCGATGAACTCGGTGGGCGCGAGGATCGTGGCCCGTACGACCGGCTCGTACACCTCCGCGAGCTTGCCCTCGGGGAATTCGCTCGGATTGGTGACCGTGTGCTCGGTGCCGTCCTCCATGATCACGCGGTAGACCACGTTGGGCGCCGTGGCGATCAGGTCGAGCCCGAACTCGCGCTCGAGCCGCTCGCGGATCACGTCGAGGTGCAGCAGTCCGAGGAAGCCGACCCGGAAGCCGAAGCCGAGGGCGGCGGAGGTCTCCGGCTCGTAGACGAGGGCGGCGTCGTTGAGCTGGAGCTTGTCCAGGGCCTCGCGCAGGTCGGGATAGTCGGAACCGTCGAGCGGATACAGACCCGAGAAGACCATGGGCTTGGGGTCCTTGTAGCCGCCCAGCGGCTTCTCGGCGCCCTTGACCTGGCTGGTGATGGTGTCACCGACCTTGGACTGGCGGACGTCCTTCACCCCGGTGATGAGGTAACCCACCTCACCGACCCCGAGGCCGTCGGCACCGAGCATCTCGGGCGAGTTGACACCGATCTCCAGCAGCTCGTGGGTGGCGCCGGTGGACATCATCCGGATGCGCTCGCGCTTGTTGAGCTGCCCGTCGACGACACGGACGTAGGTGACGACGCCGCGGTAGGAGTCGTAGACGGAGTCGAAGATCATCGCGCGCGCGGGCGCGTCGGCCACGCCGACCGGGGCCGGGATCTGCTCGACGACCTTGTCCAGCAGCGCCTCGACGCCGAGACCGGTCTTGGCGGAGACCCTCAGCACGTCGCCGGGATCACAGCCGATGAGGTTGGCGAGCTCCTCGGCGAACTTCTCCGGCTGCGCGGCCGGCAGGTCGATCTTGTTGAGGACCGGGATGATCGTGAGGTCGTTCTCCATCGCCAGATAGAGGTTGGCGAGGGTCTGCGCCTCGATGCCCTGGGCGGCGTCGACGAGGAGGATGGTCCCCTCGCAGGCGGCGAGGGACCGCGAGACCTCGTAGGTGAAGTCGACGTGCCCCGGGGTGTCGATCATGTTCAGGATGTGCGTGTTGCCCGGATCGTGGGTGGGGGCCCAGGGCAGCCGCACGGCCTGTGACTTGATCGTGATGCCGCGCTCGCGCTCGATGTCCATGCGGTCGAGGTACTGAGCGCGCATCTGCCGCTGCTCGACGACACCGGTCAACTGGAGCATCCGGTCGGCGAGCGTGGACTTGCCGTGGTCGATGTGCGCGATGATGCAGAAATTGCGGATCAGAGCCGGGTCGGTACGGCTCGGCTCGGGCACATGGCTAGGGATCGCGGGCACGCAGGGTCCTGATTCTTGAGGCGTCCGCAGTGTCTGCGGTCTCGGGTCGGATCGATACGTAGCCTCCATGGTCCCACGCGCGCGGGGCTACGACCGGTTTGGGCCGTGCGTGAGGCGGTGGAACGGGTGGCCAGGGCAGGACTCGCGGCCGGTTTGGGCGGGCCGGAGGGCGACTGGTAGCCTGGGTGGCTGTGTCTCCTGCCCTCTCAGCGCGAGGCACGTCTTCAAGAAATCACCGGCGCGTGGGACGTCCAGTCTCGCGTGCCTGAACCTGTAAAGGCTCATTCGTGGCGAACATCAAGTCCCAGATCAAGCGGAACAAGACGAACGAGAAGGCGCGCCTGCGCAACAAGGCCGTCAAGTCCTCGCTCAAGACCGCGATCCGCAAGGCTCGCGAGGCCGCTGCCGCGGGCGACGTCGAGAAGGCCACCGAGCTCCAGCGCGCCGCCGCGCGCGCGCTCGACAAGGCCGTCTCCAAGGGCGTCATCCACAAGAACCAGGCCGCCAACAAGAAGTCGGCGCTGGCCACCAAGGTCGCGACCCTCAAGGGCTGACGCCCTCCTTTGATCTGAACTGATCCAACCGCCGGAAGGACCCAGAGCGGGCCCTCTCTCATCCGCTCCCGACCGGCACCCGAGTCCGTACGCGGCCTGCGTTCGCCACGCGGGTACGGACTCAACTGCTTGAACCGAAGGCCCCGCCGCCCGTCCTTCCCCAGGACGGGCGGCGGGGCCTTCGGTATGAGGAGCCGGCCGAGCACGGGCAGCCAGTCGGCGAAGGGGAGCCACGGCGGCATCGGAAGCCACGGCGGCATCTGGCGGGCGGGCCGCCCGCTATCCGCGCCCCCGGGACCGCGCCGCCCGGGCGATCGTCACCACGGCCTTCTCCAGCGCGTACTCCGGGTCGTCCCCGCCGCCCTTCACGCCCGCGTCCGCCTCGGCCACCGCACGCAGCGCGACAGCGACCCCCTCCGGCGTCCAGCCCCGCATCTGCTGCCGGACCCGGTCGATCTTCCACGGCGGCATGCCCAGCTCCCGGGCGAGGTCCGCGGGGCGACCGCCCCGGGCCGAGGACAGCTTCCCGATCGCCCGCACACCCTGCGCCAGCGCGCTCGTGATCAACACCGGCGCCACGCCCGTCGCCAGCGACCACCTCAGTGCCTCCAGCGCCTCCGCCGCCCGCCCCTCGACCGCCCGGTCCGCGACCGTGAAGCTGGAGGCCTCGGCCCGCCCGGTGTAGTACCGCCCGACCACCACCTCGTCGATCGTGCCCTCGACGTCCGCGGTGAGCTGCGCCACCGCGGACGCCAGCTCCCTCAGGTCGCTGCCGATCGCGTCGACCAGCGCCTGGCACGCCTCGGGCGTCGCCGAACGCCCCAGCGTGCGGAACTCGCCGCGCACGAACGCCAGCCGGTCCGCCGGCTTCGTCATCTTCGGGCACGCCACCTCCCGGGCGCCCGCCTTGCGCGCGGCGTCGAGCAGGCCCTTGCCCTTGGCGCCGCCCGCGTGCAGCAGCACGAGGGTGATCTCCTCGGCAGGCGAGGCGAAGTACCCCTTGAGGTCCTTGATCGTGTCGGCCGGGAGATCTTGTGCGTCGCGTACGACCACGACCTTGCGCTCGGCGAAGAGCGACGGACTCGTCAGCTCGGCCAGCGTGCCGGGCTGCAACTGGTCCGGAGTCAGATCCCGTACGTCCGTGTCGGCGTCGGCGGCCCGGGCGGCGGCCACCACCTCCCGCACGGCACGGTCGAGCAGGAGGTCCTCCTGGCCCACGGCAAGGGTGACGGGGGCGAGAGGGTCGTCATTCGCGGTCTTCTTGGCCATCACGGACAGCATCCCACGCGCCACTGACAACGGGTGCCCGCGGCCGCCGCCGGGAGGGTCACGGCTCCTCCCGCCACCCGTCCCACTCCCCCGCGAACGCGTCCAGCCGCTCCGGGTCGAGCAGCCGCTGTTCGTCCCGCAGCACCACCAGCCACTGCGCGTCCTCGGCGTCGTCCTCGCCGGCCAGGGCATCCCGGACGATCCGCGGTTCCTCCTCCAGCCCGAACCGCTCCCCCAGCGCCTGCGCCGCCTCCTCCGCGGCATCACGGTCCGGCAGCACCAGCACATGTCTCACATCACTCACGAGGCCCATTGTCGGGCACCGGCGACGCGACCAGAGGCCCCGTCGGCTGCACCCGGTTCGGATCAGCCGCTTCGGCCCGCCTCCCGCAGCGTGGGCACCCGGTCCAGCTCGACCCCGAACCGCTCCCGGTAGACCTCCAGCACCTCCTTCTCACTCGCCAGTTCCGCCACCTCCTTCCGCCCGTCCGAGGTCGTCACCGTCAGTCGGCTGCCACTGAGCGTGATCCGCCCGCCGTCCTCCGTGACCCGCGAGCACACCAGCGACCGCACGAAGTGCGACTCGGGCGACGTGCTGTGCCACCAGGCCCCGGCCCTGAAGTCCCCGAGCGCCCGCGGCCGCACCTCCAGCCGGTACTGGGGCCTGCCCTCCCGCATCACGTCCAGGTCCTCGAACTCGGCCGAACCGCCGCCTCCCCGCGCCCCCGCCGCATCCGCCCCGGCCTCGACCACCCGGAACACCCCGGCCGGGTCCCGCTGCTCGCCCCGCTCCCGGAACGCCAGCGGAAAATGGCTGTTCGCACCGAACCCGACGTCCGCCAACCAGTCGCCGCCGTCCACCGTCCTTACCCGCAGCGCGAGATGGTCGTAAGGAATCCCGAGCCGCCCCTCGTCGTCGTAGACCCTTCCGGCGAGCAGCGTGACATCGAAGCCGAGCGCGGCCAGCAACGCCCCGAACGCGCCGTTGAGTTCGTAGCAGAAGCCGCCCCTGCGCGCCCCCACGATCTTGTCCAGCAGCCGCTCCTCCTCCAGCACGATCTTCTCGCCGAGGTGGATCGACAGGTTCTCGAACGGCACGGTCCTCAGATGGCGCAGATGCAGCTCGCGCAGTACATCGCCGGTGGGCCAGGCGGGGTGCTGCGCCCCGATCCTGCGGAGGTAGGCGTCAACCTGTGCGGAGTCCATGCCCTCAGTCTCTCGCCACACTCAGCCTCCCGTCCGCCCCTGCGACGGCGATCGCGCCGTCCTGGTCCGTGCGCAGCACCAGCGCACCTTCGTCCCGCAGCGCCGCGACCGTGCTCGGCGCCGGATGACCATAGGGGTTGTCCCTGCCGCATGAGATCAGCGCGAGCCGCGGCGCCACCCTGCTCATGAACTCCGGGTCCTGGTGGGCCGACCCGTGATGAGCGACCTTGAGGACGTCCACGGGTCCCAGTTCCGCCCCGGCCGGGGATCTCAGCAGCGCCTGCTGGGCCGGTGGTTCGAGATCCCCGAGCAGCAGCAGGGTCAGCCCCGCCGACCGCACGAAGAGCGCCACGCTCGCGTCGTTCGGTCCGCCGGGGGGCGGGACGGGATCCGACGGGGGCACCTCCCTGCTCGAGGGAAGCCGAGAGCTCGGGGGAGGCCACAGCACCCGCCAGTCGAGCTCCCCGGTGCGCCGGGCCTCCCCGGCGACGGCGCGCGTCACCGGAATGTGCCGGGCGGCCGCCTGAGCGCGCACGAACGCGGCCTGGTCCGGTGGCTCGTCGAAGCCGGTCGTCTCGATCGCCGCCACCGCACGCCCGCGCAGCACTCCGGGGAGCCCCGCCACATGGTCGGCGTGGAAGTGGGTCAGCACGAGCAGCGCGACCCGGCTGACGCCGAGCACGGTCAGACACCGGTCGACCAGCGCCGGATCGGGCCCCGCGTCCACGACCACCGCCGTGCCCTCGCCCGCCGCCAGCACGGTCGCGTCACCCTGCCCCACGTCGCACATCGCGAACCGCCAGCCCGGCGGCGGCCATCCGGTGATCACCCGGGCCAGAGGGGGCGGCTGCACCACCACGAGCAGCAGCACCACGGCACAGGCACCGGTCAGCCAGGGGTGCCTCAGCAGCCGCCGGCAGACGAGCAGGACCATCGCCGTCGCGGCTGCCAGCAGCAGCGCCCCCGTCCAGCTGCCGGGCCAGTCCACCGCGCCGCCCGGCAACGACGCCCCGGTGCGCGCGATGCCGGCGATCCACCCGGCCGGCCAACCCGCGCACCACGCCAGTGCCTTGGCGACCGGCAGAGCCACCGGAGCCACCGCCAGCGCCGCGAACCCGAGCACCGTGGCCGGCGCCACCGCGAGCTCCGCGAGCAGGTTGCACGGCACCGCGACCAAGCTCACCCGCGCCGACAGCACCGCGACGACCGGTGCGCACAGCGCCTGGGCCGCGGCCGCGGCGGCCAGCGCCTCGGCGAGCCTGGGCGGCACCCGGTGTCGCCGCAACTCCGCGCTCCAGCGGGGGGCGACCGTCAGCAGCGCCCCGGTGGCCAGCACGGACAGCAGGAAGCCGTAGCCCCGTGCGAGCCAGGGGTCGTACAGCACCAGCAGCAGGACCGCCGCGGCCAGCGCGGGAAGCAGGGATCTGCGGCGCCCGGTGGCGAGTGCGAGCAGCGCGAGCGTCCCACAGGCCGCGGCCCGCAGCACGCTCGGGTCGGGGCGGCACACGACCACGAAGCCGAGGGTGAGCACGCCGCCCAGCAGCGCCGTACCCCGCAGCGGGATGCCGAGCAGCGGTGCGAGTCCTCGGCGCTCGGCTCGCTGCGCCAGTCCGGCCGGGCCGATGAACAGGGCCAGCACGAGCGTGAAGTTGCCTCCGCTCACGGCGAGCAGATGCGCGAGATCCGTCTCCTTGAAGGCGTCGTCCAGCTCTGGGCCGACTCGTGAGGTGTCGCCCACGACCAGCCCCGGCAGCAGCGCCCGCGCGTCCGGGCCCAGCCCGTCGGTCGCCTCCCGCAGCCCCGCGCGCAACCGCCCCGCCCATCGCTGCGCCGCCGAGGGCTCGCGCACGACGTCGGGTGGTCCCCCGTCCCGGACGCGCACCACGGCGGCGACGCGGTCACCTCCGGTCAGCGGGGGTGCCAGCCTGCCCGCCACGTGCACCCGCGTCGAGGGCAGCAGCGCAAGCCACGGTGACCGCCCGGGCTCCACCCCGCGGGTGCGCGGGTCGACGACCAGCAGCACGGGCGTCCGTGTTGCGACCGCGGTCCCGTCGGCCTTCGTCAGGCGCCGCATCTCGGCGTCGAGCAGAACGGCGGCAGCCGTGGCGTGATCGCCCTTGATCCTGGGCCGGGTGAGCCGTGGATCGGAGGAAACCTCGACCTCCGCGCTCACCTCGGCGTACTGACGTGCCAGAGCGGGAACCGGCCCCCGTCGCAGATCCGCGCCATGGAGCCCGGCGGAGGCGGCGGCAGCGGCGACGCAGAGCAGCACGGCGGCGACCGACACCGCCGACCGCGGGCCTCCGGCCCCAAGCCCGCCGCCGGCGCCTCCCCACCGCAGCACCAACAGCCCACCGGCCGTCACAAGACAGCCGACGGCCACACCGACGACCCAGGCGGCCGGCGCGTCCAGAGCCCAAGCGGCCGTGCCCCAGGCCCCCAACGCGGGCCCCACCAGCCGGAGATCCGCCGGCCCCTCCTGCCTGGGGTGGGGATCACCCAGCGGACTGCGGACATCCCCCGGTGGCGCCTTCGACCCTTCCGCGCCGGGTTGCTTCGGCGGCCTCATGGCCGTACGAGGTTCCGTAGGTCGGCGAAACGGCGTTCGCCGATGCCGTTGACCTCCCGGAGCTCGTCGACCGAGCGGAAACCGCCGTGCTGGGACCGGTAGTCGACGATGTGCTGGGCCAGCACGGGCCCCACCCCGGGCAGCGCGTCGAGCTGGTCCACCGTCGCGGTGCTGAGGGAGACCGGGGTGCCGGGAGCGGCCGATCCGCCGGCCGCCGGGAGGGCCGGGCCAGTCCCCGGCGCCGGGGCCGGACCGCCCACCACGATCTGCTCGCCGTCCACCAGGAGGCGGGCGCGGTTTAGGCCGTCGATGTCGGTGCCCGGGCGTACTCCGCCCGCCGCCCGCAGGGCGTCCGCCACCCGTGACCCGGCCGGCAGCCTCTGCAGCCCGGGGTTGCGCACCTTGCCACTGACATCCACCACCACGGCGACCCCCGTCCCCGCTCCGGTGCCGCCTGTCGCCTGCGGTCCCGTCGCCTGCGGTCCCATCGCATGCGGTCCCCTCGAGGCACCCGACTCCGCTGTGCGTTCGCCTCCCGCCGTCCCGTAGGGCGCCGCCGCCCGCACCACCTCGGGCGCCCGTACCGGCTCGGTCCGGCCGGTCCAGAAGTGCTGCGCGGCGAAGACCACGGCCACCAGCAGGAGTACGCCCAGCGCGGCCACACTCCTCCGCTCCAGCCCGCACCTGGCCTGCAGCCACAACGGCAGCCGCTCGCGCAGCGCAGGGACGACCCGCTCACGCCAGGCGCCGCCTGGCGTGGCGGGCTCGGGTGCGTCCATGTCCCCGACGGCAGCCGGTCCGCTCGGACGGGCGCTCCCGCTCCCCGCCGACATGGCCGCCCGTGGCTCCCCGACGTCCCGGTCCGCCCCCGGCGGCCCGTTTCCCCACGCCTGTCGTTGCGTTGCTCCTTCGGCGAGGCGTGCCTGCGCGCGTTCCGCGAAGAGTGCCTCCGCACGCAGGCGCAGCGCGTCAGCAGCCGAGGGCTGGTGCCGTCGGGCGTGCGCCCGCGGATGGCGCGGACGGTGGTGGGCGCGGCCGTCGGAACCGGGGCCGCGACCGGGACCGCTTGTGGCAGCGGTTGTACGTGAATGTGATCGAAGTGCCATGCGCCGAGGATCGGGCAAAACCCGAACCCGCGATGATCTTGGTCAATTCCCGGGGATTACTGACCAGTTGTGGATAACTCCGTCACCCACATGAGTCACCATCGCCCCGGGTACCGGTGTGCCCCCGTCACCGAGGCGACACCACGGCCCCCAGCAGACCCGGTCCCGTGTGCGCCCCGATCACCGCCCCGACCTCGCTCACATGCAGGTCGGCCAGCCCGGGCACCCGTGCGCGCAGGCGGTCGGCGAGCGCCGACGCCCGTTCGGGCGCGGCGAGATGGTGGACCGCGATGTCGACCTGCCCGTTGCCGGCGCGCTCGGCGACGATCTCCTCCAGGCGGGCGATGGCCTTGGACGCCGTGCGCACCTTCTCCAGCAACTCGATACGGCCGCCGTTCAGCTGCAACAGCGGCTTCACCGCGAGCGCCGAGCCGAGCAGCGCCTGCGCGGCGCCGATCCGGCCGCCGCGCCGCAGATAGTCCAGGGTGTCGACATAGAAGTACGCGGAGGTGTCCGCGGCCCGCTTCTCCGCCGCCGCGACGGCGTCGTCGACCGTGCCGCCCGCCTCCGCGGCCTGGGCGGCGGCCACCGCGCAGAAGCCGAGAGCCATCGCGACCATCCCGGTGTCGACCACGCGCACCGGCACGGGAGCCTGGCGCCCGGCGAGCACCGCGGCGTCGTACGTGCCGGAGAACTCCGAGGACAGATGCAGCGAGACGATGTCGGTCGCCCCCGTAGCGGCGATCTTGCGGTAAGTGTCCGCGAACAGCTCGGGGCTGGGCCGGGAGGTGGTGACGGGCCGCCGCTTCTGCAAGGCCTGGGCCAGGGAGCGGGCGGAGATCTCGGTGCCCTCTTCGAGTGCCTGGTCGCCGAGGACCACGGTCAGGGGCACCGCGGTGATGCCGTGGCGCTCCATCGTCCGCGGCGGCAGGTAGGCCGTTGAATCGGTGACGATCGCGACATGGCGGGACATGAGCTGGAGGTTACCTGCCGGAACGCGCCGGTGGCAGCCCGACCCCGCCGACCTGGACGGTCCGTGGAGGGGTCACCGGGTGCTCTCGGGGCGGGGCTTCCTCTGCCAGGGGTACACGGGCCGCTGGGTGCGCGGGCCGAGCGCCGGCCGGGTCTGCTCCCGCGCCGCACGCGACCCGGGTGTCTCCGGCCAGGTCCGGGAGGAGGCCGCGTCCTGCGGCGCCGGAGCCTCCGGCCAGGACGGGGCGGGCCCCGTCGGCTGCTCTCTGGTCCAGTGGCGCAGGGCGCCCGCCTCCACGTCGATCTGGGCGCTCAGCGCGTCCAGGTCGTCGTCCGCGAACCGGCGTGCCCTGTCATGGGCGGCCCAGCGCAGCGAGTCCGCCGACCGGGTGACGCGCTCGGTTCGTTCACGCAGCTCGGGCAGCCGGGAGACCAGCGCCTGGCGGTCCGGCTCCGTCTCCAGGCGCCGCAGCTCGGCGTCCAGTTCGTGTCCGTGCGCGCTGAGGCGCTTGAACAGGCCCAGCGCCTCCTTCAGCGACTCGTCCTCGGTGACGCCCGCGTGGAGGGCGTCCTGAGTCGCGCGCATCGAGGTGCGCAGCCTCAGCCGCAGCTCGGCGAGTTCACCCGCCGGACCGGGCTGGGTGAGGGTCCTGGCACGCAGGGTCGTGTCCTCCACCGTGCGGCGGGCCTGCGCGATCGTACGGTCCACGCCGCGCTTCGCCGCGCCGACCGCCTTCACCGTCGCATACACGCCGAGGACCAGGCACAGCACGAACAGGAGCGCGATGACGGTCAGAACGGCTTCCACAACGCTCCTCCTCCGGTCGGCCGGGCGGCTGCTCACCGCTCTTCCACGGTAAACGCAACGGGCAGGCCCAGGGTTCCGGAAGAACCCCGAACCTGCCCGTAGGGGACTACCCCGACAAGAGCGGCATCGACCGCCCGACGGCGACGGCCGCTATGCCGTCACGATGTTCACCAGCTTCGGCGCGCGCACGATCACCTTGCGGATCCCTGCGCCGCCCAGGGCCGCGACCACCTTCTCGTCGGCCAGCGCCACCTTCTCCAGTTCCTCCTCGGAGATCGACGGCGGAACCTCCAGGCGAGCCTTGACCTTGCCCTTGACCTGGACCACGCAGGTCACGGTCTCGTCCACGACGTAGGCGGGGTCGGCGACCGGGAAGTCCTGGTGGACGACGGAGTCGGTGTGGCCCAGCCTGCGCCACAGCTCCTCGGCGATGTGCGGGGCCAGCGGAGCGATCAGCAGAACCAGCGACTCGGCGACCGAGCGCGGCACCGCCCCTCCGGCCTTGGTCAGGTGGTTGTTCAGCTCGGTGATTTTGGCGATGGCCGTGTTGAAGCGCAGGCCCTCCAGGTCCTGGCGCACGCCGTCGATGGCCTTGTGCAGGGCGCGCAGGGTGTCCTCGTCCGGCTCGGCGTCGACCACGGTGACCTCACCGGTGGCCTCGTCGACGACATTGCGCCACAGCCGCTGCAGCAGCCGGAACTGGCCGACCACCGCGCGCGTGTCCCACGGCCGCGACACGTCCAGCGGGCCCATCGCCATCTCGTACAGGCGCAGGGTGTCCGCGCCGTACTCGGCGCAGATCTCGTCCGGAGTGACCGCGTTCTTCAGGGACTTGCCCATCTTGCCCAGCAGGCGGGTGACCTTCTCGCCCTGGTAGTAGTAGGCGCCGTCGCGCTCCTCCACCTCGGCGGCCGGCACCGCGATGCCACGGCTGTCGCGGTAGACGTAGGCCTGGATCATGCCCTGGTTGAACAGCTTGTGGAACGGCTCCGCGGAGGAGACGTACCCCAGGTCGTACAGCACCTTGGACCAGAAGCGCGCGTACAGCAGGTGCAGCACTGCGTGCTCGGCGCCGCCGACGTACAGGTCGACGCCGCCGTGCGGCATGCCCTCGCGCGGGCCCATCCAGTACTGCTCGATGGCCGGGTCGACCAGCTTCTCGCTGTTGTGCGGGTCCAGGTAGCGCAGCTCGTACCAGCAGGAACCGGCCCAGTTGGGCATGGTGTTGGTCTCGCGGCGGTACTTCTTCGGGCCGTCGCCCAGGTCCAGGGTGACGTTGACCCACTCCTCGTTGCGCGACAGCGGGGTCTCGGGCTGGGTGTCGGCGTCGTCCGGGTCGAAGGTGCGCGGCGAGTAGTCCTCGACCTCGGGCAGCTCCAGCGGCAGCATCGACTCGGGCAGCGCGTGGGCGACGCCGTCCTCGTCGTAGACGATCGGGAAGGGCTCGCCCCAGTAGCGCTGGCGGCTGAACAGCCAGTCGCGCAGGCGGAAGTTGACCGTGCCCTCGCCGATGCCCTTGCGCTCCAGCCACTCGGTGATGCGCGCCTTGGCGTCGGCGACGCCCAGACCGTCCAGCTTCACCGAGTCACCGGAGGAGTTGACGATCTTCGCGTCGTAGGAGACGAAGGCGTCGTCCCACGTCGACGGGTCGGTGCCGCGGCCGTCGGTGGGCTCCACGACGCAGCGGATCGGCAGCTCGAAGGCGCGCGCGAAGGCGAAGTCGCGGCTGTCGTGCGCCGGGACGGCCATGATCGCGCCGGTGCCGTAGCCCATCAGCACGTAGTCGGCGATGAAGACGGGGATCTTCTCGCCGTTGACCGGGTTGGTCGCGTACGCGCCCGTGAAGACGCCGGTCTTGTCCTTGGCCTCGGCCTGCCGCTCGACGTCGGACTTGGAGGCGGCCTGGGCGCGGTAGGCGGCGACGGCCTCGGCGGGCGTGGCGTGGCCGCCGGTCCACACCTCGTGCGTGCCCTCGGGCCATGCCTCGGGGGTGAACTTCTCGACCAGCGGGTGCTCGGGCGCCAGCACCATGTAGGTGGCGCCGAACAGGGTGTCCTGGCGCGTGGTGAAGATCGTGATCGTCTCGCCGTCGATCGGGAAGTCGACGCGGGCGCCCTCGGAGCGGCCGATCCAGTTGCGCTGCTGCAGCTTGATCGCCTCGGGCCAGTCCAGCTCCTCCAGGTCCTCCAGCAGCCGGTCGGCGTAGGCGGTGATGCGCATGTTCCACTGGCGCAGCTTGGCCTTGAAGACGGGGAAGTTGCCGCGCTCGGAGCGGCCCTCGGCGGTGACCTCCTCGTTGGCCAGGACCGTGCCCAGGCCGGGGCACCAGTTGACGGGCGCGTCGGAGGCGTAGGCCAGTCGGTACTCGCCCAGGACGTCGGCGCGCTCGGCGGCGCTCAGCTCGTTCCACGCGCGCGTGGTGCCCGGAATCGCCCGCTCACCCGACTCGAACTGGGCGATCAGCTGGGAGATCGGGCGGGCCTTGCGGGCCTCCTCGTCGTACCAGGAGTTGAAGATCTGCAGGAAGATCCACTGGGTCCACTTGTAGTAGTCCGGGTCGATCGTGGCGAACGACCGGCGCCTGTCGTGGCCCAGGCCCAGCCGGCGCAGCTGGGACTTCATGTTCTCGATGTTGGCCTCGGTGGACACGCGCGGGTGCGTGCCGGTCTGCACGGCGTACTGCTCGGCGGGCAGGCCGAAGGCGTCGAAGCCCAGGGTGTGCAGGACGTTGTGGCCGGTCATGCGCTGGAACCGGGCGAAGACGTCGGTGGCGATGTACCCCAGGGGGTGGCCGACGTGCAGTCCGGCACCCGAGGGGTACGGGAACATGTCCATGATGAACTTCTTGGGCCTGGCGGCCAGCTCGGGATCGCCTGCCAGGTCCCCGCTCGGGTTCGGCGCCTCATAGGTGCCCTCGGCGTCCCAGAAGTCCTGCCAGCGTGCCTCGATCTCGGCCGCCAGAGCGGCCGTGTAGCGGTGCGGCGCGGCCTCCGCCGGCACGGCGGCGGCAGCGGGGTTCGTCTCGCTCATGATCCTCAAAGCTCCATAGATCGTCTCTGCCAGCGGAAATGAAAAAGCCCCTCGCACAGGAGGGGTCGCCGCGCCGATTCCGACCACCCGATGGGCCGGCGGTCGGGACTGATCAGCGCGGCTCGCTAAGCAGAAGGCGTACGGCACGCATGGCGTCAGGGTACCGCAGCGCCCGAGCGCACCGCGACGGGCAACCGGAGGCACCCCGGCAGCGGACCCGGGGCCGACCTGGAGACGACCCTGGTCCGACCCGGGCCGAGCTTGGTCCGACCCGGGCCGACCCGGATCGGACTCGGACCCGAGTCGGACCGGACTCGGAGCGAACCGGATGAACCCAACACCGATCGCAGCCGTACTCAGACATCGACGGTCAGGTGGCGAACCTCACGAAAGGCTGAATCGAGTTCAAATATTACTTCGCGTAACAGCAGCTAATCGGACATCGCACCCATGCCGTCGTCCTTTGATAACAGCGCAATAACTGAAACCACGTACCGCTCGGTTTGGAGCCACCTAGAGTGCGGCAGCGGGACCGCCTTCCCGAAACTGTTCGGAGTTGCCCCCATGAACCCTCCACGTAGTAACAGCTCGCTCCCCAAGCCGGGCCGCTCGGCCTACGGTGTGGCGTCGGCTGTGGTGCTGCTGCTCATACCCGTCATCGTGCTGTCCGGCGGGAACGCAGTCCGGGACTTCCTCAACTTCGGAGCGGGCGTGCTCTCGCTCGTCTCCCTCAGCTGCTCCGTGATCTGGGGGCTCGTCGCCCAGGACCGGATCTTCCTCAACACCCGCCAGCGGATCGTGGCGCAGGCCGTCCACCGGACGACCGCGGTGGCCTCGATCGCGTTCCTCCTGGTGCACGTCACGGTCAAGATCGCGCTCGAACACACGGTCCTGATCGCCGCACTGATCCCCTTCAGCCTCGGCGTCAGCGGATCGGCCGGTCTCATCGGCCTCGGCTCCCTGGCCGGCCTCCTCATGATCTTCGTGGGTATCACCGGCGCGCTGCGCAGCAACTTCGCGACCCCGGCGCCGGTCGCGGCGCGCTGGCGGGCGATGCACATGCTGGCCTACCCGTCCTGGTGCGCCGCGCTGGTGCACGGCCTGTACGCGGGACGCGCGGCGAAGCCGTTCTTCATGGTGTCCTACGAGCTCTGCCTGCTCGGGGTCATGGCGGCGCTGGCCCTGCGCGCCGCGCCGCGCCCGTTCAAGCGCAAGGTGGCCGACAGGGTCTTCGCGATCATCGGCGGCGGCGACATGGCGGGACGCGAAGGACTGGACGCGAGCCGCGCCCGCAACGCGGAGGCGGCAGCCACCCTGGCGGGCTTCTCGGGGCGCTCGGCGGACCGCGCCGGCGGCTGGGAGGGTGTGGTCCCCCCGCAGCCCTCGACGCCCCTGTACGAGGCTCCCGCGGCCCGCACCATGGCCCCGGAGCCCGGCAACGGCTTCGCGGCCGCCTACCGGGCCACGTCGGCCGCCCCGCGCGCGCAGACGCCGATGACGCCGGACGCGACCCAGCGCATGGACCTGTTCGACACACAGGCCACCGAGGCCATGCCGCGCGTCGACGCCGGCGGCAGCACCTCGGGCAGCTGGCCGATCCCGTCACCGCCGCCGGTCGGGGAGGCGCCTCCCTCCGCGTACGACCCGCTCCAGGACACCGGATACACCATCCCGGCCTATGGGAATCCGGGATACAACGGGTACGGCGCGAGTGAGATGTACGACACCGGTGAGACGAACGTACCGTTCGGCACGTACAACTCGAACAACACGTACAACAGCGGTCCCGCAGCGGAAACGCTCCCCGGCGCCTTCGACACGCCGGGAGCCGGCGAACCCTGGAACGCGCCTTCCGGAGGCTTTAAGTGAACGAGGCCCTGCCCGACGTCCCAGAAGTCCGGGTGGTCGGGCTTCCGCAGCTCACGTCGGGCTTCGACCTTGTCGAGAGACTCGACCTGCCGATGCACCTCAAGGTGCACGGCCCGCTCGAGCCGATGGGCGGAGAGCAGCTCGCACAGCTCGCCGAGCAGATCAACCTCAAGGGGCGCGGCGGCGCCGGCTTCCCCTTCCACAAGAAGCTGCGCTCGGTCGCCGAGTCCGCGATCCGCCGCGGCATCCGGCCGGTCGTGGTCGTCAACGGAAGCGAGGACGAGCCCGCCTGCCGCAAGGACACGGTGCTGATCAACCGTGCCCCGCACCTCATCCTGGACGGCGCCCTGCTGGTCGCGGAGGCCCTGGGCGCCCGCCAGCTCGTCGTCGGGGTGACACGTGCCTCGACCGAGCGGTCGATGGAGCAGGCGCTGGCCGAGCGCGGGCTGAGCGACCGGCGCGGCGCGCCCATCCGCGCGCGCGTGCAGCGCAATCCGGTGCGCATGGTCACCGGAGCCGCCGCCTCGCTGATCCGCTCGATCGACGGCGGCCCGGCGATCCCTCCGGGGCGCAAGACCAGCGCCTCGCAGAGCGGGGTCGGCGGCGCGCCCACGCTGCTGTCGAACGCCGAGACGTTCGCCCAGCTGGCGATCGCCGCGCGCATCGGCGCCGAGCGCTACTGCAACACCGGCCTGTACGACGAGCCCGGCACCGTCATGCTCACCGTGTCCGGAGCGGTCAACCGCCCCATGGTGATCGAGGTCCCCACGGGCGTCCCGCTGCGGTACGTGCTCCAGCTGGCCGGCGCCCCGCCGGTCCCGCAGGGCGTGCTGACCGGCGGCTACCACGGCAAGTGGATCGACGCGACGACCGTCAACGAGGCGGTCGTCTCGCGCAACTCCCTGGACGCCGTCGGCGGCTCGCTCGGCGCCGGCGCGATCCTGCCGATCAGCCAGGAGACCTGCCCGCTCGGCGAGTCCCTGCAGGTGGCGAAGTGGCTGGCCGAGGAGAGCGCGGGCCAGTGCGGACCCTGCTACCTGGGGCTGCCCGCCGCGGCCCGCGGCATGGAGGACATCCTCAACGGCGGCGGTCCGGCCGCCCTGGAGGCCCTCAAGCAGGTCGCCAAGGCCGTGAAGAGGCGCGGCGCGTGCTCGCACCCGGACGGCTCGGCGATGTTCCTGGAATCGACCATCAAGGCGTTCACGGACGACCTGGCCGCGCACGTCCTCGGCAACGGCTGCGGCAGGCCCGTGGAGGGTGTGCTGCCGCTGTTCGAGGGCGGCAGGGCCCCGACGGGCATCCCGGGCGGCGGACAGGCCGAGCCGGAGGCGGGGGCCAGCCGGCAGAAGATCTACGTGGACTGGACCCTGTGCCGCGGCCACGGACTGTGCGCGGACATCCTCCCGGAGGTCTTCGAACTGGGCGCCGACGGCTTCCCCACGGTCGCCCAGGCACCGGTGCCGCTGTACGCGGAGGCGAAGGCCCTGCGCGCCGTGCGCCGCTGCCCGGCGCTCGCGCTGCGGATCGAGGAGGACACCCGGTCCGGCCCGCCGTCGCGCAGCAACCTGCCGGTGCTGTCGCAGGGCCGCGGGCGCCGGGCCCTCGGGCGCTGACCGGGCTCTCGGGCGCTGACCACACGGACGGTGGGCCACCCTCACTCGGTGGCCCGCCGTTTCGTCTGCTCGCACCTGCGTACGCGGACCGTCCTCCCAGCATGCGCAGCCGTCCTCCCCGCGCGCACGGGTGTCCGCGGCCGTCTACGCCGAACGCACGACGAAGGCGGCCCATCCCTCGGATGAACCGCCTTCAACTTCTGTGGAGCTAAGGAGAATTGAACTCCTGACCTCCTGCATGCCATGCAGGCGCTCTACCAACTGAGCTATAGCCCCTTGCGGCCACGCGGCAGAACCGCGTATCGACCTTGCCGCCCGGTTTCCCCGGCGGCGACGCCAACATTACACGGTCCACCGGGTGGAACACCAAATCGTTTCCCGCGCCCCCCGCGTCAGGCCGTGGCGAACGAGTAGAAGCGTTTGAGCGTGCAGTGCTCGTCCAGGAGGCGGCCGTAGATCGGCTCGCCCTCCAGCTCCCGGTAGGTCTCGATCGGGTCGCCTTTTATGATCAGCGCGCGTGCGCATTCCTCGCACCAGTACTGGTAGTCCGGGTTGACCGGCTCCATGTCACGGACGATCGGCGTGCCGCTGCCGCACCAGTCGCACTTCCGCCTGTGTGCACCCATCGATCAGCTCCAGCTGTGGCCGCAGGCCGTGCACACGTAGGAGATGCCGCCGTTGTCGCCGAGCACCTGGGCGACGTGGGACGAGCCGCACGAGGGGCAGTCGAGGAGGGTGGCATTCCGACGTGTCACCGCCACTGCGAGAAGATCGTGGACCTCCCCGCGGATGCTCCCTGGCATCGCTACTCCCTCCCGTCGGGCCGCGCCCCCTTCCGGCCGTTTGATTCTGCCACGGCCGGACCAATACGGTCAGCGACGCCTTCGTACCAGTCCGGACACGGCACCCGGCGTGGCCGTCGCGGCCAGCGCGTACATGCACACGAGGAGCGCGTCCGAAGAGGTATACGCCCCAGGGGCCCCCAGTGACTCAAGCCGGTTCAGGAAGAGTGCGCCGAAGGCCGCCACACCGATCACCTGACCGAGCCGGTGGCGCGGCGAGCAGGCCGCCGGCGTCGGCCGCGTCCTTTGGCCGCACGGTGGCGAGGGCCCCGGTCCGGGTGGGGCTGAAGGCGAGCGCAAGGCCTGCCCCGACGCCCGCGCAGGCCGTGTACAGCCCGGCCCCCCGTGGCTCCCGCCGTGGAGCACGAGGCCGACCCCGGCGAACAGGTCGGCGCCGACCAGGCCGGCGCCGACCAGGACCCCGCCGAGCACCTGCCCGGCGGCCGCACCGGTGGCCAGGACGGCGGAGTAGGCCCCGAGCGCCTTCGCCCGCGCCTGCCCGGTGAAGTGACGCCGGATCAGGCCGAGCGCCTGCGGGATCATCACGGCCGACCCGCGCCCTGCACCAGCCGGAAGCCGATCAACTCCCCCGTTCCCCGGGCCGGTCCGCACGTCGGCGAGGCGGCCGTGAACACCGCGGTCCCGGCGAGGTGACCCCGCCCGGGCCGCGGGTGAAGACCTTCCGTCACAAGACGGTGGGAGAGCTGAGGATGACCTCACTGCCGCTGTCGCTGTCGATCGACGGAATGCCGGAGTGCCGGCCGCGGAGGCCGCGGAGGCCGTCCGCACGTGGAACACAGAAAATCCCGCCCCTTGACGGGACGGGATCCTGATCACGATCTTTGACAACTCAATGGAGTGCCGATCCGTGGAGCTAAGGAGAATTGAACTCCTGACCTCCTGCATGCCATGCAGGCGCTCTACCAACTGAGCTATAGCCCCTCATGCCACGCGGCGGAGCCGCATGGTGTTTCGCCCCGCTCGGCGGGGCGAACAAGAAGAACTTTAGCCTGCGACCTGCCAGAAAGTGAAATCCGGGTCCGGGGCACCGGCGGGACCGCTCAGTCGTCGTCGCCGAGGACCGGTTCGGGCAGGGTGCCCGCGTTGTGTTCGAGGAGGCGCCAGCCGCGGGTGCCTTCCCCGAGGACGGACCAACAGCAGTTGGAGAGACCGCCGAGGCTCTCCCAGTGGTGGGCCTCCAGGCCGAGCAGACGGCCGATGGTGGTGCGGATCGTCCCTCCGTGGCTGACCACCACGAGCGTGCCGTCCACGGGAAGCTTCTCGGCATGGCGGAGCACCACGGGGGCGGCCCGGTCGGCGACCTCGGTCTCCAGCTCGCCACCGCCGCGGCGGACGGGCTCGCCGCGTTTCCAGGCGGCGTACTCCTCGCCGTGCCGGGCGATGATCTCCTCGTGGGTCAGCCCCTGCCAGACGCCCGCGTACGTCTCGCGGAGGGCCTCGTCGAGGGTGACCTCCAGGCCGGTGAGCGTGGCCAGCTCGGCGGCCGTGGCGGCGGCGCGCCTGAGGTCGGAGGCGACGATGGCGTCCGGCTTCAGCGAGGCGAGCAGGCGCGCGGAGCGGCGGGCCTGGCCGATGCCCGTCTCGGTCAGTTCGACGTCCGTGGAGCCCTGGAAGCGGCGCTCCACGTTCCAGGACGTCTGGCCGTGGCGCCACAGGATGATCCGGCGCCCCCGTCCCTTCTTCCCCGTGTCGGTGCCCGCTGCCGTCACCGCAGCTCCCCGCCCAGCTCCGCGTCCAGCTCGGCGGCGTCCTGGGCGGCCTGCAGCCTGGCGTGCTCCGCGGCCTTGCCGCGGGTGGCCTTGGCGTCGGACGGCAGGTCCAGCTCGGGGCAGTCCTTCCACAGCCGCTCCAGGGCGTAGAAGACGCGCTCCTCGCTGTGCTGGACGTGCACCACGATGTCGACGTAGTCCAAGAGCACCCAGCGGGCCTCGCGGTCGCCCTCGCGGCGTACCGGCTTGGCGCCGAGTTCCTTCAGCAGCCGCTCCTCGATCTCGTCGACGATCGACTTGACCTGGCGGTCGTTGGGGGCCGATGCCAGAAGAAAGGCGTCCGTGATGGACAGCACGTCGCTGACGTCATAGGCGACGATGTCGTGCGCGAGCTTGTCGGCGGCCGCCTGGGCGGCGGTGTTGATGAGTTCCAGAGAGCGGTCCGTGGCGGTCACTACAAGGCTTTCCGTCGGCGGTCAGTGATACCTCAAGGGTCTCACGGACCGCCGAGGGCACCCCATGTGATTAATGGAGCACGCCCCGGCGGCCAGGGTGTGGCCCGCGTCACGAGGACGGCTTGAAGTCCTTGCCGAGCACGACCGACACGTTCGCGTTCGAGGCGCCCGTTCCCTTCTGGACGGCGCTGGTGGGCAGACCGAGGGTCTTGGCGACCTCGATGGCGTTCTGCTTGTCGCCGTCGTCGGCGTAGGTCACCCGGGAGGTGGCCTGGGCTGGGCCGGTGCCGGCGTCGACGGAGGTGTAGCCACCGTTGACGAGGACGACACGGGCCTGCTCGGCGGCGGTCCGGGAACCGGTGGCGTTCTTGATGCCGACCCGGACGGCGTCACCGGCCTGGGGGCTCTTCACGGTGCCGCCGAGCAGCGTCTTGACCACGGTCTCGGTGGCCTTCTGGCCGATGGTGCCGTCGGACTGGACCGGCAGCAGTGCGGTCTTGTAGGCGCCGTCCTTGGCGTGGTCCGCCAGCTTGGCCAGGAAGCTGCCGAGGTCCTTGTCGGTCAGAGAGGGGTCGAGGATCTGGGCGAGCGTCTGCACGGTGGTCGTCGCGGCCTGCGGGTCGGAGGACATCTTGCGCAGCACCCCCTGCATCACCTGGCCGAACCGCTCGAGCTGGGCGTCCTGGGACTCCCCGGTGGCGCGGTAGGTGGCGTAGGCGACGGCCATCGTGCCGCTGAGCGTCTGGCCCTGCCCCTTGTGCACGAGGGGCGCGCCGCCCTTCTTCTTGGTGCCGGGGTCGGGGACGTCGGCGTTGGTGTCGACCTCGATGTTGCCGACGAGTTCGACGAGGTTCTGCAGGTAGGGGGTGTCGAGGCGCCAGGTGCCCTCGATCCTGGTGCCGAGGACCGAGTCGATGGCGTCGCTGGTGCCGGAGGAGCCGTCGTCGGCGACCGACTTGGCGAGCGTGGTCGTGCTGCCGTCGTCCGACGTCAGGGCGAGGGAGTTGGGCAGCAGGACGGTGGCGCCCTGCTTGATGGTGGTGTTGTCGACGAGCAGCGCGGTCGAGGTACCGCCGCCCTTGGTGTTGTGCAGGTGGACGACGATCACGTCGCGGTTCTGGGCGGTCGCGACCGTCGTCGTCGTGCCGGACTTGCCGCCGGAGGAGAGGCCGGGCAGCTTGCCCGCGTACCACAGGTAGCCGACGCCACCGACCGCCACCAGGGCGAGCACGACGGCCAGGGCGATGATCCGGCTGCGGGCGCGGCGGCGGGCCTCCTCGCGGCGCTCGGTGCGGTTCTCGGTGAACTTCAGCCAGTCGATGACGTCCTCGGAGTCGCCGTCGGGCTCCTCGATGAAGGAGAACTGCTCGGTGCGGTAGTCGCGGTCGCCGCGCGGCTCCTTCCCGGCAGTCTCGCCGCCTGCGGGCGTGTCGTCGTCGGCGAAGCCGGTCCCGGGCGCCTGACCCGGGGCGCTGTCGGCAGGGCCGGCCTGGTGCGGGATGTAGGCGGTCTGTTCGGTGACGCGCGGCTGCTGACCACTGGTCGCGGCCCTGCCGTAGGGGTCGTGGCCGGCGGCGGACGTCGTGCCGTACGGGGCGTAGGGGTCGTAAGGGGCGGCGGGGTGCTGCTGGCCGGTGTCATGGGAGGACACGGGCTGCTGTTGGCCGGTGTGGTAAGGCCCCACTGACTGCTGGGTGCCGGTCGCGTACGGGTCGTAGCCGTAGCCCTGGTGCTGCTGGTCGGGCTGTGTGCCGTACGGGTCGTAGCCCTGCGGGGTCCGCTGCGCGGGCACCTGTCGGTACACAGG
The DNA here is from genome assembly GCF_042892355.1 of Streptomyces sp. NPDC001796. Taxonomy (NCBI): domain Bacteria; kingdom Bacillati; phylum Actinomycetota; class Actinomycetes; order Kitasatosporales; family Streptomycetaceae; genus Streptomyces; species Streptomyces sp. NPDC001796. The sequence continues at coordinate 124,418 of NZ_JBIAUC010000001.1, read as the reverse complement.
CTGCCCGAACTCGTCATAGCCGACGAGCTCGTACTGGTCTCCGCCCGCGTATCCGTCGTATCGGTCGTTCACCGGTGCCCCTCTCGGCTCACTCGCCGCGGTACAGCTGCCGTTTGTCGATGTAGCGCACGACGCCGTCCGGCACCAGATACCAGACGGGTTCGCCCTTGGCGACTCTCGCACGGCAGTCTGTGGACGAGATGGCGAGCGCGGGAACTTCGACGAGCGAGACGCCGCCCTCGGGCAGACCCGGGTCCGCGAGGGTGTGACCGGGGCGGGTGACGCCGATGAAGTGGGCCAGGGAGAACAACTCGTCCGTGTAACGCCAGGTGAGGATCTGGCTGAGCGCGTCGGCGCCGGTGATGAAGAAGAGGTCGGTGTCGGGGTTGAGAGCCTTCAGGTCACGGAGTGTGTCCGTGGTGTAGGTGGGGCCGCCGCGGTCGATGTCGATGCGGCTCACCGAGAACTGGGGGTTCTCGGCGGTCGCGATGACCGTCATCAGATAGCGGTCCTCCGCGGGGCTGACCTTGCGGTCGGTCTTCTGCCACGGCTGGCCGGTGGGCACGAAGACCACCTCGTCGAGGTGGAACTGGGCGGCGACCTCGCTGGCCGCGACCAGGTGACCGTGGTGGATCGGATCGAACGTTCCGCCCATGACGCCGAGGCGGCGCGTGCCCGGGTTCGACGGCCCGCTGCCGGGGCCGGGTGCCGTGCCCTTCGCCGGACCGGTGGGTGTGTGCTGCTCTCCCATGCGTGCAGACCCTACCGGCCCGGCCGCCGGGCACCGGCCCGGAGGCCCCCGCGAGCGGCCCGGCCGGGCTCCTGGCCTCGGCTCAGCGGTCGCGGTTGAAGCGGGTGGTGATCCACAGCAGCAGGAGGAGGATGACGAGGGCGCCTCCGCCGGTCATGAAGGGGCTGATGCTCGCGTGGCGCTCGCCTTCGCCCTCGGCGAGGGTGGCCAACTGGGCAGCGGTGCTGTGGAAGCTCATCTTCGGCAGTACCTATCCGGTGTGGGCGGGATAAAGACGTCGGCTCATCGTATGCGGGCGCGTTCCCGGGCATCACGCCGACTCCGCCGTTGTACGCGGACCACCGGCGCCGGGTGGGCCCGGACCGGCGGCTCCCGCCCCGCCCGGCGCCCCCGCGCGGCGCCCGGGTCAGTCCTTGCGCTTGTATCCCCGCAGCAGGAACCAGCCGGTCAGGACGCAGCCGACGACCATCACGATCAGGACGACTCGGAGCAGGTTGCCCGAGCCCTGTCGGCCGGCGGCCGTCGCTGCCTCGGTGAGCCAGGCGGCGCTGATGTGCTCCATGAGATCGCTCCTTACGGTTTGCTGCCCTGTCACGGTATCTCCGCCTAGGCTGGACACCGCTTCGGGGGCGCATCGCGCGGGCCGCACACAGTGAGCCATCAGACACATGGGGGAACGCATGTCCGACGACGGTCAGGGCCAGAACGGTCACGAGCAGGTGCCGAGCAGGCAGCGCAGGCGTTTTCCGGGGATCTCCTCGCGTGCGTACGAACACCCGGCGGACCGTTCGGCCCTGGTGGCCCTGCGGAAGCTGAGCGGCTTCGACACGGTCTTCAAGGCCCTCAGCGGTCTGCTGCCCGAGCGCAGCCTCAGGCTGCTGTTCCTCTCCGACTCGGTGCGGGTCTCGGACGCGCAGTTCCCCCACCTGAACGACATGCTGCGGGACGCCTGCTACATCCTGGACCTGGAGAAGGTCCCGCCGATGTACGTCACGCAGGATCCGCAGCCGAACGCGATGTGCATCGGCCTCGACGAGCCGATCATCGTGCTGACGACCGGACTCGTGGAGCTGCTGGACGAGGAGGAGATGCGGGCGGTCGTCGGGCACGAGGTCGGGCACGCGCTCTCGGGCCACTCCGTCTACCGGACCATCCTGCTGTTCCTGACCAACCTCGCGCTCCGGGTCGCCTGGATCCCGCTGGGCAACCTCGCGATCATGGCGATCGTGACCGCGCTGCGGGAGTGGTTCCGCAAGTCGGAGCTGTCGGCCGACCGGGCCGGTCTGCTGGTCGGGCAGGATCTGCAGGCCTCGATGCGCGGGCTGATGAAGATGGCGGGTGGCAACCATCTGCACGAGATGAACGTGGACGCGTTCCTCGAGCAGGCCGAGGAGTACGAGGCCGGCGGCGATCTGCGCGACTCCGTGCTCAAGATCCTCAACGTGCTGCCGCGTACGCACCCCTTCACGACGGTCCGCGCGGCCGAGCTGAAGAAGTGGGCCGCCTCCCGTGACCACCAGCGGATCATGGACGGTCACTACCCGCGGCGCAGCGACGACGGGGACACCTCGGTGTCGGACTCGTTCCGGCAGTCGGCGGCGAGCTACGCGAACGAGGTCAGGCAGTCCAAGGACCCGCTGATGAAGCTGGTCAACGACCTCGCGGACGGCGCCGGCGACCTCGGCGACCGGGTGCGGCGCGGCTTCGCGGGCTTCGCGGGCGGTCCCAAGGACGCGCCGCGCGAGCAGGACGACAGCCACCCGGACGACGAAAGCCCCTACGGCAAGAACTGACGAGAGGCCCCTGCGGCAGGAGCTGACGTCCCCCGCCACCGGGCGGGCCGGGCGCGGGGTGACGGGCCCGGCGGGCGGTCCCTACACCCTCGGTTCCGCGCTCGCCGACAGCGTGCCGCACAGGGCCGTCGCGCTGCCCGCCGCGAAGGGGTCGGTACCGGCCGGGCCGCCCGCCTTGGCGGTCTGACCGGCGAGCAGCGGCCGGAGGTGGGTCGCGGTGTCCTCGGCGCAGGCGAGCGGTCCGGCCTGGACGTAGGCGGCGACCAGCTCCGCCTGGTTCAGGCGCAGGTCGTCACGGTCGAAGCGGAAGGTCAGCTCGCGGCGCACGGTGAAAAGCGACGCCTTCGCCCTGGCGTCGGAGCCGGCCGGCTTCAGCGCGTACACCACGGTGTGGTCGGCGCTGACCTCCAGCGTTTCGGAGTCGGCCTCGGTGGCCTGGAGCGTGCCCCGGACCCGGATGTTCTGGTCGGCCAGCCGGGCGCGGAAGGGATCGAAGCGGACCAGCCAGCCGGTGGCCGCGTGCCGCCCGTCCGAGGCCGGGTGGGAGAAGCTCTGGTCGAACTGGTCGAGCTGCTGCGGATCGAGCAGCAGGCGCACCGGGCGCACGGCGCCGCCGGTGAGGACGGCCGGGTCGAGCGAGGACGCGACCAGGTAGTTCTTCGCGTTGGTCAGGGCGGCGTAGACCTGGCTCTCGGAGAAGTGCGCGGTACGCCGGGCGGCGGGGAAGGTGATGCCCTGGGCGCCTACGCGGAACTGGGCAGCGGGGCTGTGCGCGTACAGCGCCTCGGGGTCCGTGGCGCCGGGTACGCCGGACTGCGGGGCCAGCGGTATCACCGTCATGCGCAGCGGTTCGACGGTCTGGGCCCTGGGCGCCTGGTACGGATGGCGCACGCCCATGTAGACCGCGGTGGCGAAGGCGACGGCCAGGAGCAGGACGAGGATCAGCGCCTGTCTGGGCAGTGCGCGGTGCAGGAGCGGGCGCCGGCGCACGGCGGGGGCGTGGTCGCCCATCCGCTCCTGGGCGGAGTACTCCTGGAGGCGGGCAGCCCGGACGAACGACTCGTCGAACACGACGGATCGGTACTCGTCCTCACCACCGCTGGGAGCACCCTCGGGCAGCCCCTCGGGTGGGTCTCCAGGCCCGCCCATATCTTCAGAGTAGGTCTCCGGGAGCCCGGGTAAACGCCCTGGTACACGACAAGTTCTGACAGGTCCTCACCAGGTTTTCGAACGGTTGTCGAACCCTGGGCCGAGGCGGTTGTGCGCATCGCCCGTGAGCTTGTGGAACGCCCGGTTCGGGGGTCAGGGTGTGCGCGGCACCGCGGAGAACGCCGGGGGCGAATAATCGGCGGAGGCCGAGGGAACGATGCCCGTGCCGGCTTCCTGGCCCTGTTCCAGACCGGTCGAGGCGGGCGTCGGGAGCTGGTCCTGACGACCGGAGGATCCGCCCCGGTACACCGCGGTGAAGGCCAGGGCGACCATGCCGATCCCCATCACGAGGGCGAGCATCCAGGCGACCGGGCGGTGCCAGCGGGCGCCCTTGCCGTAGGCCCTGCCGAAGGGGCCCGTGGTGCCGTAGCGGCCGTCCAGGACGTCCATGTCGTCCAGGTCGTCGGGGTCCAGGCCGTGGCCGAAGCCGTCGTCGGGACCGAATCCGTCGTCGTAGCGCTCGTCGTCGCCCCGTGCGGCCCTGCCGCGCGCTCGGCGCGCCTCCGCCTCCTGGGCGTCGGCGCGGGCCTGGGCGGCGGCGAGAAGTCTCTCCACGGCCGTCGGCTCATGGACCACGGCGGCCCGTATCCAGGCCTCGTCGAAGACCGCGGAGGCGAACTCTTCGTCCATCGCTCCGCGGTCGCGGTCGTCGTCGGGCTCCGGGCCGTCAGCGAACGGCGTGCCCCCCAAGTCCTCCGGCACGGATCCAGAGTAGACCTGGGGGGTCAATTTGGGCAGACGGTATGGAAATTCATCCGCCTGGCGAGACGGTCCTCAGGGGGTGCCGGGAGCGGTCACCGCCGTCCGGGACGAGCGCTCGCTCAGCGACGGACGTGCCCGTCGCCGGTGACGATGTACTTGGTGCTGGTCAGCTCCGGCAGGCCCATCGGCCCCCTGGCGTGCAGCTTCTGGGTGGAGATCCCGATCTCCGCGCCGAAGCCGAACTGGCCGCCGTCCGTGAAGCGCGTCGAGGCGTTCACCGCGACCGTCGTCGAATCGACCAGTTGGGTGAATCGGCGGGCGGCCTGCTGCGAGGTGGTGACGATCGCCTCGGTGTGGCCGGAGCTCCACAGCCGGATGTGCTGCACGGCCTTGTCCAGGGAGTCCACCACCGCGGCGGCGATGTCGTACGACAGGTACTCGGTGTCCCAGTCGTCGGGCGTCGCCTCGACCACCGTGGCCCGGGAGTCCTTCGCGTACGCCATCACGCGCTCGTCGGCGTGCACGGTGACCCCGGCCTCCGCGAGGGCGTCCAGGGCGCGCGGCAGGAACTCGGGGGCGATGTCCTGGTGGACCAGCAGCGTCTCGGCGGCGTTGCAGACGCTCGGCCGCTGCGCCTTGGAGTTGATCAGGATGTCGATCGCCATGTCGATGTCGGCCTGGGCGTCGACGTAGACGTGGCAGTTGCCGGTGCCGGTCTCGATCACCGGGACCGTGGACTCCTCGACGACCGTACGGATCAGCGAGGCGCCGCCGCGCGGGATGAGCACGTCGACGAGACCACGGGCGCGCATCAGCTCGCGCACCGACTCACGGCTCTCGCCGGGCACGAGCTGGACGGCGTCGGCCGGCAGCCCGGCGCCGCCCACGGCGTCGCGCAGCACCCGTACGAGCGCCGTGTTCGACTCGTAGGCGGAGGACGAGCCGCGCAGCAGGACCGCGTTGCCGGACTTCAGGCACAGGGCGGCGGCGTCGACGGTCACGTTCGGCCGGGCCTCGTAGATGATCCCGACCACGCCGAGCGGGACGCGGACCTGGCGCAGGTCGATGCCGTTGGGCAGCGTGGAGCCGCGGACGACCTCGCCCACCGGGTCCGGCAGGGCGGCGACGTCCCGGACGTCGCAGGCGATGGCCCGGACCCGCTCGGGGGTGAGGGTGAGCCGGTCGATGATCGCCTCGCTGGTGCCGGCCTCGCGGGCCTTGGCGATGTCCTTGGCGTTGGCCTCGACGATCTCGCTCGTCCGGACCTCCAGCGCGTCCGCCATGGCGAGCAGCGCGTCGTCCTTCTCGGACCGCGGCAGCGGCGCGAGGTCTGCGGCGGCGGCCTTGGCACGATAGGCGGCCTGGGCCACCGGGGACATGGAGTCGTACGGCGAGAGCGTGGTCATGAGGGAAGCGTAGTGCGCCGGACATCCCCGTTCAGGGCTCGTCCCACACAACGAGACGCGCTCAAAACGGGTGAACTCCGACCGGGGTGGCCGGTGGCGGGCCGTATCCCTCGGTGACCCGCTGGTGGTACGTGTCCCGGTCGACGACCTCCAGGCCGACGATCTCCCAGGGCGGCAGCCCCGCGCTCTGCCGGTGCTCGCCCCACAGGCGCAGCGCGACCGCGGCGGCGTCGTGCAGGTCGCGGGCCTCCTCCCAGTAACGGATCTCGGCGTGGTCGCACGCGTAGCGGCTGGTCAGCAGGAAGGGGTGGTCGTTGGCCAGCTGTTCGAGGGAGCGCCGCACCTCCTTCAGCGGGGCCTCCTCGCCCGAGACGCTGAGCGTGACGTGCCACAGCCGGGGCATCTCCCCGGGCTCCTGGTGAGCGCCGGTCTCCTGGTACGCCTCACCGGCCGGGACGCTGGTCAGCGCGCGCTGCTCGTCGGCCCTGCGCTGGCCGCCGCCCCGGGAGGCACCGGAGGTGCCACCACCGCGGGATGCCGCCCCCGGGCGCACTCGTCTCACGACGGCCTCCTTACGCGGTGCTCGTGCGGACTGGGTGCCAGGGACCCGGTCGGGCGACCGGGTCCCAGAGACCCAGTGGAGCAGGCCGCGCGGGCCCGTGGGGCGGTTTTGCGGAACGTCCCTCACCGGACGGGCCCGCGGGGCGGGACTTTCGGCCTCTCGCGGACGCGCGGAACGCGGGCTTACGGCTTCACGGGTGCAGGACGACCAGGTCGTCCCGGTGGATGACCTCGCGTTCGTAGGCGGGGCCCAGTTCTCGCGCCAGTTCCCTGGTCGAGCGGCCGATCAGCCGGGGGATCTCCTTGGCGTCGAAGTTGACGAGCCCGCGCGCGACCGCCCGCCCCTCGCTGTCACGCAGTTCGACGGGGTCGCCTGCGCTGAAGTCGCCCTCGACCGCGGCGATACCGGCGGGCAGCAGCGACTTGCGGCCCTCGACGACGGCGCGCACGGCACCGTCGTCGAGGGTGAGGGCGCCCTGCGGGGCGGAGGCGTGCTGCAGCCACAGCAGCCGGTCGGCGGAGCGCTTGCCGGTGGGGTGGAAGTACGTGCCGGTGTCACGGCCCGCGAGGGCGTCGGCGGCGTGCACGGCGGAGGTGAGCACCACGGGGATGCCGGCCGCCGCCGCGATGCGGGCCGCCTCCACCTTGGTGACCATGCCGCCGGTGCCGACGCCGGCCTTGCCCGCGCTGCCGATCTCCACGTGCGCCAGGTCCTCAGGGCCGTGCACCTCCGCTATCCGGGAGGTACCGGGCTTGCTGGGGTCCCCGTCGTAGACGCCGTCCACGTCCGACAGCAGGACCAGCAGGTCGGCGTGGACGAGGTGGGCGACGAGCGCGGCGAGGCGGTCGTTGTCGCCGAAGCGGATCTCGTCGGTGGCGACGGTGTCGTTCTCGTTGACGACCGGCAGCGCGCCCATCGCGAGAAGCTTGTCGAGGGTGCGGGAGGCGTTGCGGTGGTGGGCGCGACGGCTGGTGTCGTCGCCGGTCAGCAGGATCTGGCCGACGCGGATGCCGTAGCGGGCGAAGGAGGCCGTGTAACGGGCGACCAGGAGGCCCTGGCCGACGCTGGCGGCCGCCTGCTGGCGGGCCAGGTCGCGGGGGCGGCGGCGCAGGCCGAGAGGCGCGAGGCCGGCGGCGATGGCGCCGGAGGAGACGAGGACGACCTCCCTCTCCGCTCCGACCGCCCGTCTCCCACCACCACCCTCAACGGAGGCCCCTCGGGCCACCCCCTGCTTTCGGTACTTGGCGAGCACGTCGACGAGGGCGTCGACCCGGTCTGCGTCGAGCCCGCCCGCGGCTGTGGTCAGTGAGGAGGAGCCCACCTTGACGACGATCCTGTGGGCCTCTTGCACGGCCTGCCTTGCGCCTGCCACCTGCTGTTCTTCCCCTCGCACGCTTATACCCGCTCCCGTCCGGCAATCTACGCGAAGACGCACGGGTGCCGCGCACCGGTCCAGGAAGCGGACGGTGACCAGAGCCCCCGGATCCGGTCACCGAGACGTCACACCGGCCGCAGGGCGAGCTCCGGTGTCGGTGGTCTCGTGGACATCGGCAGGCTCCCCGGTGCAGCGGGCCCTGGGCTGATCGGGGCAGGGCGGGACCAGGACGACCAGGAGTGGGGCAGGGCAGCCCCGTGGGCAGCCTGGGGCCGAGCCCCGGCTGCCCACGGCTGTCAGAACGGCTCGAAGTCGTCGAAGTCCTGCTCCGCCTCGTCGCGTTCGGCCTGTCGTTCCTTGCGCCGCTGCGCGGCAGGCCGTACGCCCTCGAACCGGTGGTCCTCGCCACGCCGCCCGAGCATCTCGGCGCCGGCCATCACCGACGGCTCCCAGTCGAAGACGACCGCGTTGTCCTCGGGTCCGATGGCGACGCCGTCCCCGGCCTTCGCGCCCGCCTTCATCAGCTGTTCCTCGACGCCGAGGCGGCCCAGCCGGTCGGCGAGGTAGCCCACGGCCTCGTCGTTGTTGAAGTCGGTCTGGCGCACCCAGCGCTCCGGCTTCTCGCCGCGCACGCGGAAGAGCCCGTCGGCCTCGCGCGTGACGGTGAAGCCCGCGTCGTCGACGGCCTTCGGCCGGATGACGATCCTGGTCGCCTCCTCCTTCGGCTTGGCGGCACGCGCCTTCGCGACCAGGTCGGCCAGGGCGTACGACAGCTCCTTCAGCCCGGTGTGCGCCACCGCGGAGACCTCGAAGACGCGGTAGCCGCGGGCCTGGAGGTCGGGCCGCACCATCTCGGCGAGGTCCTTGCCGTCAGGCACGTCGATCTTGTTGAGGACGACGATCCGCGGACGGTTGTCGAGGCCGCCGTACTGCCTCAGCTCCTCCTCGATGACGTCGAGGTCGGAGACGGGGTCGCGGTCGGACTCCAGCGTGGCCGTGTCCAGCACGTGCACGAGGACACTGCACCGCTCGACGTGCCGCAGGAACTCCAGGCCCAGCCCCTTGCCCTGGCTGGCGCCCGGGATGAGCCCGGGAACGTCGGCGATGGTGTACACGGTCGAGCCCGTGGCGACCACGCCCAGGTTCGGGACGAGGGTGGTGAACGGGTAGTCGGCGATCTTCGGCTTGGCGGCGGACAGCACGGAGATGAGCGAGGACTTGCCCGCGCTCGGGTAGCCGACGAGGGCCACGTCCGCGACGGTCTTCAGCTCCAGCACGATGTCCTGCACGTCGCCGGGCTCGCCGAGCAGCGCGAAACCGGGCGCCTTGCGGCGGGCCGAGGCCAGCGCCGCGTTGCCGAGGCCGCCGCGGCCGCCCTGGGCGGCGATGTACGACGTGCCGTGGCCGACCAGGTCGGCCAGCACGTTGCCCGACTTGTCGAGCACGACCGTGCCGTTGGGGACCGGCAGGACGAGGTCCTGGCCGTCCTTGCCGGAGCGGAAGCCGCCCTCGCCGGGCTTGCCGTTGGTGGCCTTGCGGTGCGGGGAGTGGTGGTAGTCGAGCAGCGTGGTGACCGACTGGTCGACGGTGAGGATGACGTCGCCGCCGCGTCCGCCGTTGCCGCCGTCGGGGCCGCCGAGCGGCTTGAACTTCTCACGGTGGACGGAGGCACAGCCGTGGCCTCCGTTACCCGCGGCGACGTGCAGTTCGACGCGGTCCACGAAGGTGGTCATGGTTCAGTGCCTCCAGAAAACGTACGGGGTGTGTGCTGTCCGACAGCTGTCCAACAAGCGAAAGGCGGACCCGCCTTCCCGACCGGGAAGTGAGGTCCGCCTCGCTGAACGTTCGGTCGTAGCCGTGAATCAGGAGATTCAGGCGACGGGAACGATGTTCACGACCTTGCGGCCACGGTGGGTGCCGAACTGCACCGAACCGGCCTGCAGCGCGAACAGCGTGTCGTCGCCGCCGCGGCCGACGCCCGCGCCCGGGTGGAAGTGGGTGCCGCGCTGGCGGACCAGGATCTCACCCGCGGAGACGACCTGACCGCCGAAGCGCTTCACGCCGAGCCGCTGGGCGTTGGAGTCGCGACCGTTCCGGGTGGACGATGCGCCCTTCTTGTGTGCCATCTGTTCTCAGTCCCTTACTTCGCAGCCGTGGGGATCTCGGTGACCTTGATCGCCGTGTACTGCTGGCGGTGGCCCTGGCGACGGCGGTAACCGGTCTTGTTCTTGTAGCGCAGAATGTCGATCTTCTGGCCCTTGTGGTGGTCCACGACCTCAGCCTGGACCTTGATGCCGGCCAGCACCCACGGGTCGCTGGTCACGGAGTCGCCGTCGACCACGAGCAGGGTCGAGAGCTCGACCGTGTCGCCGACCTTGGCGGTGGAAATCTTGTCAACCTCGACGATGTCGCCGACAGCAACCTTGTGCTGGCGACCACCGCTGCGCACGATCGCGTACACGCGGAACTCACTCTCTCGCTCGGGAACGGCACCCCCGCAGGCCAGCCGCCCTGCGAAACGCGCGAGCGACCTCTCCCGGCCGGTCCTTGCGGCCCGCGTCCGGGAGGAAGAGGTTTACGGGGATGTGGCGCATCAGTGGACACGCCGACGGTCAAGGTTACGGGGCCGGGTCGGGAAGGGTCAAACCGGGTCCTGTGCGCCACTCCTGCACACACGACGGCGGCCCGCCCGGAGAGATCCGGGCGGGCCGCCGTCGTGTGTGTGCCGACGCGTCGGAGGGTCAGTCCTCCGTGGTGGCCGAAACGGTCGGCTGTGCCGACTGCTCGGCCGCCGCCGTCTTCTTGGCCGCCGCCTTCTTGGCGGTCGTCTTCTTCGCGGCGGTCTTCTTCGCGGCAGTCTTCTTGGCGGCCGTCTTCTTGGTGGCCGCCTTCTTCGCCGTCGCCTTCTTGGCGGTCTTGCGGGCCGCCTTCTTGGCGGGCGCCGCCGTCTCCGGCTCGCCCTCCGCCGGGGCCTCGGTCTGCTCCGCCGGGGCCTCCGCCGCCGACGGGACGACCACGACCGCCGTCTCCTGCGACGACGTCGGCGCCGTGGACTTGCGGACGGCGCGGCGGCGCGGACGGACCGGGGCCGCGCTCTCCACGGGCGCCTCGGCCGGCTCGGCGGCCTCCTCCGCCACGGGCTCGGCCGGGGCCTGGGCTTCCGGCTCCTCGGCGGGCTGCGGCGCGGCCTCCGGGACCGTCACCACGGTCTCGGCGGGCGAACCGGCCGGCGCCGACACCTTGCGGGTCGCCCGACGGCGCGTACGGCCCTTGGGCGCGGCCTCCTCCTCGACGGGCGCGGGCGCCTCGACGACCGGGTCCTCGGCCGCCACCGGCTCCGCCTCCGCCTCGGACCGCGACTTCGGTGCGCGCTCGTCCGTACGGGACTTCGGCGCCCGCTCCTCGGTCCGCGGGGCACCCGCGGGAGCCGACGCCCGCCGGCTCACCCGGCGCCGCGAACGGCCCCGGGACGCGGCGGCCTCCGCCTCGGCGACGCTGCTGTACAGCTCCTCGTCCGGCGCGACCGAGTCCATCAGCGACTCCGTCACGGCCGACTCCGACAGCGCCGCCGGAACCGCGACCTCGGGCTCCTCGGCGACCGTGACCTCGACGGCCTCCTCGGCCTCGGCCGCGACCGCCTCGTGCGTCTCGGGCTCGGCCTCGGCCTCGGCGCCGCCCCGGCCGCGCTTCCTGCGCTTGCCTCCGCCGGCTGCGGCCGCCTGGTCCATGTGCACGATCACGCCACGGCCGTTGCAGTGCACGCAGGTCTCGGAGAACGACTCCAGCAGTCCCTGTCCGACCCGCTTCCGGGTCATCTGGACGAGGCCCAGCGAGGTCACCTCGGCGACCTGGTGCTTCGTGCGGTCCCGGCCCAGGCACTCCAGCAGGCGCCGCAGCACCAGGTCCCGGTTGGACTCCAGCACCATGTCGATGAAGTCGATCACGATGATGCCGCCGAGGTCGCGCAGCCGCAGCTGGCGGACGATCTCCTCGGCCGCCTCCAGGTTGTTCCTGGTGACGGTCTCCTCGAGGTTGCCGCCCTGACCGGTGAACTTGCCGGTGTTGACGTCGATGACGACCATCGCCTCGGTCCGGTCGATCACCAGCGAACCGCCGCTGGGCAGCCACACCTTGCGGTCCAGCGCCTTGGCGAGCTGCTCGTCGATCCGGTACGTGGCGAAGACGTCGACCTCGCTGGTCCACCTCTGCAGGCGCGGCGCGAGGTCCGGCGCGACGTGCGAGACGTATCCGTGGATCGTCTCCCAGGCGTCGTCACCGCTGACGATGACCTTGGAGAAGTCCTCGTTGAAGATGTCGCGCACGACGCGGACGGTCATGTCCGGCTCGCCGTACAGCAGCGTCGGCGCGTTGCCGTTCTTCGACTTCTTCTGGATCTCCTCCCACTGCGCCTGGAGCCGTTCGACGTCCCGGCGCAGCTCCTCCTCGCTGGCGCCCTCGGCGGCGGTGCGCACGATGACGCCCGCGTCCTCGGGGACGATCTTCTTGAGGATGGTCTTCAGCCGGGCCCGCTCGGTGTCGGGCAGCTTGCGGCTGATACCGGTCATCGAGCCCTCGGGGACGTACACGAGGTAACGACCCGGCAGGGAGACCTGGCTGGTCAGGCGGGCGCCCTTGTGGCCGATCGGGTCCTTGGTCACCTGCACGAGGACCGACTGCCCGGACTTCAGGGCGGACTCGATGCGGCGCGGGCCGTTGGCCATGCCCAGCGCCTCGAAGTTGACCTCACCGGCGTAGAGCACCGCGTTGCGGCCCTTGCCGATGTCGATGAAGGCGGCCTCCATCGACGGCAGCACGTTCTGGACCTTGCCCAGGTAGACGTTGCCGACGTACGAGGTCGACTGCTCCTTGTTGACGTAGTGCTCGACGAGCACACCGTCCTCGAGGACGCCGATCTGCGTGCGCTCGCCGTTCTGCCGGACGACCATCACACGCTCGACGGCCTCTCGGCGGGCCAGGAACTCGGCCTCGGTGATGATCGGGACGCGGCGGCGGCCCTGCTCGCGGCCCTCCCGGCGGCGCTGCTTCTTCGCCTCCAGGCGGGTCGAGCCCTTGATGGACTGCACCTCGTCGGACGGCTCGGCGGACTTGCGCGGCTCGCGGACCTTGACGACGGTGCGCTCCGGGTCGTCGGACGTCGGCTCGTTGTCGACGAGCACGTCACCGGCCCGGCGGCGGCGACGGCGACGGCGACGGCTGGTGCTGCTGGAGGCCGCCGTGTCCTCGGCGTGCTCCTGGGCCTCCTCGTCGTCCTCCTCGACCTGCTCGGCGGTGTCCTCGGCGTCCTGCGCGGCCTGCTCGGCGGCGAGTTCCTCGGTCTCCTCGCCCTCCTCGGCCTCGCCCTCGGCCTCGGCGGACTCGCCACGGCGACGACGGCGGCCACCACGGCGGCGGCGACGGCGCGAACCGGTCTCCTCGGCCTCCTCGCCCTCGGCGGACTCCTCCGCCTCCTCGGGCTCCTCGGCCTCGTCGGCGGTCTCGGGCGTCACGGCCACGGGCTCCTCGTCACCGCCCCGGCGGCGACGGCGGCGGCGGGCACCGGCGGTCTCCTCCTCGGCGGCCTCCTCCTGCTCCGCCGCCTCGGCGGCAGCGGCAGCGGCGGCCCGCTCCGGAGTCTGGAACATCGGCTCGGTGAACACCGGCGCCTGGAACACGGGCACGGCGGGTCGTGCGGGCCGCTGCGCGGCCTCGGCCGCATCGTCGGCGCCCGAGGCGGGCTGCGCGGGCTCGGAGAAGCCGCCGGCGGCCCTGCGGACGACGCGACGGCGACGACGCGGGGCGGCCTCCTCGGCGACCGGCTCGGCTTCGGCAGCGGCGGCGGGGGTGGGCGCGGAGGCGGGAGCGTGGGCGCCTTCCTCGACGGCCTCTGCCTTCTCGCTCGCGCCGGCGGCCTCGGCCTGCGGGGCCTCATCGGCGGCGCCCTCGGGCGCGGCGGCCGAAGCGGACACCTGACGGGTGGCACGGCGACGGGTACGGCGGGGGGCGGGCTCTTCGGCGGCGGGGGCCTGGGACTCCTCGGCGGGTGCCTGCTCGGCCGCCTTCGTCTCGGCCTCGGGGGCCGCCTCCGGCTCCGCGGCCTCGGTGGGAGCGGGCGCTCCGGCGGGCGCCGAGGCACGACGCGTGGCACGACGACGCGCACGAGCCGGAGCGGGCGCCTCCTCGGCGACCGGCTCCGCGGGCGCTTCCTCGGTGGCCTCGCCACCGTCCCCACCGGCGGGTACGACGACCTCGACGGTCTCGGCCACCGCGGGCGCTCCGGCGGGCGCCGAGGCACGACGCGTGGCACGACGACGCGCACGAGCCGGAGCGGGCGCCTCCTCGGCGACCGGCTCCTCCTCGGCCTCGGGGGCCGCGGGCGACTCGGCGGTGTCGCCACCGGCGGGCACGACGACCTCCACGGCCTCCGCGGTCGCGGGCGCTCCTGCCGGCGCCGACGCACGACGCGTGGCACGACGACGCGCACGAGCCGGAGCGGGCGCCTCGTCGGAGGCGGGCTCGGCTTCGGCGGTACCGGAAACGGCGCCTTCGGCCACCGCCCCGGCCTCCTCGATCTCTTCTGTCCCAGCGGTCGCGGGCTCCGCCTCCGCCGGTATGGCCGGCCCGGCCCCGCTCGCGGGATCGGGCACCGTGACCTCGCCGGTCACGGCGTCGGCGCCCGGCGGGCCCGCCGGGCGCGAGGCGACGCGGCGCCGACGGCGCGGCGGCAGGGTGTCGCTGGGGGTGTTGTTCTCGGAACCCTCGGTGGGTTCGGTCGGTTCGAGCATGCGGGCGTTTCTCCCGTCAGGCTCCCGGGCGCCGCGCCTGGTCCGGCATGGATCGCCGTTGACGTCCGCGGCTCGCGCTGTGCGCGGTGCCGCCGTCCGGGGCGCGGGCGCCGCACGGGAGCTCTCTGTGTCCTGTCTCGCCGGTTCCGTACTCCTTGTTGTGCACGGCCTGGCGAAAGTCTTCTGGTCGGTGCGCTGCCCGACCCAGGTGGCTCCCGAGTACGAGGGCGGCGCTACGACGTACGTCCCTGCGCGGGACCTTCCTTACGCCGGCGCCGTCGCGGCGGCAGTGGCGGCGGCCGGATGCGGCTCGGTCGCTGCTGCCTCGCGGTCGGGCGCGAGCGGGTCGGTCACCGTGCCGGTCTCTTCATCGAACAGCCCCTGCGCCAGCCTGGTCACCGCTGCGGGGACCGGCGGCGCCAGGTCGGCCACGGCGCGGAGACCGGACAGGACGTCGTCGGGTCGTACGGCAGGCGTCACGTGCCGAACAACCAGCCGCAGTATCGCACAGGGCTGGTCGCTCGGCCTATCAGCCGGCGAACTGTGCGCTTCCACGCGCTCAAGGCTCGCGACGGCGGGACGGGCGTCGAAGGTGCGCATGCCGTTCTTGGTCAGGCGCTGGACCTCGACACTCTCGGCCGCGTCGAAGGCCGCGACGGCTCGCTCCGCCTCCGCCGGGTCCACACCGTCCAGCCGCAGCTCCCAGACGGAGGCCGTCAGCCGGTCGGCGAGCCCAGACGTGCGGGCCTCGACCGCCTCGACGATGTCCAGCCCGGCGGGCAACGACTCGTCGAGGAGGACGCGCAGCCGCTCCGGGTCGCGCGCCTCGGTGAGCGCGATCTCCAGGTACTCCGCCTCACTGCCCGTGCCGGTGGGTGCGGCATTGGCGTACGACACCTTCGGATGCGGCGTGAACCCCGCCGAGTACGCCATCGGCACCTCGGCACGGCGCAACGCACGCTCGAAGGCGCGCTGGAAGTCACGGTGGCTGGTGAACCGGAGGCGGCCGCGCTTGGTGTAGCGCAGTCGAATGCGCTGCACCGCGGGTGCGGGCGGCGGGCCTTCGGGCTGTCGCTTGCCCAGTGTCGTTCAGTCCTTCGTGAGAGCGGTGGTACTCCTACCTAGACTACGTGCCGGGCGGCCGATACGTTCCCGCCGGGCTCCGTTGACTCCGGTGCCCGGCCGTGCCGCCCGGAAGAATCCCGCCGTGGCGACCGTAAAAGATCACACGTACGGGCCACGGCGCGGTACGGACTCCGCGCGGTGAGGCCCCGGCCGCACAGGGGCCCGTACCGTCCGCCGTCAGTCCCCCGGTCGGCGTGCGGTGCCGCAGCGTACGTCCCGGCCGGGACGCTCTCCGGTCGCCAGGAAGCGTGAGACGACGCGGTCACCGCAGGCGTTCCCGTTGGCCAGGTAGGCGCCGTGGCCGGTGGAGTCGACGGTCACCATGACGGCACGCGCCCCGAACGCCTCCCGGAGCTTCAGTGCGCCGCTCAGCGGGGTGGCGACGTCGTGGGCGTTCTGCACGAGCAGGATGCCGGACGGCCCCCGCGCAGTGATCCGTACCGGCGCCTGCTGCGGCGGGTACGGCCAGGCGGCACAGACCGTCGCGTTCCTGGGCATGCCGGCGGTCAGCGGGTGTTCCCGGCGGCTGACGGCGACGGCGTTCCGGTACGCGGCCGCCGACCTGGGCCAGGCCACGTCGTTGCACATGGTCGCGGCGCTGACGGCGGTCACGTTCTGCAGCACCGGGTCGGGCTGCGCCGTCGGGGCGGGCGGCACGGTCCCGTTCCGGGCGGCCAGCATCAGCTTCGCCAGGGCGGGGAAGCGACCGGGCGCGTAGAGGCTGTCGAGCATCGTCTGGCGCAGCACGTTGCCGTTCAGCTCCTCGGGGTTGGCACCGGGCCAGGGAATCGGTGCACGGTCGAGCGTTGCGGCGAGACGCAGGAACAGCGGCCGCACCGCTGCCGCCGTCGTGGCCACCCGGTCCGGGTTGCCGGGCGCCGAGGCCCACCCGGCGAACTCGGGGAAGGTGTCCTCGACGCCGGTCTCGTACGCGGCGAGCCAGGCACGGGAGACCCTGGCGGGGTCGGGATCGTCGTTGCTGTCGAGCACGACACGGTCGGTGCGCTGCGGGAACAACTGGCTGTAGACGGCGCCGACGTACGTACCGTACGAGACACCCCACGCGGAGAGCCTGCGCTCGCCGAGCGCGGCGCGGATGCCGTCGATGTCGCGCGCCTCGTCGACCGTGCTGATGTGCCGGATCAGCTCACCGCCGTTGCGCGCGCAGGCGTCCGCCAACCGCCGGGCGGTGGCCGTGTTCCCGGTGACCGACCCGTCCGGGGCGGGCCAGGGCCGCAGCTTCGACAGGGCGAGGTCGCCATGGTCGAGGCCGCAGCTGACGGAGGTGGAGGGTGCGAGCCCGCGCGGGGCGAAACCGACCAGGTCGTAGGAGTCCCGCACGTCCTGCGGCAGCTTCTGCCCCTTGCCCGAGGGGTCGCCGAGGCTGGAGCCGCCGGGACCGCCGGGGATCAGCAGCAGTACGCCGCGGCGGGCGGACGGCTTCTCGCTGGGGATGCGGGAGACGACGACGCCGATCTTCCGGCCACCGGGATCGGCGTAGTCCATCGGCACCTCGACGGACGCACACCGCTGCCGGGAATCGAGGCCACTGCCCTCGCACCTGGTCCAGTTCAAGGAGGGGGCCCCGGTTGATGCGGATGCGGACGTCGAGGCGGTCAGCGGGGCGGCGAGACAGAGAAGGGCGGCGGACACGGCGGTCCATACGGCTCTTGTGCTGCTGGTCTGCTTCATACCGAGGAGCCTCGCGGATCACCACCGCCCTTCCCATCCGGCCAACGTGCCGGTCTCTACGGGGGTTTGCCCCAGCCATCCGCCTCGTGCCACCCGCACATGGTGTGTTCCCGTCGTTCCCTCATGGACTGCAGACCGGGGTCGCACAGCGTCGTGCCTGCCATCGCCGTGAACGCGCGGCAGGAACGTATCGCTCGACGAACTGCCCGAGTCGGCCGGTTTCACCCGATTGCACCGGATGAGCGGCTCGACAGCGCCGATTCATGAACGCTGAGGTGCATACCGCCGGAGGAAACAGAGGAAGCGAGAGCGGCATGACAGCAACCGCGGTCCATGGCATACGTCATCGCACAGGGCGCTTGCGCGCGGCGGCGGGATGCGCCGTCGCCGCCCTGTGCGCGGTCACGGCGGTCCCGGCCGCCGCGGACAGTGACGCGACCGGCACCAAGCCCACCATCGTGCTGGTGCACGGGGCCTTCGCCGACAGCTCCAGCTGGAAAGGGGTGATCGAGCTGCTGGAGCGCCGCGGCTACACGGTCATGGCCCCGGCCAACCCACTGCGCGGGCTGTACAGCGACTCCACCTACATCGCCTCGGTGCTCAAGAGCGTCAAGGGCCCCGTCGTGCTGGCCGGCCACTCCTACGGCGGTGCCGTGATCAGCACGGCCGCAGCCGGCAACCCCCAGGTGAAGTCCCTGGTGTACATCTCGGCGCTGATGCCCGACGTGGGCGAAAGCGGCATGTCGCTGTCCGCCGGCTACCCCAGCGCCCTCGGCACCGCCACCACATCCGTGCCCTACCGGGCGGGCGGCGTCAGCGGGACCGACCTGTACCTCAAGCGGGACAAGGTGCACCCGGTCTTCGCCGCCTGCCTGCCTGTGAGCGAGGCGAACCTGCTGGCGGTCACCCAGCGGCCCGTGGCCACCACCGCGTTCTCGGAGAAGGCGAAGGTCGCGGCGTGGAGGGACATCCCGTCCTGGGCCCTCGTCAGCCGGCAGGACATGACCATCAGCCCGGATCAGGAACGCTTCGAGGCCAAGCGCGCCCGCTCCCACACCGTGGAGGTCGACACCTGCCACGTGTCCCTGATCGCCCGTCCCGACGCCGTCGCCGACCTGATCCTCCAGGCCGCCACCGCCACCGGGGCCACGCGCCCGGCGCTCGCTCGGCGCGCGGGCCCCGCCGGGCGGTGAGCCGGCGGAGATCCGTCCAACGGGGAAACTCTCACGGTTCGCCGGCGACCGATGAGTTCCGGAGCCTCGTAAGGTCTACCTCTGGACAAGCGAAAGCTGCGCACGAACTCTGTGAGGGGACCATGACCAGCCACGCACTACCGCCCGTCGTCGACGCGGCGACCTGGGAACGCCGGCTCGAGGCACTGCGTGCCCGGGAGAAGGCCGCGACACGGGAGCTCGACGCCATCGCCGCCGAGCGCCGTCGCCTGCCGATGGTCGAGATGCCCGACTACACCCTGGAGGGCGAGGACGGCCCTGTTCGGCTGGCGGACGTCTTCGAAGGCAAGACGCAACTGATCGTCTACAACCACATGTGGTTCCCCGGCAAAGAATGGCAGTGCCCGGGGTGCACGGGGTTCACCTCGCAGTACACCCGCCTGGAGTTCCTGGACAACTACGACGCGCGATTCGTCATCGTCACCCAGGGCCCGATCAAAGAGGCACTCGCCTACAAGCAGCGGGTCGGCAACCGGATGCCGTGGTATTCGACTGCCAACAGCTCATTCGGGGCCGATGTCGGCGCACCTCCCGAGGGAGGATTCGCGGTCAACGTGTTCCTGCGCGACGGCGACACCGTCTACCGCACCTGGCACACCAGCGGTCGGGGTACCGAGCAGCTCAGCCACACCTTCGCGCTGATCGACATCCTGCCGTACGGGCGGCAGGAGGAATGGCAGGACTCACCCGAGGGCTGGCCCCAGTCGCCCACCTACAGCCGGTGGGCGAGGTCCGAGGACATCGCCGCGCTCTACGGCCCGGGCTCCGGCGGCGTCTGAACCGATCGGATGCGGACGGGCCCGGCGCGGCGACAACCTCATCCCCTGGGGGCGAAGCGACGACGACATCCGGGCGGGCTTTCGTCGGATCGTCACGGCGCTCCTCTATCGCCCCTGACGAGCTGAACGCGCTGGGAACAGGGGTCAATAGGCCGCGAGCAACTGCTCGAGCAGAGCCGCGGTGGCTTCGCCGGTCGAGGTCCGCGTCACGACGTTGAACTCCCAGTCGATGCGCTCGTTCAGAGGGACGACTGCGATGCCTTCGCTTGGCGGGATCAGCAGTTCGGGAAGCAGCGCGATGCCGAGGCCGTTGGCGACGAAAACCGGGATCGAGCTGGTCTCGGTCGCCTCGATTGCGACGTCGCGCACCACCCCGCGTGCGCCGAGCGCGGCGTCGAGGACGTCCCGGTTGCCGAAACCGACAGGCGCGTGCACGAAGCGCTCATTCGCGAGGTCCTTCAGCGCCAGTCCCGCGCGTGATGCGAGTTCATGGTCGGCCGGGAGGATGACCGCGTAGGGCGTTGTGGCGAGCCGGTGCACGGCAAGGCCTGGGCCCGCGGTGGCCGCCGGCAGCCCGTACAAGCTGAGATCGAGCCGCCCCCGCCGCACGGCGTCGGCGAGCTCCGCCGAGCCGGACGAAGACGCGCGCAGCCGTAGGTCGACGAGCGGGTGTTCGCGGTGAAAGGCGCCGATGACGCGCGGGATCGCGAGGTAGCTCACGCTGGAGAACACCCCGATGCGCAGTTCGCCCCGCAGTTCGCCTCGCGGGTCGGCTGCGGTGCGGGCGCGCGCCTCGGCGTCGGCGAGCGCGCGAAGCGCAGGCAGCACCGCCTCTCCGGCGGCGGTGATCCGCACCCCTCGCTGGTCTCGCTCGAAGAGCGCAGTGCCGAGCTCTCGTTCCAGCGCCCGAACGCCGGCGGAGACGGTCGACTGTGCTGCGTAGACGCGTTGCGCGGCACGGGTGAAGCTCAGCTCGTCGGCGACCGCGATCGCGTACTCGACCAGTCGGGTCTCCATTTCTCTGTCTCCCGGCACCATCGGTCACGTCGATAACTGTGACCAAGAGTATGCGTTGGACGCGATGACCTGAGCTGTCGAGCATGGAGAAATGACGACAACTGCTGCTCCGGCCCGGACCTCCAGCCGCCGAACGACTTCCCCATGGGGCGGGGTTCTGGATCATCGCGCTCGCCTTCAGCACCGAGCTCGCGTTCTGCGCCGTCCCGACGCCCCTCTACGCGATCTACCAGCAGCGCGACGGCTTTCCGACGATCGTCCTCACCATCATCTTCGGCGCATACGCGGTCGGGGTCATGCTGAGCCTGTATCTCGCGGGCCATGTCTCCGACTGGCTGGGACGCCGACGCGTGATCCTCGGCTCGCTGCTCGTCAACCTGCTGGCCGCGATCCTCTTCCTCGTCTGGAACGACGTCGCCGGCCTCATCGTCGCCCGCCTCATCAGCGGACTCGGCATCGGCATCCTCACCGCCACGGCGACCGCGCACCTCTCCGAGCTCGGTGCGGCGGCCCACCACGCCAAAGGTCGCGTCGCCCTTGTGTCGACCTTCGCAAACCTCGGCGGCATCGGCCTAGGCCCGCTGATCGGCGGGCTCATCGCGACCTGGTCCACGCGACCGCTCATCGCCCCCTACGTGGCCTTCGCCATCCTCCTGGTCGTCGAAGGGATCCTGGTCGCCTTCGTTCCCGAGACGGTTGAGCGCCGCGAGGAGCGCCCCGCCTACCGGCCGCAGCGCGTCGCAGTGCCGGCGGCGGGGAGGGGCGCGTTCTGGGCGGCCGGAGCGGCGGCGTTCGGCGCGTTCGCAGTGTTCGGCACCTTCATGGGACTGTCCTCGACCTTCCTCGTCGGTCTCCTCGGGCTGCACTCGCACCTACTCGCCGGCCTGTCGCCCTTCGTCGTTTTCATGGCGGCAGCCCTCGCACAGATCCTCACCGTGCGGCTGGCGATGCGCCCTCAGATCGGGCTCGCCATCGCACTCGCCGCGCTCGGGCTCGTGAGCATCGGCGTTGCCGCCGTCGTCGCCTCACTTCCGCTCTTCCTCATCGGCGGCGGGGTCGCGGGCGCAGGGATCGGCATCCTGTTCCGAGCCGCCCTCGGCACCGTCGCCGCGGTCGCGGATGCGGAGCGTCGAGGCGAGGCGCTCGCCGGCATCTTCCTCATCGCCTACGCCGGCATGACCATCCCGCCGCTCCTCACAGCCGGCGCGCTCAGGGTCTGGCCCACAGTCACCGTGCTCGTCGGCCTTGTCACCCTCGCCGCGATCCTTGTCGCAATCTCCGGCTCGCGGATGGTTCGACGCTGAAACCCACGCCGGGAAGCCACAGGACACCACGTGGGTCGAGACCATCCACTCGGGCGAACGTCACCGTGTACGGCCGTGGCCCAGGCCGCTGGCCCTCAGACCCACTCCTTGGAGCGGACAACTCGTGTGGTCGCCAGGTCAGGCCTACGGCGGACTACACCCACTCCACCTCAGAGTGGATGCTTCCGGGGCCTCCAGGCCCCGGCAGAGGCGTCCGGCGCCCACCCTGCGTCGTCGGCTGCCGACGAATCGAAACGCCGACGGCAGCCAACGCGGCAACCACTTCGTCCTCACCCGTCCCCGCCGGCGCCTCCATCACCCGATCGAGTGCCTCGCTCGCCTCAGTGCGTGTGACCACTCGAAGCCGGCGCCTGACCTGCGTTCTTGACCGTCAGAGGCAGCAACTTCTTGCCGGTCGGGCCGATTTGTATGGCCGTGTCCATCTGCGGGCACACCCCGCAGTCGAAGCAAGGCGTCCACCGGCAGTCCTCGACCTCCGTCTCGTCGAGGGCGTCCTGCCAGTCCTCCCAGAGCCAGTCCTTGTCGAGGCCCGAGTCGAGGTGGTCCCAGGGGAGGACCTCCTCGTAGGTGCGCTCTCGGGTGGTGTACCAGTCGACGTCCACGCCGTAGGGGGCCAGCGCCTTCTCCGCGCACGCCATCCAGCGGTCGTAGGAGAAGTGCTCGCGCCAGCCGTCGAAGCGGCCGCCGTCGTCGTACACCGCGCGGATCACCGCGCCGATCCGGCGGTCGCCGCGCGACAGCAGGCCCTCGACGATGCCGGGCTTGCCGTCGTGGTAGCGGAAGCCGATCGAGCGGCCGTACTTCTTGTCGCCGCGGATCTTGTCCCTCAGCTTCTCCAGGCGCGTGTCCGTCTCCTCGGCGGAGAGCTGGGGCGCCCACTGGAAGGGGGTGTGGGGCTTGGGGACGAAACCGCCGATCGACACCGTGCAGCGGATGTCGTTGGAGCCCGAGACCTCGCGGCCCTTCTGGATCACTCGTGTCGCCATGTCGGCGATCTGGAGGACGTCCTCGTCGGTCTCCGTCGGCAGGCCGCACATGAAGTACAGCTTCACCTGGCGCCAGCCGTTGCCGTAGGCGGTGGCGACCGTGCGGATGAGGTCTTCCTCCGAGACCATCTTGTTGATGACCTTGCGGATGCGTTCCGAGCCGCCCTCCGGGGCGAAGGTCAGGCCCGAGCGGCGGCCGTTGCGGGTGAGCTCGTTCGCCAGGTCGATGTTGAAGGCGTCCACGCGGGTGGAGGGGAGCGAGAGGCCGATCTTGTCGTCCTCGTAGCGGTCCGCCAGGCCCTTGGCGATGTCGCCGATCTCCGAGTGGTCCGCCGAGGACAGGGAGAGGAGGCCCACCTCTTCGAAGCCCGTGGCCTTCAGGCCCTTGTCGACCATCTCGCCGATGCCCGTGATGGAGCGTTCGCGGACCGGTCGCGTGATCATGCCCGCCTGACAGAAGCGGCAGCCCCGGGTGCAGCCCCGGAAGATCTCGACCGACATGCGCTCGTGGACCGTCTCCGCCAGCGGGACGAGCGGCTGCTTGGGGTAGGGCCACTCGTCGAGGTCCATGACCGTGTGCTTCGACACGCGCCACGGGACGCCGGAGCGGTTGGGGACCACGCGGGCGATACGGCCGTCGGGGAGGTACTCGACGTCGTAGAACGCCGGGACGTACACCCCGCCGGTCTTCGCCAGGCGGAAGAGGAGTTCCTCGCGGCCGCCGGGGCGGCCCTCCTCCTTCCAGGCGCGGATGATCTTGCTGATCTCGAGGACGGCCTGCTCGCCGTCGCCGATCACCGCGCAGTCGATGAAGTCGGCGATCGGCTCGGGGTTGAAGGCCGCGTGGCCGCCCGCCATGACGATCGGGTCGTCGACGGTCCGGTCCTTGGACTCCAGCGGGATGCCGGCGAGGTCCAGGGCCGTCAGCATGTTCGTGTAGCCCAGCTCCGTGGAGAAGCTGATGCCCAACACGTCGAACGCCTTCACCGGGCGGTGGCTGTCGACGGTGAACTGCGGGACGTCGTGCTCCCGCATCAGCGCCTCCAGGTCCGGCCAGACGCTGTAGGTGCGCTCGGCGAGGACGCCCTGCTGCTCGTTCAGGACCTCGTAGAGGATCATGACGCCCTGGTTGGGCAGCCCGACCTCGTAGGCGTCGGGGTACATCAGCGCCCAGCGGACGTCGCACTCGTCCCACGGCTTGACGGTGGAGTTCAGCTCGCCGCCCACGTACTGGATCGGCTTCTGCACGTGCGGCAGCAGAGCTTCGAGCTGCGGGAACACCGATACGGCGGCTTCGGCAGACATCTCGCGACTTTCGTGAGCTGGACGGTACTGACAGGGGTGACCATCTAGCCTAACGCGGCCGGGACGCCTCCTCGGACGCCCGCGGGGCAGGGCCGCAGGCGCCCGTCGGCCCGTCCCGCCTCGGCCGGGCCCCGGGCAGACCTGCATCCGCTCAGACGTCCGCTTCCGCCTCCACCGCCCGCCACACCTCCGGCAGCGCCGCCTCCGCCGCTGCCGCGCGCTGTTCCTCGCGGCCGTACAGGACGCCGTAGGTGAACGTCTCCTCCCCCGCCGTGTGTGCCTGTGCCGACAGCTCCCGCAGGGCGATCCGGGTCATCACGCTGTCCTGGTGGTCGCCGAGCAGGGTCTGCAGGGACTTCATCGCCGTGGCCAGGGATTCGGCGGGTCCGCCCAGGGCGGGTGCGGCGGCCTCGGCGGCGTACCGGGTGCGCTTGGCCTTCTTGCGGGCCTCGTGGATGGCGAGGTCGCGGTCGGTGCCCGGTGGCTGGTCCAGGGCCTGACCGATCAGGTCGGCGACCTTGCGGACGTCCTTCCGTACGGCCTTGGCGATCACCTTGGACGGTTTCCCGGCGGCCGCTTTCAGCAGGGGCGGGTCGGTGATCAGGGTGTCCAGCGCGTCCAGCAGCCGCAGGTAGCGCTCGCTGTCCAGGACCGCGATCAGCCGGCGCCGGGAGCCGCCGCGCCCCGCGCGGGACCAGGTGCGCAGCCGGCCGCGGACCGGGCCGACGACCAGGTGGTGGGGCAGGGCGGCGACGGCGGCCGTCAGGCGTTCGGTCAGCACCTCCTGGTCGCGGTCCACGCCCAGCTCGCCGGCCAGCCACTTCAGCTCGTCGGCGATCGGGGCGGTGACGGCGGGGTCGAGGACCTTGGCGTAGGAACGGAGTGTGCTGCGCAGCCGGCGGGTGGCCACGCGCATGGCGTGCACGGAGTCGAAGACGTCCTGGCGTACCGCGGGGTCGAGGGCGACGATCGCGTCCCGTTGGGCGCGGACGTAGGCGAGGACGTGGTCGCCCGCGGTGGCCGGTGGGAGCTGCTCACCGGTCCCGGAGCGCCCGCCGGTCTCCTGCAGTGCCCTGGCGAGCTTGGAGTGGGACGGTGAGCGGTGCACTCCGGCCTTGCGGAGTCTCTTCTCGACCTTGTCGAGGAAGCGGGGGTCGCCGTCGTCCGCGAGTTCGACCTCGATCTCGGTCCAGGCGGCGGAGCCGGTGCCGCCGCCGATCCGCTCGGCGCGGACGTGGTCGAGGCTGACCTCGGCGAGCAGGGCGCCGTCGGCGTCGACGAGGTGGCGGACGTGGCGGGCGGAGCGCAGGCGTACGAGGGGGATAAGTGGGGTGTCGCGGACGCGGGAGCGGACGAGGGCGGACAGGGAGCGGGGGACGGTGTCGGAGAGCGGGGCGCGGATCTCGTCGCGGACGCCGTCGGCGACCGGCAGCTTGAGGTGCCACCCGGCGTCGTCGCCTCCGGTGCGGCGGCGCAGGGTCAGACGGGCGCGGGCCAGGCGTTCGTCGGCCGTGTCGTAGTAGGTGGCGTCGAGTTCGGCGACGCCCTTGTCGACGACGGCGAAGACGCCCGCGACGCCGGTCAGGTCGGGCAGTCGGTCGCCGGCTGCGGCCTCGTACTTGCGCTCGATCTCACGCTTGGTGTCCGCCATGACGCGAATCTAGTGGGAATCGGTGCGGGATGGCAGGGGTCCCCTGAGCCCGTGCGGCGGTCGAGGACGAGACCGTTCAGGCCGATGGGGGCCTGGTGGCCGAGCCCTCGGGGACGGCCGCCCCCACCGGCCCGCACCGGACAACCGGCCCGACCGCCGGAGGCCTACGCAGACATCGGCCGCTCCACCCGGATCGACTGCAGCAGTCCCACCGCTATCCAGACGGCGAACATCGAGGAGCCTCCGTAGGACACGAACGGCAGCGGCAGGCCCGCGACCGGCATGATGCCGAGGGTCATGCCGATGTTCTCGAAGGACTGGAAGGCGAACCAGGCGATGATGCCGGCGGCGACGATCGTGCCGTACAGCTCGGTCGTCTCGCGGGCGATCCGGCAGGCCCGCCACAGGACGACGCCGAGCAGGACGAGGATCAGGCCGGCGCCCAGGAAGCCCAGCTCCTCTCCTGCGACCGTGAAGACGAAGTCGGTCTGCTGTTCGGGCACGAACTGGCCCGTGGTCTGGGAGCCGTGGAACAGTCCCGCACCGGTCAGTCCGCCGGAGCCGATCGCGATGCGTGCCTGGTTGGTGTTGTAGCCGACGCCCGCGGGGTCGAGGTCGGGGTTGGCGAAGGCGGCGAAGCGGTTGATCTGGTACTCGTCCAGGATGTGCAGCTGCCAGACGGCGACCGCGCCGACGGCGCCTGCGGTGAGCAGGCCGAAGATCCAGCGGTTGGAGGCGCCGGAGGCGAGCAGCACCCCCAGCACGACGACCGCCATGACCATCGTCGAGCCGAGGTCCGGCATGAGCATGACGATCATCATGGGGACGGCGGCCAGGCCCAGGGACTGCGCCACGGTCCGGTGGTCGGGGTACGGCTTGTCGCCCGCGTCGACCCGCGCCGCGAGCAGCATCGCCATGCCCAGGATGATCGTGATCTTCACGAACTCGGAGGGCTGGAGGGAGAAGCCGCCGCCGAAGACGATCCAGTTGCGGTTGCCGTTGATGGTGGCGCCGAGCGGCGTGAGCACCAGCAGCACCATGAACAGCGAGATGCCGTACAGGATCGGCACGGCGGTGCGCAGGGTGCGATGGCCGAGCCAGATCGTGCCGATCATCAAGGCGATCCCGATGCCGGTGTTCATCAGGTGCCGGATCAGGAAGTAGTACGGGTCGCCCTGGTTGATCTCGGTGCGGTTGCGGGTGGCCGAGTAGACGAGGGCCGTGCCGATCAGGGACAGGGTCAGGGCCGACAGCAGTATCGGCCAGTCGAGGCGGCGGGCCAGGCCGTCGCGGGCGAAGATCCGCGTCCAGCCGGCCCGCTCGGGCCCGTACCCGGAGACGGAGAAGTTGTTCGCTCCGGTCACGTGAGGATCCTCCGCCTCTTCTTCGGGCGGCCCGTGCGCCGTCGGGTGTTGCGGTTGCTCGCGGTCGGCGACGGCGCGGTGGCCGGCGGATTGTCGGTGGGCGCCGTCTGCCCGGGCGACGGGCTCGCCTGGTTGGCGCTCGGGTCGTACTTCTCGATCTTGGGGGCGACGATCGAGCCGTCGGGCTGGATCTTGGGCAGGCCCTGCTGCGGGGTGTACAGCAGCGCCTTCTTCTTGTCGATCGAGCCGTCGGACTGCACGCCGTACAGCGCGTTGTAGATGTTGTGGACGGCCTCACCGGAGGCGCCGGAACCGGTACCGGCCTGGGAGATCGTCATCACGACCGCGTAGTCGTTGGAGAACGTGGCCAGCCACGACGTGGTCTGCTTGCCGTAGACCTCGGCGGTACCGGTCTTGGCGTGCAGCGGGATCTTGTCCTGCGGCCAGCCGCCGAACTTCCAGGCGGCGGTACCGCGGGTGACGACGCCCGCGAGGGCCTCCTCCATGACGTCCCGCGTCTTGGCGTCGATCGGCAGCCTGCCGTGCGACCTGGGCTTGATCTCGGTGACCTTCTTGCCGTCGGGGCTGATGATCGCCTTGCCGATGGTCGGGTCCCACAGGGTGCCGCCGTTGGAGATCGCCGAGTACATGACGGCCTCCTGGATCGGGGTCAGGAGGGTGTCGCCCTGGCCGATCGAGTAGTTGATCTCGTCACCCTCGCGCATCTTGTTGCCCTCGAGGCAGTTCTCGTACGCGATCTTCTCGACGTAACTGCCGTCCTTCTTGCCGGTCTTGCACCAGGCGTCCTTGTTGGCCTCCCAGTACTTCTGCTTCCACTCGCGGTCGGGGACGCGGCCGGAGACCTCGTTGGGCAGGTCGATGCCGGTGGGCTTGCCGAGGCCGAACTGGTGGGCGGTCTTGAAGAACCAGTCCTTGGGCTGGCCCTTCTTGGGGTTGATACCGCCGTCCTTCTTCCACTCGTTGTCCGCGAGGCCGTAGAAGACGGTGTCGCAGGAGACCTCGAGGGCGCGGCCGAGCGAGATCGGGCCGAAGTTCTCCCCCTCGAAGTTCTTGAAGACCTGGCCGCCGACCGAGTAGGAGCTGGTGCACGGGTAGTGGCCGTCGAAGTCGTAGCCGGCCTGGATCGCGGCGGCCGTGGAGACCACCTTGAAGGTGGAGCCGGGCGCGGACTGGCCCTGGATGGCCCGGTTCAGCAACGGGTAGTCGGAGTCCTTGCCGGTGAGCTTCTTGTAGTCCTTGGCGGAGATCCCGCCGACCCACACGTTCGGGTCGTACGTCGGGGCGGACGCCATGGCGACGACGCGGCCGGTCCTGGCCTCCATCACGACGACGGCGCCGGAGTCGGCCTTGTAGTTCTCCCCGGTGTTCTTGTCGAACTGGGTGCGGGCGACCTTCATCGCCCGGTCCAGCTCGTACTCGGCGACCCGCTGCACCCGGGCGTCGATGCTGGTGACCAGGTTGGAGCCAGGTTCAGCGGCGTCCGACTTGGCCTTGCCGATGACCCGGCCGAGGTTGTCGACCTCGTAGCGGGTGACGCCGGCCTTCCCGCGCAGCGCCGCGTCGTACTGGCGCTCGAGCCCGGAACGGCCCACCATGTCGGAGCGCAGATACGGGGAGTCGGTGTTCTTCGCCTGCTGGATCTCCTGGTCCGTGACGGGCGAGAGGTAGCCGAGCACCTGCGCGGTGTTGGCCTCGCCGGGGCTCGGGTAGCGGCGCACGGCCTCCGGCTCGGCGGTGATGCCGGGGAAGTCCTCGGAGCGCTCGCGGATCTGCATCGCCTGCCGGGGCGTGGCCTCGTCGGTGATGGGGATGGGCTGGTACGGGGAGCCGTTCCAGCAGGGCTGGGGCGTCTTGGCGTCGCACAGCCGGACCTTGTCCATCACGTCCTGGGGCTTCATGCCGAGGACACCGGCCAGCTTGGTCAGGACGGCCTTGCCGCCGTCCTTCATCTTCATCAGGTCGGTGCGGGAGGCGGAGACGACGAGCTTGGTCTCGTTGTCGGCGAGCGGGACTCCGCGCGCGTCCAGGATCTCCCCGCGTACGGCGGGCTGGACGACCTGCTGGACGTGGTTGCCGGACGCCTCCTTCTGGTACTGGGCGCCCTCGCGGATCTGCAGGTACCACAGTCGGCCGCCGAGGGTGCCGAGAAGGGAGAGAACGAGGATCTGGATGACGACGAGCCGGATCTGGACACGTGGAGTCCGCCCGGTCTCAGGAATGTTAGTCATGGGCGCAGCCCATTCCGTTGAGGGTGGTGGTGGGCGACGGGTGGGCGTTGGTCACTGCTGCCGCCCCCTCTCAGCGCACGTACACGTCATATGAGTACACGGTCGACCTGTGCGGCCGAGGTCCTGTCGTCACAGCCGCTTGACCCCCTTGATGCGTCCCGCGCGGGCCACCCGGGCCTTCGCGGCTCTGACCCTCAGGCCGCTGCGCTGGCTGCCGATGCGCAGCCCGGTTCCGGAGGACAGCCAGCCGGAGGAGACGTCGGCCGCCTTGGCGGAGTTGGTCTCGGCGAGCGGGTCGTTGTCGGCGCGGCGGGCCAGGGCCATGAGCCCTGGGACCACGAAGGGCGCGAGCAGCAGGTCGTACAGCGCGGCGGTGAACAGCAGGCTCGGCAGGCCCACATGGCGGGCGGCGGTGTCGCCCACGAGGGCGCCCACGCCCGCGTACAGCAGGGTGGAGCCGATGGCGGCGGCGACCACCACGGCCATGGGGCCGCTGGCGGACTTCAGGCGGCCGTTCTCCGGCTTGGCGAGTCCGGCCAGGTAGCCGATGACGCACAGCACGAGTGCGTAGCGGCCGGCGGCGTGGTCGGCGGGCGGGGCCAGGTCGGAGAGCAGGCCGGCGCCGAAGCCGACGAGGCAGCCGCCGACGTGGCCGTAGACCAGGGCGAGGCCGACGACGGTCAGCAGCACCAGGTCCGGGACGGCGCCGGGCAGGTGCAGACGGGCGAGGACGCTCACCTGGATCACCAGGGCGACGAGGACCAGGGGGGTGGCGAGCAGCATCCGGTTGAGGCGCATCAGGTTCGGCTCCTAGGGCGTCTGCTGCCCGCCGTCGGCGGAGGCCGAGGGGGTGACGGTGACGGTCACGGTCGGCGTGGGCGTCGGCTGGGGCTTCGGTGGCAGGACGGTGTCGCGCGGGTCCTTCTTCGGCGCCTGGACGACGACGCCGACGACATCGAGCTTGGTGAAGGACACGAACGGGGTCACGTAGATCGTGCGCGTCAGGTCACCGCCGGAGGGGTCGACCCGGGAGACCACGCCGACCGGGACGCCCGGCACGAACGGTCTGTCGGCCTCGGAGCCGAAGGTGACCAGACGGTCGCCCTTCTTCACGTCCGCCTTGGCGTTGAGGAGCTGCACGCGCAGCGGGCGGTCGCCCTGCCCGGAGGCGAACCCGAGTTCGTCGCTGCCCTCCATCCGGGTGCCGACGGTGAAGTCGGGGTCGTTGGCCAGCAGCACCGTCGAGGTGTCGGGGCCGACGGTGGTGACACGGCCGACCAGCCCGTCGCCGTTGAGGACGGTCATGTCGCGCTTGATGCCGTCGTTCGCGCCCACGTCGATGGTGACGGTCCAGGAGAAGCCCTGGGCCGCTCCTATCCCGATGACCTCCGCGCCCTTGATGCCGTACTGGCCCTCGCCCGCCACCCGGATCATCTTGTCGAGCTGCTTGAGCCGGCTGCGGTTGCGGTCGTCGCTGCCCAGCTTCGCCTTCAAGGCCGCGTTGTCGTGCTCCAGTTGGGCGATGCGGTCGTGCCGGCTGCCGGAGTCGCGTACGGCCGCGATCGCGTTGCCGACGGGGTCGACGGCGGACGACACCCCGTTCTCGATCGGGCCGAAGACCGTGGCGGCGGCCTGACGGGCACCTTCGACCGGTGAGTCCTGGCCACCGCGGATGTCCACCGTGATCAGAGCGAACGCGATGGCGATCAGCAGCACCAGGAGCAGCCGGCTCTCTCGTGTGTCCCTCACGTGCGGCGGCCGTGCCTTCCTCGTCGGATGGGAGGTTGGGGATGGGAGGTTCGGTATGGGTGATTCTGTTGCTGGCGATCAGAGGCTCATGCCTCTATATCAACGATCCGCCGCACGAGCACAGATGGTCTCGTACGGCGGAGTCGGCGCGTCGCGTCATCTGCGGGGCTGGGCGTCCAGCACCTGCTGGAGCGCCTCGAACTCCTCGACGCACTTGCCGGAGCCGAGCGCCACGCTGTCCAGCGGGTCCTCGGCGATGTGGATCGGCATGCCGGTCTCCCGGCGCAGCCGCTCGTCGAGGCCGCGCAGCAGGGCGCCGCCGCCGGTCAGGACGATCCCGCGGTCCATGACGTCGCCGGACAGCTCCGGCGGGCACTTGTCGAGGGTCGTCTTGACCGCGTCCACGATCGCGTTGACCGGCTCCTCGATGGCCTTGCGGACCTCGGCCGCCGAGATGACCACGGTCTTGGGCAGCCCGGACACCAGGTCCCGGCCGCGGATTTCGGTGTGCTCGTCAGTGTCGAGGTCGTACGCCGAACCGATCGTGATCTTGATCTGCTCGGCCGTCCGCTCACCGAGGAGGAGCGAGTACTCCTTCTTGACGTACTGGATGATCGCGTTGTCCAGTTCGTCGCCCGCGACGCGGATGGACTGGGCGGTGACGATGCCGCCGAGCGAGATGACCGCGACCTCCGTGGTGCCGCCGCCGATGTCCACCACCATGTTGCCCGTGGCCTCGTGGACCGGCAGGCCGGAGCCGATGGCGGCGGCCATGGGCTCCTCGATGATGTGCACCTGGCGGGCGCCGGCCTGGGAGGACGCCTCGATGACGGCCCGGCGTTCAACGCCCGTGATGCCCGAGGGCACACAGACGACGACCCGTGGACGAGCCAGATACCGCCGCTTGTGGATCTTCAGGATGAAGTAGCGGAGCATCCGCTCGGTGATCTCGAAGTCGGCGATCACGCCGTCCTTCAGCGGGCGCACGGCCACGATGTTGCCCGGCGTCCGGCCGATCATCTTCTTCGCTTCCGCGCCGACCGCGAGGATGCCACCGGTGTTGGTGTTGATCGCGACGACGGACGGCTCGTTGAGTACGATCCCGCGACCCCTGACGTACACCAGCGTGTTGGCGGTCCCGAGGTCGACAGCCATGTCACGGCCGATGAACGACATTGAGTTCCCCATCAGGATTCGTCTGGCCTCCCCAAGTGGACCGTTGGACAGCTTTCATCGGGGCGGCGAAGTGGGTGCTGTGACGTGAAGGCTTACATCGTAGTCTCGCCTGCACGAAACACTGCGCGAGGGTCTCCGCCATTGTCAGCAGATGACGCGTCGCCTCGCTTCTGGAGACGGGCGTTCGGAGGTAGCCGTTCCCCCGAACGCACCGCATATGCCAAGGTTCGACGGGGTTTCCGGGGCCGGGAATCCCGGTAGGGCCGTTACGGCATCCGGGTGACGTGACAAACCCTCAGAAATCATCCACAAGACGGCTTCGGAAGTTCATCATTCTTGAGCTCAGAAGCGCCCGGGAAAGAAGATCTTCAGCTCGCGCTCGGCGGACTCCTCGGAGTCGGAGGCGTGGATGAGGTTCTCGCGGACGATCACCCCGAAATCGCCGCGGATCGAGCCCGGGGCGGCGACGAGGGGGTCGGTGGCTCCGGCGAGCGCGCGCACGCCCTCGATGACCCGCTCGCCCTCGACGACGAGCGCGACGACCGGCCCGGATGCCATGAACTCCACCAGCGGCTCGTAGAACGGCTTGCCCTTGTGCTCGCCGTAGTGCTGCTCCAGCGTGTCCTGGTCCAGGGTGCGCATGTCCAGCGCGCTGATGGTCCAGCCGGCCTTGCGCTCGATACGGCCGATGATCTCGCCGATCAGCCCGCGACGAACGGCGTCGGGCTTGAGGAGGACGAGGGTGCGCGAGGTCACGAGAGGGCTCCTTTACCAAGGTTTTCGGTGCGTAGAGGTTACAGGGCGGTCCTGGGTGGACGTTACGCAGCGTCAGGTGCCCTCTGGTGCGGTGGCCGACCGGGGACTGCGCCCCCGGGCCCCGCTTTCGGCCTGACCGGCCTCGTCCTCGAATTCCTCAGGCGCCGGACGGGCTGTTCTGGCCGCCCTCGGCCGAAAAGCGGGCCTTCGCCTCGTCGATCTTCCGCCCGTAGTGGACCGACGCCCACCACAGGGCGGCGAAGACCGCGCCCATGAAGAACATCGTCGGCACGAAGAACCCGGCGGCGATCAGCGCGATCTGCAGCGCCCAGCCCAGCTGGACCCCGCCGGGCCGGGTGATCATGCCGCACAGCAGGATGCTGAGCACCATCGCGATCCCGCTGACCGTCCACACGGTGCCCGTGGACAGGCCCGGGTCCTTCATGGCGACCAGCCCGGCGAAACCGATGACGAAGAACTCGCCGATCAGAGTCGAAGCACACAGCGTACGCACGAGACGTCAGCCCTTCCCCAGCAGCAGTCGGGCCTCGCCGACGGTGATGACGGAACCGGTGACGAGCACGCCGGCGCCCGCGTACTCCCCCTCCTCCTCGGCCAGTGTGATCGCGGCCTCCAGCGCGTCCGGCAGCCTCGGCTCGACCTGGACGCGCTCCTCGCCGAAGACCTCCACGGCGATCGCGGCCAGCTCGTCCGCATCCATCGCACGGTGGCTGGAGTTCTGGGTGACCACGACCTCGGCGAAGATCGGCTCGAAGGCCTCGAGCAGCCCCCGTACGTTCTTGTCGCCGCTCGCCCCCACGACCCCGATCAGCCGGCTGAAGTCGAACGCCTCGCTCACCGCCTCCGCGGTGGCCCGGGCGCCCGCCGGGTTGTGGGCGGCGTCCAGGACGATCGTCGGGGAGCGCCGTACGACCTCCAGGCGGCCCGGGGACGACACCGACGCGAAGGCCTTGCGGACCGTGTCGATGTCCAGAGGCTCGGGGCGCTGGGAGCCGACGCCGAAGAACGCCTCGACCGCGGCGAGCGCCACGGCGGCGTTGTGGGCCTGGTAGGCGCCGTGCAGCGGCAGGTACACCTCGTCGTACTCGCCGCCGAGACCGCGCAGCGTGAGCAGCTGCCCGCCGACCGCGACCTGCCGCGACACGACCCCGAACTCCAGCCCCTCACGGGCCACGGTCGCGTCCACCTCCACGGCCTTCTTCAGCAGCACCTGGGCCGCGTCGACCGGCTGCTGGGCGAGGATGACGGTGGAGTCGGACTTGATGATCCCGCCCTTCTCACCCGCGATCTCGCCGGGCGTGGAGCCGAGCCGGTCGGTGTGGTCCAGGTCGATGGGGGTGACGACGGCGACGTCCCCGTCGATCACGTTGGTGGCGTCCCAGCTGCCGCCCATGCCGACCTCGACGACCGCGACGTCCACGGGCGCGTCCGCGAAGGCGGCGTACGCCATGCCGGTGAGCACCTCGAAGAAGGACAGCCGGTACTCCTGCGAGGCGTCGACCATCTCGATGTACGCCTTGATGTCCTGGTACGTCTCCACGAACCGCTCGGCGGAGATCGGGGCGCCGTCCAGGCTGATGCGCTCGGTGATCGACTGGACGTGCGGGCTGGTGTACCGGCCGGTGCGCAGCTCGAAGGCGCCGAGAAGGGCCTCGATCATGCGCGCGGTGGAGGTCTTGCCGTTGGTGCCCGTGATGTGGATGGAGGGGTACGAGCGCTGCGGCTCCCCCAGTACGTCCATCAGCGCGGAGATACGGCTGACGGACGGCTCCAGCTTGGTCTCGCCCCAGCGGGTGGCCAGCTCGGCCTCGACCTCGCGCAGGGCCTTGTCGACCTCGGGGTCCTCGGGTCGCGTGGGCACGTCGGCCTGCGGCGGGCCGCCCTGGGTGCGCAGGGTTCGGCTGCCGGCCTCGATCACTGCGAGATCGGGGTCGCGGTCGGTCTCGGCCTCGACGATCTGCTCGAAGGGATCGCTCTCGTTGGGGTCGCGCGGGGGCAGGTCACTCACGGGGCCAGTCTACGGAGGAGCAGTGACAACCGGACGTCAAGGCCCCCGGAGCCTTGGGGTTCCGGGGGCCTTGGGTGCCCGAAGGTGGGTTTCGCCGCGGCTGCGCGGAAGCGCTACGCCTGCGGCAACCGCTCCAGCTGCGCCTGGATCCGGGCGATGTCCTCCTCGGCCTTGGCGAGCCGCGTGCGGATCTTCTCCACCACGTTCTCCGGCGCCTTCGCCAGGAACGCGTCGTTCCCCAGCTTCGCCGTGGCCTGGGCCTTCTCCTTCTCGGCGGCGGCGAGGTCCTTGGCGAGACGCTTCCGCTCGGCCGCCACGTCGATGGTGCCGGACAGGTCCAGCGCCACCGTGGCCCCCGCCACCGGCAGGGTCGCCGTGGCCGTGAAGCCCTCACCCTCCGGCTGCAGGCGCAGCAGCTGACGGATGGCGGCCTCGTGCGGGGCGAGCGCCGTGCCGTCCAGGGTCAGGCGGGCCGGGACGCGCTGGCCCGGCTGCAGGCCCTGGTCGGCGCGGAAGCGGCGGACCTCGGTGATCACCGACTGGAGGGTCTCGATCTCCTTCTCGGCCGCCGGGTCACGGAAGCCGCTGTCCTGGGGCCACTCGGCGACGACGACCGACTCACCGCCCGTGAGGGTGGTCCACAGGGTGTCGGTGACGAACGGGACCACCGGGTGCAGCAGCTTCAGCGTGACGTCCAGGACCTCGCCCAGGACGCGCTTGCTCGCCTCGGCGGCGGCACCGCCCGCCTGGAACGTCGTCTTGGACAGCTCGACGTACCAGTCGAAGACCTCGTCCCACGCGAAGTGGTACAGGGCGTCGCTGAGCTTCGCGAACTGGAAGTCCTCGTAGAACGCGTCGACTTCGGCGACGGTCTTGTTCAGGCGGGACAGGATCCAGCGGTCGGTGGCGGACAGCTGCTCCGGGGCGGGCAGCGGCCCCTCGATCGTCGCGCCGTTCATCAGCGCGAAACGGGTCGCGTTCCAGATCTTGTTGGCGAAGTTACGGGACGCCTGGACCCAGTCCTCGCCGATCGGCACGTCGGTGCCGGGGTTGGCGCCGCGGGCCAGGGTGAAGCGGACGGCGTCGGAGCCGTACTTGTCCATCCAGTCCAGCGGGTCGACGACGTTCCCGAACGACTTGGACATCTTCTTGCCACGCTCGTCGCGGACCAGACCGGTCAGGGCGATGGTCCTGAAGGGGACCTCGCCGTCCATGGCGTACAGGCCGAACATCATCATCCGGGCAACCCAGAAGAAGATGATGTCGTGGCCGGTGAGCAGGACGTCGGTCGGGTAGAACTTCCGCAGGTCCTCGGTCTGTTCGGGCCAGCCGAGGGTGGAGAACGGCCACAGGCCGGAGGAGAACCAGGTGTCGAGGACGTCGGTGTCCTGGCGCCAGCCCTCGTCGGCCGGCGGCTCCTCGTCCGGTCCGACGCAGACGACCTCGCCGTCCGGGCCGTACCAGACCGGGATGCGGTGGCCCCACCACAGCTGGCGCGAGATGCACCAGTCGTGCATGTTGTCGACCCAGTCGAAGTACCGCTTCGACATGTCCTCGGGGTGGATCTTCACCCGGCCGTCGCGGACGGCGTCACCCGCGGCCTTGGCCAGCGGGCCGACCTTGACCCACCACTGCATCGACAGCCGCGGTTCGATGGTGGTCTTGCAGCGCGAGCAGTGACCCACGGAGTGGACGTACGGCCGTTTCTCGGCGACGATCCGGCCCTGCGAGCGCAGGGCGGCGACGATGGCGCTGCGCGCCTCGAAGCGGTCGAGGCCCTGGAAGGGGCCGTGCGCGGTGATGACGGCGCGCTCGTCCATGACCGTGATGGACTCCAGGCCGTGGCGCTGCCCGATCGCGAAGTCGTTGGGGTCGTGGGCCGGAGTGACCTTGACGGCGCCGGTACCGAACTCGGGGTCGACGTGCGTGTCCGCGACGACGGGGATGGAGCGGTCGGTCAGCGGCAGCTTGATGCGCTTGCCGACCAGGTGCCGGTAGCGCTCGTCGTCGGGGTGAACGGCGACGGCCGTGTCACCGAGCATGGTCTCGGCGCGGGTGGTGGCGACGACGAGGGTCTCGTCGCCCTCGCCGTACTTGATGGAGACGAGCTCGCCGTCGTCCTCCTGGTACTCCACCTCGATGTCCGAGATGGCCGTCAGACAGCGCGGGCACCAGTTGATGATGCGCTCGGCGCGGTAGATCAGCTCGTCGTCGTAGAGCTTCTTGAAGATGGTCTGGACGGCCCTGGACAGGCCCTCGTCCATGGTGAAGCGCTCGCGCGACCAGTCGACGCCGTCACCGAGGCGGCGCATCTGGCCGAGGATCTTGCCGCCGTACTCCTCCTTCCACTGCCAGACGCGCTCGACGAACTCCTCGCGGCCCAGGTCGTGGCGGGACTTGCCCTCCTCGGCGAGCTGCTGCTCGACCTTGTTCTGGGTGGCGATGCCGGCGTGGTCCATGCCGGGCAGCCACAGCGACTCGTAGCCCTGCATGCGCTTGCGGCGGGTGAGGGCGTCCATCAGCGTGTGCTGGAAGGCGTGGCCCAGGTGGAGCGAGCCGGTGACGTTCGGCGGCGGGATGACGATGGTGTACGCCGGCTTGTCGCTCTTGGCGTCCGCCTCGAAGTAACCGCGCTCTACCCAGCGCTCGTACAGCGGCCCCTCTACATCGGCCGGCGCGTACTGGGTCGGCAGTTCGGTGTCGGGCGCTGATGGCTGCTGCTGAGCGTTCTCGGTCACGGGGGTCAGTTTAGAGGTGTCACCGCCCCGTCCCGAAACGCGATTCTTTCGTAACGGCGAGCGCCCCGGGGACCCGGCGTTCCCCGGCCTGCGCCAGGATGTCAGGGCCACACAAGCGTCTGGAGGGGAACCCAGAACATGAGCTACAACCAGCCGGGCCCGTACGGCGGGCAGCCCCAGCAGCCCGGACCGTACGGTCAGCCGGGGCAGGGGCAGCCGGGGCCGTACGGTCAGCCGGGCCCCTACGGCCAGCCGCCGCAGGCACCCCCGCCCCAGCCCGGCTACGGCTACCCCCAGCAGCCCCCGCAGGCGCCCGGCTACGGCTACCCCCAGCAGCCCCCGCAGGGTGCCCCGCCCCAGCAGAACCCGTACGCCCAGCAGCAGCCGCAGCCGCCCTACGCACAGCAGCAGCCTCCGTACGGCCAGCCGCCATACGGTCTGCAGCAGCCCTACGGCGTTCCGCAGCCGCCGGTCCCGGGGGATGGCCGTAAGAAGACGGGGCTGATCATCGGCGCGGTGGCGGTGGTGGCGGCGATCGCGGTGGGGGCGTACTTCGTCATCGGCGGCGCCGGGTCGTCCGGTCTCGCGGACGACGGTCCTCACAAGCTGACGACGCCGCAGAAGGTGCTCGGCGAGTACACCCGGGCGACCAAGGAGGGCGACACCCGCGACACCAGTTCCAACACCGCCAAGGACCTGGAGAAGAGCGGCGTCAAGAACGGCACCGCCGTCTTCGGCGCCTACTCGACGGCCGACCTGAGCAACTACGACCCGAACGATCCTTCGACCCTGCCCGACAAGTCCAAGCTGCTCACGGCCAAGGGCGTCACGCTCATCGGGGCCTACGGCAAGATCGCCGATCCGAAGGCGTCTCTGGACGCGTACTTCGCCCAGATCAAGAAGGACTTCCAGAAGAACTCCTCCGGCAGCAGTGCCGCGGGCAGGAGCGAGCTGGTCGGCGAGCCCGAGTCGGTCGACATCGACGGCGCGGTCATGAAGTGCCAGGCGGCCAAGGGGACCAACCAGCTCACCAAGCAGCAGCAGACCGACTGGTTCTGCGCCTGGGCCGACTACAGCACGATGGCCATGGTCTCCCCGGGCAACAACGCGGCCGACGTGTCGAAGGACACCGCGGCCGACATCACCCGCAAGCTCCGCAACGACGTGCGCGTCAAGGCCTGACGTCGCCGTACGCCGCAACGGTGAAGGGGCCCCGGTCGGTTGACCGGGGCCCCTTCACCGTGTGTACGGGGTGGCGGCTACGCCGTCTTCTGCTCGCCCGGGCCGCGCCCGCGCGCGTCGCGCGGGATCAGGGTCGGGTTGACGTTGCGGAGCACCACGTCGGCGGTGATGACGACGCGGGCCACGTCCTTGCGGGACGGGACCTCGTACATCACCGCCTGGAGGACCTCCTCCATGATGGCGCGCAGACCACGGGCGCCCGTCTGGCGCAGGATCGCCTGGTCGGCGATCGCTTCGAGCGCCTCGCGCTCGAAGTCCAGCTCCACACCGTCGAGTTCGAAGAGCCGTTGGTACTGCTTCACCAGGGCGTTGCGCGGCTCGACCAGGATCTGCAGCAACGCCTTGCGGTCCAGGTTGTGGACCGAGGTGATGACCGGGAGACGGCCGATGAACTCCGGGATCATCCCGAACTTCACCAGGTCCTCCGGCATGACGTCCTCGAACTGGTCCTTGGCCTCCAGTTCGCGCTTCGAGCGGATCGTGGCGCCGAAGCCGATGCCCTTCGCCCCCGCCCGGGACTCGATGATCTTCTCCAGGCCCGCGAACGCGCCGCCCACGATGAACAGCACGTTCGTCGTGTCGATCTGGATGAACTCCTGGTGCGGGTGCTTGCGGCCGCCCTGGGGCGGGACCGAGGCGGTCGTGCCCTCCAGGATCTTCAGCAGGGCCTGCTGGACGCCCTCGCCGCTGACGTCCCGGGTGATCGACGGGTTCTCGCTCTTGCGGGCCACCTTGTCGATCTCATCGATGTAGATGATGCCCGTCTCGGCCTTCTTGACGTCGTAGTCGGCCGCCTGGATGAGCTTCAGCAGGATGTTCTCGACGTCCTCGCCGACATACCCCGCCTCCGTCAGCGCGGTCGCGTCGGCGATCGCGAACGGGACGTTCAGCATGCGCGCCAGGGTCTGGGCGAGCAGGGTCTTGCCGGAGCCCGTGGGGCCCAGCAGCAGGATGTTCGACTTGGCCAACTCGATGGCGTCGTCGCGGCCTTGGGCGCCGCCGTTCTCACCGGCCTGGACCCGCTTGTAGTGGTTGTACACCGCGACGGACAGGGCCTTCTTGGCCGCCTCCTGGCCGACCACGTACCCCTCGAGGAACTCGTAGATCTCGCGGGGCTTGGGAAGCTCCTCCCAGCGCACCTCGCTCGTCTCGGCGAGCTCCTCCTCGATGATCTCGTTGCAGAGATCGATGCACTCGTCGCAGATGTACACACCGGGGCCTGCGATGAGCTTCTTGACCTGCTTCTGGCTCTTGCCGCAGAACGAGCACTTGAGCAGATCGCCGCCGTCACCGATGCGTGCCACGGTGTGCTTCCCCTTCGCCTGGGAGACGCCTTACGTCCAGCGGCTCCTGGTGCTGCCTTATGTCGACGGTACCTTGCCGGGCCCCCCGTTCGGGCCCCCCTTGGCACGGTTCGCTTCGACGTGAGCCGGGGCAAACCGTGCCAAGGGGCGGCAGACGATACAGGTCCGGTGACGAATCGCGTGGATTCGTGTCAGCGGACCGCGGTGTTGTTCATCTTCCGGGTCGAGATGATCTGGTCGATCAGGCCGTACTGCAACGCGTCCTCGGCCGTGAGGATCTTGTCGCGCTCGATGTCCTCGCGGATCTTCTCGATCGGCTGGGTGGAGTGCTTGGCCAGCATCTCCTCCAGCTGGGTCCGCATCCGGAGGATCTCGTTGGCGGCGATCTCCAGGTCGGAGACCTGGCCGCGGCCGGTCTCGCTGTAGGGCTGGTGGATCAGCACACGGGCGTTCGGCAGCGCCATGCGCTTGCCCGGGGTGCCCGCGGCCAGCAGCACGGCGGCGGCGGAGGCGGCCTGGCCCATGCAGACCGTCTGGATGTCCGGCTTCACGAACTGCATCGTGTCGTAGATGGCCGTGAGCGCGGTGAAGGAGCCGCCGGGGCTGTTGATGTAGACCGAGATGTCACGGTCGGGGTCCATCGACTCCAGGCACAGCAGCTGCGCCATGACGTCGTTGGCGGAGGCGTCGTCGATCTGGACGCCGAGGAAGATCACGCGCTCCTCGAAGAGCTTCGCGTACGGGTCGTACTCACGGATGCCCTGCGAGGTGCGCTCGACGAAGCGCGGAATGACGTAGCGGGACTCGGCCGCGGGGCCGGTGTACTCGGCGCGCATACGGTCGTAGATGCCGCTGCCGGGGAAGTCGTTCACGGTGTCTCCTGAAGGGGGCTGGGGCGGTGGCTGGGGGCTGGAGGGGCACTGGGGGCTGTTCGGGTCCTTGTGGGTCCTGTACGGCCGCTGCGGCTGCTGCCGGGCCCGGGGACCGGTGGGGGTCCTCGGGCGCCGGCCGGGCCCCTGCAGGGGCCTGTGGCCGTGCCGGGGACCGGGAGCCCTCACGTGCCCGGGCGGACCGGCTGGGCCGGGCTCGACCGGTCCGGGGGCCGGCCGGCTGCCCGGCTGCGCAGGCCTTGGGGCCTCGCGAGAGGCTCACGGCCCGCCTGGGCGGCCGTCGGGCCTCGAGCGGACCCGGTGAGCCCTTACGAGCCCGCCCCGGTGCCTCCGCCGCCCGGCATGCCGGCAGCGGTGGTGATGACCTCGTCGATCAGGCCGTACTCCTTGGCCTCCTGGGCGTCGAACCAGCGGTCGCGGTCCGAGTCCCGGGTGATCTGCTCGACCGACTGGCCGGTGTGGAAGGCGGTCAGCTCGGCCATGCGCTTCTTGGTGTGCAGCAGCCGCTCGGCGTGGATCTTGATGTCCGACGCGGAGCCGGCGAGGCCGGCCGAGGGCTGGTGGATCAGGATCTCGGCGTTGGGCAGGGCGAAGCGCTTGCCCGGGGTGCCCGCGCTGAGCAGGAACTGCCCCATGGAGGCCGCCATGCCCATGGCGATCGTCACCACGTCGTTCTTGATGTACTGCATGGTGTCGTAGATCGCCATGCCGGCCGTGATCGAGCCGCCCGGGCTGTTGATGTACAGGTAAATGTCCTTGTCCGGGTCCGAGGCAAGGAGCAGCAGCTGTGCGGTGATCTTGTTGGCGATGTCGTCGTCCACCGGCTGGCCGAGGAAGATGATCCGCTCGTTGAGCAGCCGGTTGTAGACCTGGTCGCCGAGGCCGCCACCGATGGAAGGCTCGCCGGCGGCGGAGGGCATCAGATTCGTCACGTATCCACCTGCTCGTCTTACGACGGCACGGGGCCGTCTCACGTGTCCTGCTGGGGCTTGGGACCCCTTCCAACCCCCTGCGGGGCGGCTTCGGGGACTCCCCTGCCCTCGTATTCATGGACCCTAACGCGCGGGTCCCTTCGGGGAATCCCGCATAGGGGACTGTTCGCTGTGAGCGCATGCGCTCCGCTTGGGCCGACGGGGGTGGTGCTGGGGCTTGGTCGTGAGGGGCCCGGTGCCGGAGGTGCCGTCGCGGCGATCCGCCCCGGGCCCCGAGTCCATTGTCGCCGTGAGGAGTGTCGTCGTCGCGTCGGTGCCGGTCGTGTGCGGCTGATCGCGCCCACGCGGCGGAGCCGCACAGTGTCACAGCCCCGCACTCCTGACGGGGCGCCCCTTCCCGACCGCTCATGAACGCACCGTGACCGTTCCGTATACGCCGACGGGCCCAGAGGCGTGCGCCTCTGGGCCCGTCCGACGCTGTCGTGCCGGTGGGGGTTACGCCTCCGGCTTCTCCTCGGTGGCCTCGGCGGGGGCGTCCGTGGAGGTCTCCGCCTCCTCCGACTCCTCCTCCTCGTCGTCCAGGTCGACGATCTCGCCGTTGGTGTCCTTGACCGTCGCGGCCTCGACGACCAGCG
Source organism: Streptomyces sp. NPDC001796 (assembly GCF_042892355.1). Taxonomy (NCBI): domain Bacteria; kingdom Bacillati; phylum Actinomycetota; class Actinomycetes; order Kitasatosporales; family Streptomycetaceae; genus Streptomyces; species Streptomyces sp. NPDC001796. The sequence goes on along the minus strand of NZ_JBIAUC010000001.1, from coordinate 81,662 downwards.
CCAGGGCCTTGCCGCGGGCGACCTCGCCGACCAGCATCGGGACCTGGCCGCCCTCGACGACCGCCTGGGCGAACTGGTCGGGGGACATGCCGGAGGAGGCCGCGCGCCGCATGAGGTGCTCGGTGAGCTCCTCCTGGTTGACGTTGAGCTTCTCCTTGTTGACCAGCTCGTCGAGGACGAACTGCGTCTTGATGCCCTTGATCGCGGCCTCGCGCGTCTCGGTCTCGAACTCCTCGGCGGTCTTGCCCTGGATCTCCAGGTACCGGTCGAGGGTCAGACCCATCTGGGCGAGCTGGTGGTGCTCGAGGTTGTGCTTACGGGTGTTGATCTCGTCCTCGAGGAGCTTCTCGGGGACCGGGACCTCGACCAGCTCGAGCAGCTTGTCCAGGACACGCTCCTGCGCCTGCGTGGCCTGGTCGTACTGCTTCATGTTCTCGAGGCGCTTGCGGCTGTCCGCCTTCAGCTCCTCCAGCGTGTCGAACTCGGACGCGAGCTGCGCGAACTCGTCGTCGAGCTCCGGCAGTTCCCGGGCGGCGACCTGGGTGACCTTGACCGTCACCTCGGCCTCCCGGCCGGCCGCCGAGCCGCCCTTCAGCTCGGAGGTGAAGGTGGCCTCCTCGCCTGCCGACAGGCCCTTCACGGCGTCGTCGATCCCGTCCAGCAGCTCACCGGAGCCGATCGTGTAGGAGACGTCCTTGGCGACGCCGTCCTCCAGGACCTCGCCGTCGACCTTGGCCTCCAGGTCGATCGTGACGACGTCGCCGTCCTCGGCGGCGCGCTCGACCGGGGAGGTGGAAGCGAAGCGGTCGCGCAGCTGCTGGACCGACTTCTCGATGTCCTCGTCGGTGACCTCGACGGCGTCGACCTCGACCTCGATGCCGGAGAAGTCCGGGATCTCGATGGTCGGGCGGACGTCGACCTCGGCGGTGAAGGACAGCAGCTCGTTGTCCTTCAGCTCGGTGATGTCGACCTCGGGCTGGCCCAGCGGGTTCAGCTCGGCCTCGTTGACCGCCTCGGTGTACAGCTTGGGCAGCGCGTCGTTGACGGCCTCCTCCAGCACGGCGCCACGGCCGAACCGCTGGTCGATGACCCGGGCCGGGATCTTGCCCTTGCGGAAGCCCTTCACCGTGACCTGCTGGTTGATCTTCTTGTACGCCGCGTCGAGGCTGTCCTTGAGCTCCTCGAAGGGCACCTCAACAGTGAGCCGAACCCGGGTCGGGTTCAGGGTCTCCACGGCGCTCTTCACGGTTCGGTCTCCTTGTGGCTGACTTCTTGGGGTTCTGCCGAGCCTGCGCCACCCGGAGGGGCGGGCATGCCTTCGGCGGATTCGCGGGCCCCTGCCTGAGAGACATGGCAGTGCAGACACACGGGCGCGCAGCTTGCATAGTAACCGCAGGCACTGAGCGCCCCCAAAGGCGATCACGTGAGTCGGCCCCGGGCCATGCCGGACCGGTGGTCGGGGTGGCGGGATTTGAACCCACGGCCTTCCGCTCCCAAAGCGGACGCGCTACCAAGCTGCGCCACACCCCGTCTGGTGCGACACGTAGGGTACATGCCCGGACCCGGCCGAGTCGGCCGGATTGTTCGCAGGGCGTGTGTGAGCCCAACGCGTTGGCCTACGAGGCGGGCGACCCGCTACGATGCCTTCTGTGCCGCGGTCGGTGACCTGCGGCGCGTCGTGTTGCGGGCGTAGCTCAATGGTAGAGCCCTAGTCTTCCAAACTAGCTACGCGGGTTCGATTCCCGTCGCCCGCTCTGACGGCTCAGGGCCAGGTCGGAGGATCACTCCTCCGACCTGGCCCTGAGCGTTTCCGGAGGGTCTGCCGGGTCCGGCGTCCCCCCGCGCGCCCCTTCGGCTTGCGAACTTTTTCACCGACGCGGCTAGAACCGCCGAGCGAAGCGTGTGTAGGCGCGTGCCTGGCCGCGCACGCTGCCGGCACCTCTGGTGGCCGCCGCTTCCATTCGCCTCGCTTCCGGACTCGAAACCGTCCGGCTCCGTTCACGGCGTACCAGCATGATCGTCACGGCCGCCACGACGGACCCGACCGCTGACGCGGTCTGCACCAGGTACACCATCGTCCCCCCTCCCGCGCCCCGGCACTGATCACCAGGGACCGCGGTGGAGCGTACCCATCGGCCATCGGTGGCTGAACAGGGAAGGGCGCCAACAAGTCGCAAAGAGCAGGAGGCAGCCGTCCGTGCCCCCCGTGTGCCCTTGTGGCGACGCTCCCTCGGCTGTGGCGATGCCCCCTCGGCGCGGAACGGCGCGTCCAGGCACGCCGCGCCCAGGTCACGGCCGATCGGCGATCGGCGGCTCGTCCGCCGGGGCGGCGGTCGCGGACGTCGCCCGGACCGACCAGCCCGACTCCGCACGGAGCCGAACCGTCCGATGCCGGGCGTGATCCCGTGCGCTCAGAAGCGGATCGAGTTGATCGTGTCCGCTATCGAGTTCAGGAAGCGGTTGATGGACGGAGCCATGCCGGTGGAGGCCAGGAAGAACCCGAAGAGGATCGCCACGATCGCCGGTCCCGCCTTGATCGATCCCCCCCTGACCATCACCACCAGGATGATCGCCAACAGCAGCACCACTGACAGCGAAATCGCCACAACTGATCACACCCTCGGTCGGTCCGCTCTCCCGGCCCGGGGCGCCGTCCCCTGCACACCCCGCCAGAACCATCGTGCCACCAACCGGCCCGCCCTATGCGGCCGCTGGGGCATCGTCGACCACCTTGGCGCCAACTCGTCACAGCGAGGATCGGTACGCCACGGTCAACCCGGTGGCGACACAGGGCAATCGCGCGGGATCGCTACAGCGGATCGACAGTGATCGTTTTCACGTCCGCAGTCCGCCCCGTGCGCCCATCACTGCTGACGATCCGTCAGTCACCGGCGGTGAGGCCGAGGTACTGCCGCATGGTGGCGTACTTGCGGGTGAGCCGCTCCGCGGTGGGGGCGTCGAGGACGGCGAGCCGCTGCGGATCCGCGTTGTGGGCGAGGTCCGCCGCCTTCACCAGACGGGCGCCGGGGGTGGCGAGAATGCGCCGCGCATAGGCCTGCGGGTCCTCGCCGGGCCGCTTGGTGACGGCCCGCACGACGGCCTTCGTCGTGGGGGACAAGGGGGCGGTGTCGAGCCACTCCTCACTGAGGACGCCGTCCTCCACGGAGTCGTGCAGCCAGGCGGCGGCGACGAGTTCGTCTCCCCCGCCGCGGGCGCGCACACCCTCGGCGACGGCCGCGAGGTGCTCGGCGTAGGGCCGTCCGGCCTTGTCCTTCTGCGCGGAGTGCGCGGCGCGGGCGACGGCCTCGACCTCGGCCGGTGTCATGAACGACATGGGCGGGATCCCCCCGACTCTGCTTCCACACCACCTGGCATGGCCGGGCGGGGAGTACACCCTCGCCGGCCACCGCGGACGCGACCCCGGAGCGCCTCCTCAGCGCACCGCCTGCGCCGTCGCCGCCTCCCGGCAGATCAGCAGCAGCGCCCGGTCGTCGTTCACGTCCTTCGCGACCGCCTCGATGAGATGCCAGGCCGCGCCGCGGAAGCCGCCCGCCACATAGCGGTCGGCCTCGCCCATGAGGCGGTCCATGCCTTCCACGATGTCACGGTCGGACGTCTCCACCAGGCCGTCCGTGAACAGCATCAGCACGTCGCCGGGGCGCAACGTCCCCTTCACGGAGTCGAACTGGGCGCCGTCGTAGACGCCGAGGAGCGGCCCCTCGGCCGCCTTCTCCTCCCAGCGGCCGCTGCCCGCGCTGAGCTGCAGGCCTGGCGGGTGCCCGGCGGAATAGAGCTCGTAGTCGCCGGACTCCAGGTCCAGGACCAGGTGGATGGAGGTCGCGAAGCCCTCGTCCCAGTCCTGGCGGAGGAGGTAGCCGTTCGCCGCGGGCAGGAACGCGTGCGGTGGGAGCGATCCCAGCAGGCCGCCGAACGCCCCGGACAGCAGCAGGGCACGCGACCCGGCGTCCATGCCCTTGCCGGAGACGTCGGTGAGGACGACCTCCAGTGTGCGGCCGCCGTTGGTGCGGGCCGCCACCACGAAGTCGCCGGAGAAGGACTGCCCGCCGGCCGGTCTGAGCGCCATCTCGCGGTGCCAGCCCAGCGGCAGTTTCGGCAGCTTGCTCTGGACCCGGATGCGTTCCCGCAGGTCGAAGAGCATGGTCCCGCCACGCCGCCACGGCACCCCGACCCGGCTGCGGAACTGCGCGATCAGCAGGCCGAAGAAGCCGCATGCCGCGACCACCAGCACGATGCCCGGAGTGACCCGCGACGGCCCCTCGGTGTAGGGGCCGAGTTTGACGGACTCGACGATCAGCGCGGTCGCGGCGGCGGCGTACAGGCCGAGCAGACTGGACGGGCGCAGCAGCAGGCCGCCGGCGACGATCGGGAGAACCAGGACGGCCGGTGAGCACCAGACGGGGTCGGCCAGGGTGACCGCCGCGATCAGCGGGATCATCAGCAGCAGGCCGGCCAGCGCGACCCAGTCCGAGCCGTCCCCGCGGAAGTAGTCCACGGCGGATCGGCGCAGGCCGGTGCGGGCCCGGTGCCACTGCTTCTTCAACCGGGCCGTGAACGTCTCGGCTGCCGCGCGCCGCCCTCGTCCTGCTGCCATTGTTCGGGACCCTATCCATCGGACCAGCCCCTTGGCACGGGAGGTCCCACTTGTCCCCCGTCCGAGCGCTGAACTTCACAGGAAGCGGGGCCCCGTAACGCGGGAGAAATTCCCTCGCTCGCCCCGCATTGCCCTGATAGGCATGCCACATGACGACGGACGTGCGCGTGCTGCGGCAGGACGAGTGGGATACGTGGTACGACAACCTGGTCCGGGCCTTCGGCGGCGCGGACCAAGCACCCGAAGAGCGTGCATTGGATCGCGAACTCACCGAATTCGATCGATCCCTGGGCGCATGGGACGGAACCACGTGTGTCGGCACTGCGGGCGCCTTCAGCTTCCGCCTCACCGTCCCCGGCGGCGCCTCGGTCCCCGCCGCGGGCGTCACCATGGTGAGCGTGGCGGCCACACACCGCCGACGCGGGGTGCTGACCTCGATGATGCGCCGGCAGCTGGACGACGTCCGCTCCTGGGGGGAGCCGCTGGCGGTGCTCACCGCCTCCGAGCCCGCGATCTACGGCCGGTTCGGGTACGGCGCGGCGACCTTCCAGCTGGGCGCCGAGATCGACACGAGCCGCGTCGAGCTGTCCGTTCCGGCCGGCACGGATGACGTACGGCTGCGGTACGCGGCCCCCGCCGACGTGCTCGACGCCTGTGAGGCGGTGTACGCACGGTTGGTGCCCGGCCGTCCCGGCATGCTGGAGCGGCGGCCCGGCTGGGAGCGGGCGGGGCTGCTGGACCCGGCGAGCGAGCGGGACGGGGCGTCCGCGCTGCAGTGCGTGGTCGCCGAGCGCGAGGGCGAGATCACGGGGTACGCCCGCTTCCGCACCAAGCTCGGCTGGGGGGTCGCCGGGCACGACGGGACGGTGACCCTGGTGGACCTGGCCGCGCTCGACCCGGCGACGGACGCGGCGCTGTGGCGCTTCCTGTTCGGCGTGGACCTGACGACGACGCTGCTCGTGCGGTCGCGGCCGGTCGACGACGCCTGGCAGCACCTGGTGTCCGACATCCGGCGGTGCCGGCCGCGGCTGAGGGATGCCCTCCATCTGCGTCCCGTCGAGGTCGGTGCGGCCCTGGAGGCCCGGACGTACCAGGCCCCCGTGGACGTGGTGTTCGAGGTCGAGGACGCCTTCTGCCCCTGGAACGAGGGGCGTTGGCGGCTGACGGGCGACGCGAAGGGCGCCTCGTGCGCGCGTACGACGGACGCGGCCGATCTCGCCCTGTCCGTGCGGGAGCTGGGGGCGGCGTATCTGGGCGGGGTGTCGCTGACGTCGCTGGCCGCGGCCGGGCGGGTACGGGAGCTGCGGCAGGGCGCGCTGGCGGAGGCGTCCCTGGCGTTCGGCTCGGTGGTGGCGCCGTGGCTGCCGCACGGGTTCTAGTGCCCGGGTCGCGAAGGGCTCTGTGAGCTCTGCGAGGGCCTATGACCTCTGGCAGCCGGGGCACCAGAACAGGTTGCGGGCGGCGAGACCGGCGGTGCGGATCTCGCCGCCACAGAGGTGGCAGGGCAGGCCGGCCCTGCGGTACACGTACACCTCGCCGCCGTGGTCGTCGACGCGCGGCGGGCGGCCCATCGCCTCGGGGGTGTGTTCGGGCCGCACGGTGTCGATGCGGTTGGTGCGGACGCCCTCACGCATCAGGGCGACGAGGTCGGCCCAGATCGCGCCCCACTCGGCGGACGTGATGTCCCTGCCCGGCCGGTAGGGGTCGATGCCGTGCCGGAAGAGGACCTCGGCGCGATAGACGTTGCCCACTCCCGCGATGACCTTCTGGTCCATGAGCAGGGCGGCGATGCTCGTGCGACTGCGGCGGACACGCCGGTGGGCGGCCTCCGGGTCGGCGTCGGCGCGCAGCGGGTCGGGACCGAGGCGGCCGTGGACCGCGGCCTTCTCCTCGCCGGTGACCAGCGCGCAGGTGGTGGGGCCGCGCAGGTCGACGTAGGCGGTCGGATTCGCCAGACGCAGCCGGACCGTGTCGGTGGGCGGGGGCGCGGGGGCGTCGCCGAAGGTGACCTTGCCGAACAGGCCGAGGTGGATGTGCACCCAGTCGGCGCCGCGGAAGCCGAGGAAGAGGTGCTTGCCGTGGGCGTCGGCGCTGTGCAGCTCGACCCCGTCGAGGAGGGCGGCGGCGTCGGCGAACTTTCCCTGGGGGCTGGTGACGGCGACCGCGCCGCCGGCGAACCGTGCCGCGTAGTCCCGGGCCAGCCGGTGGATGGTGTGCCCCTCTGGCACGGCTTCCCTCAACCTCTCACAACACCGGGCCGCCGGGGAGCACCACCGCTCCCTGGCCTGCCCCTGCCCCTGACCTGCCGGTTCTCAGCCCTGCGGGTGGTGCGGGGGGATCGGCGGCAGCTCGCCGGTGGTCTCGTACGAGGACAGCATGTCGATGCGTCGCTCATGCCGCTCGTCGCCCGAGAACGGCGTGTTCAGGAACGTCTCGACGAACTTGGTCGCCTCCTCCACCGTATGCATCCGGGCACCCACGGCGACGACGTTCGCGTTGTTGTGCTGCCGGCCCAGGGAGGCCGTCTCCTCGCTCCAGGCGAGGGCCGCCCGCACGCCCTTCACCTTGTTCGCGGCGATCTGCTCCCCGTTGCCGGAGCCGCCGATCACGATGCCGAGGGCGTCCGGGTCCGCGGCGGTGCGCTCCGCGGCACGGAGGCAGAACGGCGGGTAGTCGTCCTGGGCGTCGTAGATGTGGGGCCCGCAGTCGACGGGCTCGTGCCCGGCGGCCTTGAGCCACTCGACGAGGTGGTTCTTCAGTTCGAAACCGGCATGGTCGGAGCCGAGGTACACGCGCATGGTCCGAGTCTGTCATGTCCGTCGCGGCTCGGCCTCGCGGGGTGACGGCCAGGAATAGGTGTGAGCTACACCATAGAACCTCAAGAAAACCTCAAGTAACAATCTGGATTCAAAGGTTCCCGAATTTGTTCGCCTCGGATTCACTGGACCGGCTCGTACACCGCTCGTATGAGCCCCCGTACTTCCGCTCGTACGGGGCAGAAGGTGTCCGTCCGTACGTGTGTCCCCTCTTGTTTCTCGTACACCCGGCACAAAGGAATCACCCTTTATGACTTCGCAGCCGACCCCCACCCAGGCCGGAAACGCATCCGGCCGCCCCGGAGAACCCGGCGGCGGTCTCCAGGCAGGACTCAAGAACCGTCATCTGTCGATGATCGCCATCGGTGGTGTCATCGGTGCCGGCCTGTTCGTCGGTTCCAGCTCCGGCATCGCCACCGCCGGCCCCGGCATCCTGCTCTCGTACGCTCTCGTCGGCGCGCTTGTGGTGCTGGTGATGCGGATGCTGGGCGAGATGTCCGCCGCGAACCCCACCTCGGGCTCCTTCTCCGCCCACGCGGACCGGGCGCTCGGCCGCTGGGCCGGTTTCTCGATCGGCTGGCTGTACTGGTTCTTCTGGGTCGTCGTGCTCGCCGTGGAGGCCACCGCGGGCGCCAAGATCCTCTCCGGTTGGGTCCCGGCCGTGCCGCAGTGGGGCTGGGCGCTCATCGTCATGATCGTGCTGACCGCGACCAACCTGGTCTCCGTCGGCTCCTACGGTGAGTTCGAGTTCTGGTTCGCCGGGATCAAGGTCGTGGCGATCGGCGCGTTCATCGTCGTCGGCGCCCTCGCCATCTTCGGGGTGCTGCCGGGCGTCCACAGCGACAAGGCGAGCCTGGGCAACCTCACCGATCACGGCGGCTTCCTGCCCCACGGACCCGGCGCCATCCTCACCGGTGTGCTGCTGGTCGTGTTCTCCTTCATGGGCAGCGAGATCGCCACGCTGGCGGCCGGCGAGTCGGAGGACCCGCAGCGGGCGGTCACCAAGTCGACGAACAGCATCATCTGGCGTATCGCCGTCTTCTACCTGGGCTCGATCTTCGTGGTCGTCTCGCTGCTGCCGTGGAACGACCCGTCGATCAAGGACAAGGGCTCCTACGTCGCCGCCCTGGACTCCCTCGGCATCGCGCACGCCGGCCAGATCATGAACGTCATCGTGCTGACGTCGGTGCTGTCCTGTCTGAATTCCGGGCTCTACACCGCCTCCCGGATGGCCTTCTCGCTGGGCCAGCGGGGTGACGCGCCGAAGGCGTTCGCGCGGACCACGTCCCGGGGCGTGCCGATGGCCGCGATCGTCGCGTCGGTCGTCTTCGGTTTCGTCGCCGTCTTCTTCAACTACAAGTTCCCCGACTCGGTCTTCCTCTTCCTGGTCAACTCCAGTGGCGCGGTGGCCCTGTTCGTGTGGCTGGTCATCTGCTTCTCGCAGCTGCGGATGCGGAAGATCATCCAGCGCGAGGCGCCGGAAAAGCTGCTCGTCAAAATGTGGCTGTACCCGTACCTGACCTGGGCGACGGCCGCGCTGATCGTGTTCGTCCTCGGCTACATGCTGACCGACACCGAGCACGACGGACGTGAGACGGTGCTGCTGTCGCTGCTCGTCGCCGCGGTGGTGCTGGTGATCGCCGTGGTGAAGGAGCGGATCGCGGGCAACCGCACGGCCGCCCCCGCCCAGGCGCCGGCCGACAAGGTCTCCATCGGCTGATCCGGAACCCCTCGGAACATGGCCGCATAACCTGACGGAACCTGTCAGGTTATGCGGCCATCATGCGTGGCATGACCTACACGGACAACCGCGCGGACCTGCCCCTGCTCCGTCCCGGCGACGCCGGTTACGACGACGAACTCGCCGGATTCCAGACCGGGTTCACCCAACGGCCGACCGTGATCGCGGCCGTCCGGTCGGCCGCGGACGTGGTGGCCGCCGTACGCTACGCGGCCGCCGAAGACCTGCCGGTGGGCGTGCAGGCCACCGGACACGGGCTGCCCGGAGGCTACGAGGGCGGCCTGCTCGTCACGACCCGGCGGCTGGACGGGCTCACCATCGACCCCGAGGCGCGTACGGTCCGCGTACAGGCGGGGGTGCGCTGGGGGCAGGTGGTCGCGGCAGCAGCGCCGTACGGACTCGCGCCGCTCAACGGCTCGGCTCCGGGCGTGGGCGCGGTGTCGTACACCCTGGGCGGCGGACTCGGCATCCTCGCACGTGAGTTCGGGTACGCGGCCGACCATGTGCGGTGGCTGCGGATCGTCACCGCCGACGGCGTACTCCGTCATGTCACCCCGGAGTCCGACCCCGACCTGTACTGGGCGCTGCTCGGTGCCGGGCAGAACTTCGGCATCGTGACCGAGCTGGAGATCGGCCTGGTCCCGGTGCGGACGCTGTACGGCGGCTCGCTCGCCTTCGACGGGCGCGAGGTGGACCCCGCGGCCGTGCTGCGCGCGTACGAGGCGTGGACGCGGACCGTGCCGGACGGGCTGACCTCGTCCTTCGCCGCCGTACCGTACCCGGACCTGCCCGCGCTGCCGCCGCACCTGCGTGGCCGGTACCTCGTGTCGATCAGGGTCGCCCACACGGGCGCCGACGGCGAACGGCTCACGGCCCCCCTGCGGGAGATCGGGCCGGTGCTGTCGGACTCGCTGTGCGAGATGCCGTACGCCGAGAGCCACACCATCCACAGCGACCCGGACTTCCCGCACACCTATTACGGGGACAGCGCGGTGCTGCGGGAGCTGGACGTCGAACGGGCCGGTGAACTGCTGAAGCGGACCGGACCCGAGGCGGGCCTGATGTGTGTCGTACAGGTCAATCACCTGGGCGGGGCGCTGTCCCGGCCGGCGCCGAACGCGGTGCCGTATCGCGACGCGCAGTTCCTGCTGCGGCTGTTGACCGTGGGGGACCGTGAGCGGGCGCGGGCCGTACTGGACCCGGCGTTCGCCCTCCTGGCGGACGATCGCCTGGGCCGCTCGCTCAACTTCGCCTTCGGGTCCGGTGACCGGGGTGCCGGACTGTACGACCCGGAGACGCGGAAGAGGCTCGCCGGGCTGAAGGAGGCGTACGACCCGGCGAACCTCTTCCGCAGGAACCACGGCGTCAGCGCTTGCTGACGAACTTCCAGGCGGTGGGCAGCGCGCCCATCGCCAGGGCGGCCTTGAGGGCGTCACCGATCAGGAACGGGGTGAGGCCGGCCGCGACCGCCTGGGAGAAGGAGAGGTGGGCCGCCAGGGCCAGGTAGGGGACGCCGACCGCGTAGATGATCGCCTCGCCGAGGATCATCGTGCCCGCCATGCGCAGCGGGGAGCGGTCGGCGCCGCGGCGGGCCAGGGCGCCCACGGCCGCCGAGGCGAGCAGCATGCCGATGACATAGCCGAAGGAGACGGCTCCCGCGCCGGAGGCGCCGCCCGCGAACCACGGCACGCCGGCCACACCGGCGAGCGCGTACAGGGCGAGGGAGAGGAAGCCGCGGCGGGCGCCGAGCGCGGTGCCGACGAGCAGCGCGGCGAAGGTCTGGCCGGTCACCGGCACCGGGGACCCGGGAACCGGGACCGACAGCTGGGCCGCGAGGCCGGTGAGCACGGCGCCGCCGACGACGAGGGCCGCGTCACGGACGCGGGACGCCGGCAGCAGGTCGGCGAGGACTGCGCCGGGGCGGGCGGTGGCGGTGGCGGTGCTCATGGGGACTCCGCGGGGTGGTGTGGACATGTCGGGACAGCGTGACGCTATCCCAGCTCCCTCGAGCCGATCACCATCGGCGGTCGACAAAGGGTGGAACGGCGCCTTCGTGGGTTTCGAACAAAGGGTGCTCCTTACACATGGTCAGGCGTGAGACCGGTCACTGAGATGAAGGCGTTCCGCTCAGGCTCCGGTGGCGACCGGTGACTGTAGGGTCCCGCCAAAGCCCCCGTGGGGCTCGTCTCGCCCGTCGGTCGCCGTCTGGGCAGCGGTGGGCCGTTTTGCTAGCTTCGAACGCATGGTTGCCCAGGCCCGGAACTTCACGTCGCGTCGCTATGTCGACCTGCGACGCCAGGGCACGGCCACCTGTCGCCGCCCGGTGTAGGGGCGGGCTCCGGCGCGCCTCGAGCCTTCCGAGACGTGTCGGCCCCGTTCCCGAGGACGGTTCTCCATGCCCCGTACCGCGGCATCCACTCTTGCCTCCCCCGTTCCCCGTGCCGCCGACAGCGACCGGCGGCGCACCAGTGCCAGCGTCGTACTGCGGTCCGTGCTGGAGCACGGGCCGGTGGCGCGCAGCACCGTCGCCCGGCTGACCGGGCTGTCGCCCGCGTCCGTGACCGAGCACTGTGCCCGGCTGACCGGGCTCGGGCTGATCCGTGAGGAGGCGGCCCCGCGCCGCTCGAACGGGGTGGGCCGGCCGCATGTGCCCGTCGATCTCGACACCGAGCGGTTCGTGGTCGGCGGGGTGCATGTGGCCGTGCCGTACACGACGGTCGCGCTGCTCGATCTGCGCGGCCGCGTCGTGGCCAGGCGGGAGGTGAAGCACGAGCGGACGGACCCCGGCTGGGTGCTGGCCCGGGCCGCGGAGGGACTCGCGGCACTGCTCGCCGAGGCGCCGGGCCGCGCGCCGCTCGGAGTCGGGGTCGCGGCCGGCGGCTGGGTGGACCGGGAGACGGGCACCGTGGTCGAGCACGAGCTGCTGGGCTGGCGCGAGGTGCCGGTGCGGGAGCTGCTCGAGGCCCGTACCGGGCTGCCGGTCCATGTGGACGGGCACGCGCGGGCGTTGGTCAACGGCGAGCGGCTGTTCGGGCGGGCCCGGGGCAGCCGCAGCGTGCTGCACCTGTTCGTGGGCAACGTGGTCGACGCGGCCTTCGCCACCAACGACGAGGTGCACCACGGGCCCCGCTCCCAGGCGGGGGCGATCGCCCACCTTCCGGTGCCGGGCGGCACCGAGCCGTGCGCGTGCGGCCGTACCGGCTGCCTGCAAGTGGAGCTGAGCGAGCGGACGTTGTGCCGACGTGCCCGGGCGGCCGGGGTGATCGACGGGGCGAACCCGATGCACGTGGTGGCCGCGGCGGCCGCCGGGGACGCGGTGGCGCGGCGGCTGCTGAGGGAACGGGCCCGGACGACCGGGCGCGCGGCCGGGCTGCTGCTGGACGTCCTGAACCCGGAGACGGTGGTGGTGACCGAGGTGGGTGTCATGCACTTCGAGGACTGCCTGCACGCGCTGCGGGAAGCGGCCGGAATACGCCGGGCGGCGGCCGTAGTGCCGACCAGTTTCCCGGATTCCGTGCTTGCGGTCGCGGGCGGCTCCGTGGTTCTCGACGTGCTGTTCCGGGACCCACTGGGCGCGTCACCTGAGGCTATTTAATTCAGAAACTCGGAATGTTGACAGGGGTCGTCCATGGCCGGGAACATCCTGCTCATGAACCCGCTCACGAGCTGTCGCACCCTCTGTTGCTGACACGTTGCCGCGCATGAAGCGCGTGTTTCCGTCTGCGTGAGTTCACTTCTTCCGGCACCTTTCCCGCCCGGGATTCCCCACTTCCGGCATTGCGGCCCGCCCGGATTCCTCCTGCCTTTCTGCTCTGTTCCGCTCCGCGCATCCAGGGAGTCCTCCCATGCCTTCTCCATCCGTTTCCGGTCTCGACCGCCGCCTGTTCCTCACCTCCCTGCTCGGCGCGTCCGCCGCCGTGGCCGGGCTCAGCGGCTGCGCGGGCGGCAGTGCCGCCGCCGACACCACGGGCGCCGCCACCAAGCCGCTCGCCGACAAGGTCCCGGCGGGGACCAGCCTGAAGATCGCCTCGTACCAGAACCAGCAGCAGTTGCAGTTCAGGCTGGCGAAGCTGCCCAAGCTGCCGTTCACGGTGTCGAGTTGGGTGAACATCGGGGCCGGCCCCGACGTGATCAACGCGTTCCGCGCCAAGTCGCTGGACCTCGCCAACAACGCGGGCATCCCGCCGATCCAGGCGCACTACCAGGGCTTCGCCGCGAAGATCGTGGCGATTGACATCACCCGCAAGCCCAACTACCTCTTCGCCACCAAACCCGGCAGCGACATCCGCACCGTCGAGGACTTCAAGGGCAAGAGGCTGGCCTTCTCCCAGGGCCAGGCGCAGGGCGTCGTACTGCTGCGGGCGCTGAAGAAGGCGGGCCTGAAGTACGACGACGTGAAGCTGGTCCCGCTGACCAGCAACCAGTTCCTCACCGCCCTGCAGTCCGGGCAGGTGGACGTGGCTCCGCTCGCCAACAACCAGGCACCCGCCTATCTGAAACAGTACGGGTCCAAGGGCGCCCACACCATCACCACCGGCGTGGTCGACCTGCTGAACCTGCTGTGGGCGCCGCAGTCCGTGCTCAACGACCCGGCCAAGGCCGCCGCGATCGCCGCGTACATCCCCCAGTGGGCCCAGGGCCAGGTGTGGCAGTACGAGCACCCGGACGTCTGGGACGAGGAGTTCTACGTCAAGACGCAGAACCTCACCCCGGAGCAGGCGAAGTCCATCAGCGCGCTCGCCAACAAGCCGCTGTTCCCGCCCGCTTGGGACGAGGCGATCAAGTGGGAGCAGGAGACCGCCGATCTGCTCGCCGATGGCGGCTTCGTGAAGAAGTTCGACGTGTCCTCGCTCTTCGACCACCGCTTCGAGTCCATCGCCGCCAAGGCCGTACCTGCGGAGTACCGGAGGTGAGCGCCGTGACCACGACGACGACTGCCTTGGCGGCGACGGCCGCCGGCGAACTGCCCCAGATCCGCCGGCGCCGCCGGCTCTCCCCCGGGCGTCCCCTGCCCGCCGCCCGGCTCATCGGCCCGCTGGTGGTGCTCGCCCTGTGGTCCGCCGCCTCGGCCGCGGGAACGCTCGACCCGGGTGCCGTCCCGGCGCCCTGGACGGTGCTGAGGACGGCCGGCCACCTGTGGACGGGCGGCACGCTGGCCACGGACGTGCTGACCTCGCTGCAGCGGGCCGCGTACGGCTTCGCGATCGGCCTGACCGCGGGCGTGCTGCTGGCGCTCGCCTCGGGGCTCAGCCGGGCCGGGGGAGCGCTGATCGACGGGACCGTGCAGCTCAACCGGGCGATCCCGACCCTCGGTCTGATCCCGCTGTTCATCCTCTGGCTGGGCATCGGCGAGACCTTCAAGATCGCCATCATCGCGATCGTCGTCTACATCCCCATCTACCTGAACACGCACTCCGCGCTGTCCGGCATCGACAGCCGGTACGTCGAACTCGCCGAAGTGCAGGGCCTGTCGAGGTTCGCCTTCATCCGGCAGGTGGTGATCCCAGGCGCGCTGCCCGGATTCTTCGTGGGGCTCCGGCTCGGCGTGACCGGCTCCTGGCTCGGCCTGGTGGTCCTGGAGCAGATCAACGCCACCAGCGGCCTCGGCTACATGATGTTCCAGGCGCAGAACTACGGCCAGAGCGACGTCATCCTGGTCGGCCTGCTGATCTACGGCGTCTTCGGCCTGGTCTCCGACAGCGTGGTCCGTCTCGTCGAACGGAGGGTGCTGTCGTGGCGCCGCACACTGAGCAGCTGACCCGGCCCGCCGTCCAACTGCGTGGCCTGACCCGGTCGTTCGAAGGCCGTACGGTCCTCGACGGCATCGACCTCGATCTGCCCGCCGGACAGTTCACGGCGCTCCTCGGCCACAGCGGCTCGGGCAAGTCCACCCTGCTGCGGGCCGTCGCCGGACTCGACCACGGGGTGGCCGGATGGGGTGAGCTCACCGCGCCCGAGCGGGTCTCGGTGGTCTTCCAGGACTCCCGGCTGCTGCCCTGGCGCCGCGTACTGGACAACGTCCTGCTGGGCCTGGACGGCAGGGACGCCGAGGAGCGCGGCCGGACCGCCCTCGCGGAGGTCGGCCTGAAGGGCCGCGAGCGGGCCTGGCCGGGCGAGCTGTCCGGCGGTGAGGCCCAGCGGGCCGCGCTGGCCCGCTCCCTGGTCCGCGAGCCCGAACTGCTGCTGGCCGACGAGCCGTTCGGGGCACTGGACGCACTCACCCGGATCAGGATGCACAACCTGCTGCGCGAGCTGTGGATGCGCCATCGGCCCTCCGTACTGCTCGTGACCCACGACGTGGACGAGGCGATCGTGCTCGCCGACCGCGTCCTCGTCCTGGACCAGGGCCGTATCGGCCTCGACCTGACCATCGACCGCCCGCATCCGCGCTCCTACCGCGAGCCGGTCCTGGGCGAATACCGCGAGCGGCTGCTGGCCGCCCTCGGTGTCACGGAGGACCACGCATGACCCGCCGGCTGCACCTCAACGCGTTCCTGATGAACACCGGTCACCACGAGGCCTCGTGGCGGCTCCCGGAGAGCGACCCCTACGCGCACGTCGACCTCGCGCACTACGTCGAGCTCGCGCGGATCGCCGAACGCGGCACCTTCGACTCCCTCTTCCTCGCCGACGGCCCACAGCTGTGGAACAACCTCGCCCAGCGGCCGGCCGGCGCCCTGGAACCGCTCACCCTGCTGACCGCGCTGGCGACGGCCACCGAGCACATCGGTCTGATCGCCACCGCCTCCACCTCCTACAACTCCCCCTACAACCTGGCCCGCAAGTTCGCCTCGCTGGACATCATCAGCGGCGGCCGGGCGGGCTGGAACATCGTCACCACCGCGGGCGCCGAGGCCGCCCGCAACTTCGGCCTGGACGCCGAGCCCACGCACGCAGAGCGGTACGCCCGAGCCGCCGAGTTCCTCGACGTGGCCCTCAAGCTCTGGGACAGCTGGGAGGACGACGCCATCGTCGCCGACAAGGCGGCCGGAGTATGGGGCGACGACAGCAAGATCCACCCGCCCCGGCACAAGGGGAGGTACTTCAGCGTCGCCGGCGCCCTCAACGTGCCGCGCACCCCGCAGGGTTACCCGCTGCTGGTGCAGGCGGGCTCCTCCGAGGACGGAAAGCGGTTCGCGGCCCGGTACGCGGAGGCGGTGTTCACCGCCCAGCAGACCATCGAGGACGCGCAGGCCTTCTACGCCGACCTCAAGTCCCGCACCGAGCGGGAGGGGAGGAACCCCGACCACATCAAGGTGCTGCCCGGCATCGTGCCCGTGCTCGGCTCGACCGAGGCCGAGGCCAGAGCCGCCGAGCAGCTCCTCGAGGACCACATCGTGTACGACCACGGGGTGGGCCGCCTGGAGAGCCTGCTTCACCTGGAGCCCGGGACGCTCGAGCTGGACGCCCTGCTCCCCGCCGACCTGCCGCCGGAGTCCGCCATCGAGGGCGCCAAGAGCCGCTACACGCTCGTCGTGGAGCTGGCCCGGCGCGAACGTCTGACCGTACGGCAGCTGATCGGGCGGCTCGGCGGCGGACGCGGGCACCTCACCTTCGCCGGGACGCCGGAGCAGGTCGCCGACCAGATCGAGACCTGGTTCACGCAAGGAGCCGCCGACGGCTTCAACATCATGCCCGCCGTGCTGCCCTCCGGTCTGGAGGCGTTCGTCGAGCACGTCGTACCCCTCCTGCGCACCCGCGGCCTGCTGCGCACGGAGTACGGCCCCCGCCAGACCCTGCGGGAGCGCTACGGCCTGCCCCGCCCCGCCAACCAGTACTCCCCCAAGTTCTCGGCTTCGCTCGAACAGGGGGGACCCCCGTCCCCCGCACTCGCCACCGCCTGAAAGGACCCGCCATGTCCATCGAGATCACCAAGGTCACCGCACGCATCGGCGCCCGGGTCTCCGGAGTCGACATCACCAAGCCGCTCGACCAGGAGCAGGTCACCGCGATCCGCGAGGCCCTGAACGCCCACAAGGCGCTCGTCTTCGACGCCGGGGACCTGGACGACGAGGGCCAGCAGGCCTTCGCCCGCCGACTGGGCGACCTCACCACCGCCCACCCGACGGTCGGCGCCGTCGAGGGCGCCCCGAACGTGCTGCCCGTGGACAGCGAGCGGGGCCGCGCCAACCACTGGCACACCGACGTCACCTTCGTCCTCAACCCGCCGCAGGCCAGCACCCTGCGCTCGATCACGATCCCGCCCTACGGCGGCGAGACCCTGATCGCCAACGCGGCGGCGGCCTACCGCGACCTGCCGGAGCCGCTGCGCCGCCTGGCCGACACCCTGTGGGCCGAGCACACCAACGACTACGACTACGCGGTGCCGGAGGAGGAGATCGACGAGGACAGGGCCGCCCAGCGGGCCCAGTTCACCTCGATCAAGTACCGCACCGCCCATCCCGTCGTCCGCGTCCATCCGCTGACCGGGGAGCGCGGGCTGTTCATCGGCGGGTTCGCGCAGCGGATCGTGGGCCTGTCGATCGGCGAGTCCCGCAAGATCCTGGAGCTGCTGCAGGCGTACGTCACCCGCCCGGAGAACATCCTGCGCCACCGCTGGGCGGAGAACGAGCTGGTGCTCTTCGACAACCGGATCACCCAGCACTACGCCGTCGACAACTACGACGGCCGGCCGCGCCGGCTGCACCGGGTGACCGTCGCCGGTGACGTCCCGGTCGGCATCGAGGGCAAGGAGAGCTACTCGATCGAGGGTGACGCCTCGCACTACACACCGGTCGCCGCGTAACCGGCAGGTCACCTGCCGTACACCCGGTGTCCGGATAGTGGGCAGCCTCTGCGTCCGATCGGGGAGGCTGCCCACACTGTGGGCGTTTTGCCCCTCTCACGTACGGGACGAGCCGCGCCCATGCCCAGCAGCACCACCGTGAAGACGCCGCCGACCGACGACGTCTCCCTCTCCCACGGCCTCAAGCAGCGCCATCTGTCGATGATCGCCCTCGGCGGGGTGATCGGCGCCGGCCTGTTCGTCGGGTCCGGCGCGGGCATCGCCGCCGCCGGGCCGTCGATCGTGATCGCGTACGCCGTCTCCGGCCTGATCGTCATGCTGGTGATGCGGATGCTCGGCGAGATGTCGGCCGCCTACCCCTCGTCGGGCTCCTTCTCCGCGCACGCCGAGCGGGCCATCGGCCCCTGGGCGGGCTTCACCGCGGGCTGGTCGTTCTGGGTGCTGCTGTGCACGGCGGTCGGCCTGGAGGGCATCGGCGCCGCGAAGATCGTCACCGGCTGGCTGCCCGGCACCCCGGAGTGGGCGTGGGTGGCGCTGTTCATGGTGGTCTTCTGCGGGGCGAACCTGGCCGCCGTGAAGAACTTCGGAGAGTTCGAGTTCTGGTTCGCCGCGCTGAAGGTCGGCGCGATCACGCTGTTCCTGGTGCTCGGCGTGCTGGCGATCGCGGGCGTACTGCCCGGCACCGACTCGCCCGGCGCCTCGCACCTGACCGACTTCCTGCCGCACGGCAGCGAGGGACTGGTCATCGGCCTGCTCGCGTCGGTGTTCGCGTACGGCGGCCTGGAGACCGTCACCATCGCGGCGGCCGAGTCGCAGGACCCGGTCAGGGGTGTGGCGAGCGCGGTGCGTACGGCGATGTGGCGCATCGCGGTGTTCTACGTCGGTTCCATGGCGGTCATCGTCACGCTGGTCCCGTGGAACGCGAAGGAGGTCGTCGAGAAGGGCCCGTACGTGGCCGCCCTCGACCACCTGGGCATCCCGGGCGCCGGGCAGCTGATGAACGTGGTGGTGCTGGTCGCGCTGCTGTCCGCGATGAACGCCAACATCTACGGCTCCTCGCGCATCGCGTACTCGCTGGTGGAGCGCGGCCAGGGCCCGAAGGCGCTGGGCCGGGTCTCCGGTGGCGTCCCGCGGATCGCGGTGCTGGCGTCCTCGGTCTTCGGGTTCGTGTGCGTGGTGCTGAGCTACTGGCGGCCGGACGACGTCTTCCCGTGGCTGCTGAACATGATCGGGGCGGTGATCCTGGTCGTCTGGGTCTTCATCGCGGTCTCGCAGCTGCGTCTGCGCCGCCGTCTGGAGCGGGAGACGCCCGGAAAGCTGGTCGTGCGGATGTGGGCGTTCCCCGTGCTGACGTGGCTCGCGCTGGCCGGTATGGCGGCGATCTTCGTGCTGATGGCGCGGCAGCCGGACACCCGCGTCCA
The DNA here is from genome assembly GCF_042892355.1 of Streptomyces sp. NPDC001796. Lineage (NCBI taxonomy): Bacteria > Bacillati > Actinomycetota > Actinomycetes > Kitasatosporales > Streptomycetaceae > Streptomyces > Streptomyces sp. NPDC001796. Next base: position 62,326 of record NZ_JBIAUC010000001.1, on the reverse strand, counting down.
GCTGTACTCGACGGGCGGGATGACCCTGTTCCTGGCGGCCGTCGGCTACGCCTGGCAGAGGGCGCGCGCCAAGCGCTGACGCCGGGACCGGCGCGTCGCGATCCCGCTGCGCCCCACTTTCCGTCGCACGTGGGATTGACGGTCCGCCACCTCGGGATCACCCTCGGTCGACAAGCCGTTCCCAGGAGGGGACGGGGACGGGAAGGGGAGCCGATGGAGTCGACCGACCCGGTACGTGTGGTGGCCGCGGGTGACCGCTTCGTCCTGCCGTCGCTGATCACGGCGGCCATACACCACGAGATGAACGAACGGCCCTGCGAGGTAAGGGAGTTGGCGCTCGCAGAGGGCGCGGACGACCCCGACGAGGAGCTGATCAAGGCACTGGCGGACGCCCAGGTCCTCGTCACCCGCGGCGGTCCGGTCACCGAGCGGGTGCTGGCCGCCGCGCCGGAGCTGCGGCTGGTGGTGGTGTGCCGGGGCGGCCCGGTGAACGTCGACCTCGATGCGGCGAAGGCGCACGGCGTCCGCGTGTGCCGCGCGCCCGGCGGCGAGGCGGCGGCCACCGCCGAGTTCACGCTCGGCCTGATGCTGGCCGCCCTGCGCGGCATCCCCCGGGCCCACGCATTCCTGACCCGGCAAGGGAGGTGGCAGGGCCCCGCGTCCCCCACGTACGAGCACGCCGGCCCGGAGCTGGAGGACCTGCCGGTGGGCCTGATCGGTCATGGCGCGGTGGGCAGCCGGGTCGCGCGCGTGCTGTGCGCGTTCGGGGCGCGGGTGATGGTCTACGACCCGTATGTGCGCGGCGAGGTGCACGGGCTGCGGATCGGCTCGCTCGACGACCTGCTGCGCCGCTCCCGGGTGATCACCCTGCACACCCCGCTCACCTCCGGGACCCGGGGCCTGATCGGGGCCCGCGAGCTGGCCCTGCTGCCGCGCGGCGCGGTGGTGGTGAACGCGGCGGACGGGGAGCTGCTGGACGAGGACGCGCTGTGCGACGCGCTGGAGAGCGGGCAGCTGTCGGCGGCGGCCCTCGACACGTGCGCGCACGAGCCGCTGCCGCCGGACTCCCGGCTCCTCGCTCTGGCACAACAGCTGGTGCTGACCCCGCACCTAGGCGGGTCGAGCCGCGCGGCGGCCGAGAAGGCGGCCGGGATCGCGGCGGCGGAGGTGGGCCGCTGGGTGCGCGGGGAGCCCCCGGCGCACTCACTGGCGTGATCGGGCACAACTAGGAGACAGCCATGACCTACCGGGCATACCGGCGGTGTCCCAACTGCGGGGACACCATGCAGGACTTCCGGGAGCTGGAGTCGGACGCGGAGAAGGCGGCGGCCGAGGAGGCCCTCCGGCCGACCCTGGAGGGGCACCCCTTCGTCGCGAAGGACTACCACCGCTGCGCCCGCCCCGGCTGCCGGCGCATCCAGCGCAAGGACCACTGGAGGACGGGGGCGACGTTGCCGGAGGGGTCCTAGACACAGGACAGGGCGCCGCACCGGACGTGGCTGCGGCGCCCTGTCCACCGGGCCCCGGCGGCACCCGGCGTGAGGACTACAGGTTGCTGAAGTCCGGGCCCTTCGTCCGCGTCCGCTTGATCTCGTAGAAGCCCGGCACCGACGCGACCGCCAGCGTCCCGTCCCAGAGCCTCACCGCGTCCTCGCCCATCGGTGCCGGCGTCACCACGGGCCCGAAGAAGGCGATCTGCTCCCCGTCCGGCCCCGGCACCGCGATCACCGGCGTGCCCACCTCCTGGCCCACCTTCTCGATGCCCTCCTTGTGCGAGGCCCGCAGCTGCGCGTCGAACTCGAAGTCCTCCTGCTCGGCGTAGTCGATCAGGTCGGCGGGCAGACCGACCTCCTCCAGCGCCGCCGCGATCGCCTCGAGCGTCGGGCCCTCGTCCTGGTTGTGGAAGCGCGTACCGAGCGCGGTGTACAGCGGCCCGAGGACGTCCGCACCGTGCTTCTGCCACGCCGCCGTCACCACGCGCACCGGCTTCCACGCCTTGGTCGCCAGCATCTCCCGGTAGTCCTCGGGCAGTTGGTCGATCCTGTCCTCGTTGAGCACCGCCAGGCTCATGATGTGCCAGCGGACCTCGAGGTCACGGACCTTCCCGACCTCCAGCACCCAGCGGGAGGCCATCCAGGCCCAGGGGCACAGCGGGTCGAACCAGAAGTCGACGGGGGTCTTGCCGGAAGCGGGCGCGGTCTCGGACATGGCTCTCCTCGGAAACATGGACGTTCATTCCTCAACAACCTGTGAGCCGCCCACGTCATTCCCCCGCGCACCGGCCGTATTCCCTGCTGCCCCAGGTCAGGGGCGCATGGCAGGATCGGTCCTGTCCGTGCCACCCAGCAGCCGCCAAGGAGTGCCGCCCGTGCCCGGTGAGAACCTGTCCCGCGACGAGGCCCAGGAGAGGGCCGCCCTGCTGTCCGTCGACGGGTACGACGTGTCGCTCGACCTGCGCTCCGCAGTGGGCGAGGCACCCGACGGCGCGGAAGCCGAGCCGCGCACCTTCCGCTCGGTCACCGCGATCCGCTTCCGCTGCGCCGAGCCGGGCACGTCGAGCTTCGCCGACCTGATCGCCCCGAGCGTCACCGCGCTGTCCCTCAACGGCAAGGACCTCGACCCCGGCGAGGTCTTCGACGGCACCCGCATCCTGCTGGAGGACCTGGCCGCCGAGAACGAGCTCGTGGTCGACGCCCAGTGCGCCTACTCCCGCACCGGTGAGGGCCTGCATCGCTTCGTCGACCCGGAGGACGGCGAGGTCTACCTGTACACCCAGTACGAGCCCGCCGACGCCCGCCGTGTCTTCGCGAACTTCGAGCAGCCCGACCTCAAGGCCCCCTTCCGCCTCGAGGTCCGCGCCCCCGAGGGCTGGACGGTGTGGAGCAACGGCGCCGGCGAGAAGCACGACGGGGTGTGGCGGTTCGCGGAGACCAAGCCGATCTCGACGTACATCACCTGCGTCGTGGCGGGCCCGTACCACTACGTCACCGACACCTACACCCGCACCCTCGACGACGGCACGACCCTCGAGATCCCGCTCGGCGCGATGTGCCGCAAGGGTCTGGCCCGGCACTTCGACGCGGACGACGTCTTCCTGGTCACCAAACAGGGCCTGGACTTCTTCCACGACCACTTCGACTACCCGTACCCGTTCGGCAAGTACGACCAGGCCTTCGTGCCCGAGTACAACCTCGGCGCGATGGAGAACCCGGGGCTCGTGACCTTCACCGAGGAGTTCGTCTTCCGCGGCAAGGTCACCCAGGCGTCGTACGAGCGCCGGGCCAATGTGGTCCTGCACGAGATGGCCCACATGTGGTTCGGCGACCTGGTGACCATGGCCTGGTGGGACGACCTGTGGCTGAAGGAGTCCTTCGCGGACTTCATGGGCTCGTTCTCGCTGGTGGAGGCGACCCGGTTCACGAGCGGCTGGATCACCTTCGCCAACAACCGCAAGGCGTGGGCGTACCGCGCCGACCAGCTGCCCTCCACGCACCCGATCACCGCGGACATCCGCGACCTCCAGGACGCGAAGCTCAACTTCGACGGCATCACCTACGCCAAGGGCGCGTCCGTACTGAAGCAGCTGGTGGCGTACGTCGGGCGGGACGCGTTCCTGGAGGGCGCGCGCCGCTACTTCAAGCGGAACGCGTACGGCAACACGCGCCTGACCGACCTGCTGTCGGTGCTGGAGGAGACGAGCGGCCGGGACATGACGTCCTGGGCGCGCTCCTGGCTGCAGACGGCGGGGGTCAACTCCCTCACTCCGCAGGTGCTGCTGGGCGAGGACGGGCGGATCACGGAGTTGTCGGTGCTCCAGGAGGCCGCGGAGTCCCATCCCGAGCTGCGGCCGCACCGGGTGGCGGTGGGCCTGTACCGCACCGAGGGCGGCGCGCTCGTGCGGTACGCGCGCGCCGAGGCGGACGTGCACGGCCCGCGGACGGTGATCGGTGAGCTCGCGGGGTCGGAGGCACCCGAGCTGGTCCTGGTCAACGACGACGACCTCACGTACTGCAAGATCCGCTTCGACGAGACCTCGCTGGAGACCCTGAAGGACCGTCTCGGCGACATCACCGACCCGCTCGCCCGTGCCCTGTGCTGGTCGGCGCTGTGGAACCTGACCCGGGACGCGCTGCTGCCGGCGCGGGACTTCATCGACCTGGTGCTGCGGTTCGCCGGCCGGGAGTCCGACATCGGCGTGCTGCAGATGCTGCACACCTGGGCCGGCTCCGCGCTGACGTACTACGCGGCGCCCGCGTGGCGGGAGACGGGCGGGCGGCTGCTCGCCGAGGGAGCGCTGCGCGAGCTGCGGGAGGCCGAGCCGGGCAGCCAGCACCAGCTGACCTGGGCGCGGTTCTTCGCCGCGGTGGCTTCTCAGGAGACCGATCTGCGGCTGCTGCGGGGTCTGCTGGACGGCACGGACGATATCGAGGGGCTGGAGGTGGACCAGGAGCTGCGCTGGGCCTTCCTGAAGCCGCTGGCCGCGCACGGGGCCGCCGACGAGTCGGTGCTCGCCGCCGAACTGGCCCGCGACGACACGGCCTCCGGCAAGCGCCATCAGGTCCGCTGCCTGGCCGCGCGTCCCTCGGCCGCGGTCAAGGCGCAGGCGTGGGCGCAGGTCGTGGAGTCCGACACGCTGTCGAACGCGCTCGTCGAGGCGACCATCGCGGGCTTTGTGCAGCCCTCCCAGCGGGAGCTGCTCGCGCCGTACGCGGAGAAGTACTTCGCGGCGATCGGGCGGGTGTGGGCGGAGCGGTCCATCCAGATCGGGATGCACGTGGTCAGGGGCCTGTTCCCGGCGCTGCAGGACTCGCCGGAGACGCTGGAGGCGACGGACGCGTGGCTCGCCGCGCACGAGGACGCCCCGCCGGCGCTGCGACGGCTGGTGCTGGAGGCGCGCGACGACCTGGCGCGCGCCCTTCGGGGGCAGGCCTGCGACGCGCGGGCGGCTCACTGACGCGGGGACGGTGGTTGACGGGCGCGGCGGGACGACGGTGACGAAATACGAGTATCGGAACCCGTAACCTTCCGCGTCCCCCATCCGGACCAGCCTCTTTCGGCAGTCGAACGCGCGTACTTTAGCCCCTTGTTGTCCGCATTTGTCGACAGACGTGTAACAGCGGTTAGAGAGCGGACCGGGGGCGGGAAACCCGGGATCATGAACCACAACACCCCGCTATCCCCCCGCCCCCTCCGCCATCTGTCCGACGTGCAGCGCCGGGTGCTGACCACCGCCCAGCTGCGTGCCCATGGAGTGAGCGCCGCCGAGACCACCGGGAAGTGCCGGCCCGGCGGCCCCTGGCAGCAGTTCCTGCCCGGCGTGTACCTGCTGCACCCCGGCCCGCCGACCTCCGAGGAACGCCTGCACGGGGTGCTGCTCTACGCGGCCCGTTCCTCGCTCGCCGACCCCGTCCCCGCGGTCCCGGCCCAGCCAGGCGCGGGCGCCCCGCACGGCCCGCTGCCGTACAAGGACGCGATGGTCACCGGGCCGGCCGCCCTCGCTCTGTACGGCTTCACCTCCACGCCCGGGCTGTCGTCGCTGGAGAAGATCGACGTCCTGGTGCCGCGGACGCGCCGGCTGCGCAGCACCGGCTGCGCCCGGGTGGTCCGCACCCCGTCGCTGCCCGACCCCCGGCTGGTGACCGGTGTGCCCGTCGCCCCGGTCGCGCGCGCCCTGGCCGACGCGGTGGCCGAGGTGCCGGACGCGGCTGTGGTGCGCCGCCTGCTGACCGAGGCGGTCCGCGACGGGCACTGCGAACCGGCCGTACTCGTACGGGAGTTGAACCAGGCGCGGCTGCTGAGCCGCCCGCACGTGGTGGACGCCGTGGACGCGCTCCTGGCGGAGAGCAGGGCGGTCGCGGAGGACCGCCTGTACCGGATGGTGCGCGAGCACGGCCTGCCGGACCCGGTCTGGAACGTGGACCTGAGGCTGCCGGGCGGCCCCTACCTCGGCGGCCTGGACGCCTACTGGCCCGAGCAGGCGGTGGCGCTGGAACTGGACACCCGCGCCCCGCGCCACGACGAGGACGCGCTGTGGTCGGAGTACGCCCGCAAGCGCGAGCAGTTGGAGCGGCTCGGCATCACGGTCGTGTACCTGACCCCGAAGAAGCTGCGCGACTGTCTGGAGCAGCAGGCGACGGTGGTCCGTACGGCGCTGATGGCGTCCCTGGACCGGGAGCCGGCCGCGCCGGTGGAGGTGCTGCCCCGGTGACGGACCGGGGTGGCACCAGGAGGGGAGAGGAGGGGCCGCCGACGGTGTCGGCGGCCCCTCCTCGTGTGCGGGTCCGGTTCGGCTCGGGACGCCGGCGACCGTCAGAGCGGGTCCGGGAGGGGCGGTTCGGGGAGCGCGGGCTCCGGCTCCGGCAGGGCGGGCCTCATCGCCTCCGCGTGGACGCGGTCGATGAGGTCGGCGTACGAGGCGATCATGCGGGTGCGGCTGAAACGCTCGCGGCTGCGGGCGAGGACGGGCGCGAGGTCGGTGCGCGCGGCGGCGGCCTCGGTCCAGGCCCGGGCGATCGCCTCGGGGTCGGGCGGGGTGAGGTAGCCGTGCCCGGACACGATCAGGGCGCTGTCCCCCACGTCCGTGGCGACCGGGACGGCCCCGCACATCATGCCCTCGATCAGGCACAGCGGGGCCGCCTCGCCCCAGGACGAGGTCAGCGCCACCACGTCGGAGGCGGCGTAGACGGTCTCCATGTCGCGCCGGACACCCAGCGCGTGCAGCCGCTCGGTGAGCCGCGCGTCCTCGCCGAAGGCGTCCCGGATGTCGGCGGCCAGCCCGGGCTGCTCCCCGGTCATGCCCGCGCCGCACATCAGCACGTGCCCGGCGGGCTCACGGCGCAGCCAGGCGTGTGCGGCGCGCAGGAACAGCGGGACGTTCTTCATGGCGTCGTAGCGGGCCGCGAAGACGACGACCGGTGCGGTGTCCGGGATGCCGAGCGCCTCCCGCGTGCGAAGACGCAGGCCCGGATCGGGCCGGAACCGGAGCAGGTCGACCCCGTTGGGGATGACGTGCAGCAGCTCGGCCGGGATCCCGGCGGCCCGGTAGGCCTCCCGGGTGGACTCGGCGCAGCAGACGCAGGCGACCACGGTGCCGTCCGCGATGGCGGCCTTCAGCTCGGCCAGCGCCCCGCCCTGGTTCTCCGGGTCGGAGCGGTGCAGGCAGACGATCACGGGGCGGCGCGGCAGGCCCGCCTGGTTGAGCAGGCCGAGCGGCTGCTCCTTGAGTGACAGGACGACGTCGGCCCCGGCCATCGCCCGTGCCGTCTCCGCCAGCTCCGGCCCGCTGAAGACGGCCGGATCGGCGGCCGGGACCCCGGTCAGCCCGAAGGTACGGCCCAGGGACGTGACGTCCACCCCGGCCGCGGTCAGCGAGCGGTAGCAGGCGTCGTCCCGCATGGCCTGCCGGGTGGCCTCACGGAGCACTTCCCCGTGGACGCTGAGCACCCGGTGGTGCTGGCCGCCTTCGCGCAGCCCCAGGACGACGTCGCTGTGGAGGATCCGGGCGCCCCCGGAGAAGAAGCCGTCGTAGACCGACAGCACGCGCAGCTCGTGCCTTACGCGCACGTGACCACCCGCCTTGCACAAGTGTCGAACCATCCCCGTGAACAGCGGGTTGCTCGCTATGAGGCGGCACAGATGTTTCGAGCGGATGAACACGGCATCTCATGTCCGGGTCGACTGGGTTACGCCGTAATTCGTCAGTCTTGTGCACCGTGATCCAGTGGCACACCGTATTTTCGGTGGCCAGAGGGTGGCGGCCGATGTGACGATGACCCGATGACCGAGCCGATCACCGCGATCACGAAGGACGGGCGCCGGTACACAGTCCGCGAGGCCTCGCCCGACGACGAGCCGGGCGTGACGTCCCTGTTCGAGGCGAGCGCGGAGTACTTCGAGGCGGCCACCGGCCTCCCCTCGGGCCCCGCAGACCTGCAGAGCCTGTACTACAGCCTGCCGCCGGGAGCCGACTGGCAGGACAAACGGATCCTGGTCGTGACCGAGGACACCGACGGCCCGGTGGTGGGGATCGTCGACGCGGTGCTGCACCACCCGGACCCGGACGCCTGCGCGGTGGGCCTGTTCCTGCTGCACCCCTCCCTGTGGGGCACGGGAGCTGCCCGGCCCCTGGCCACCGCGCTGCTCGACCACACGGCCGCCTCGGGCACCGCCCGGGTGACCGCGACGGTCCCGACGGGCTGGGACCGGGGCCGCCGCTTCCTCGCCGCGCTCTCCTTCCGCTTCACGGGCCCGGCCCCGCAGGGCCCGACGACCGCGAACCGCTCGACGGGGCCACGGGAGCCGGCCGTGGAGAGGGCGGAGCTGGTGCTGCCGCGCACGGAGTGAGTCGCTCAGTCCTTGCGCCCGCGGCGCCGTGACCACGCGGGCGGGCGCCACGGGCGGCCTTGGACAGGCCTGCCGCGTGCGCCCGCCCACACCTGCTCGCCGCCGCCCGGGACCGCTCAAGTCCGCGTTCACGTTGTGGTGCAGGGGGCCTCATCCCTCGGGCGGCTCGGGCAGACCGGTCCGCCCCGCCGCGGGGCGCTCCCGCCACAGCGCGAGTCCCGTGTCGACGAGCCGTACCCGTCTGAGCCCGGGCACGGCGGCCATGTCCTGCCAGGCGGCCAGATCCGTGGAGCCGCCGACCTCGTTGCGCAGTTCACCGCCGACCACCCGGCCCTCGTAGACGAGCCGTACACCGTGGTGGTCGACGGTGCGGCCGAAGCCGCGGCGGAATCGGCGGCGGATCGAGTCCACACCGAGCAGCCCGGTGACCTGGATGCGGTAGCCGGTCTCCTCCTCCACCTCCCGGACCACTGTGTCGTGGGGATCCTCGCCGTGCTCCATTCCGCCGCCGGGCAGGGTCCACTCGGGGGTGCCGTCGGAGGCCCACCCACGGGCGAGCAGGAGCCGGCCGTCGCGAACGCAGATGGCGTAGGCCGCCACCCTCAGTCGTGTACGCACTCGGGGCACGTTAGCCCGCCGGCTCGGGATCGGCAGGGGAGTATTCGGGCACAGACCAGCGCCGCGGCACGGCTCGAGGGGTGCGTGAAACGGCGGCGGGCCGTCATCGTCCGGGCTGAACTCCCCCAAATCCATCGCGGGTTTTCCCCATACATCCATTTCGATTCGGTCAACACTCCCCAAACACACGTTCCTTGCGTAAAGCTGTGCGATCGTCCGGGGTCGCCCACCGGACGACTACGACCAGGGCCGATCGGTCCCGGTCGGTCCCTGCACGCTCCTTTACCTACAAGGGATGCCGATGACCCTCACCCCCCAGCGCGGCCCGAAACCGGGCACAAGACGTGTGGCGCGCATAGCCGCGGCCACGGGGCTGGTGGCCGCGCTCTCCGCGGCCGGGCCGATACCCCTGGCCTTCTCCGCCGACCACCCGCCGGCCGGCACCGACCCGGCCGTGAAGTCAGCGAGCGCCAAGCTCGGTTCGGACGACGCCGACCTGCTCGCCGAGGCCAAGGCCGACGGCGCCAAGAACGTCACCATGATGGTCGCGACCGCCCCCGGGCAGACCGAGCAGGTCGCCAAGGAGCTGGACGCGGTCAAGGGCGGCTCGGTGGGCCGCACCTACGACAAGCTCGGCTACGTCCGCGCCACCGTCCCGACGGCCGAGGCGGACTCGGCGATCGCCACCGCCGAGAAGCTGTCCTCCGTGCACGCCATCGACCTGAAGCGGGAGATCCCGCTCGACGACCCGTCGCCGAGCGCGGACGGCGCCAAGTCCGGCGCGAAGGCCGCCACTTACCCGGCCCCCGGCAAGAACACCCCGGCGAAGAACCCGTACAACCCGTCCTTCGAGACGGGCGCCGTCGACTTCGTGCGGGAGCACCCGAAGGCGGACGGCCGCGGCATCACCATCGGCATCCTCGACTCGGGCGTGGACCTCGGCCACCCGGCGCTGCAGAAGACCACCACGGGCGAGCGGAAGATCGTCGACTGGGTCACGGCGACCGACCCGATCGTGGACAGTGACGCGACCTGGCGCCCGATGATCACCGCCGTCTCCGGGCCCACCTTCACCTACGACAAGAAGACCTGGACGGCGCCGTCGGGCTCGTACGAGATCAGCACCTTCAAGGAGTCCGCGACCACCGGCGGCGACGAGAAGGGCGACCTCAACCGCGACGGCGACACCGCCGACAGCTGGGGAGTCCTGTACGACCCGGCGGCGGGCACGGTCACCGTCGACCTGAACAACAACAACGACTTCACCGACGACACGCCGATGAAGCCGTACAAGGACGGCTTCCAGGTCGGCTACTTCGGCACCGACGACCCGAAGACGGACGTCGTCGAGCGGGTGCCGTTCGTCGTGCAGACCCGCAAGGACGTCCCGATGGACCCCTACGGCGGGTCCTGGGTCGGCAAGAAGGCCGACTTCGTCAACATCGGCGTCATCGAGTCCGAGCACGGCACCCACGTCGCCGGCATCACCGCCGCCAACGGCCTGTTCGGCGGCACGATGAACGGCGCCGCCCCGGGCGCGAAGATCGTCTCCTCCCGGGCCTGCACCTGGACCGGCGGCTGCACCAACGTCGCCCTCACCGAGGGCATGATCGACCTCGTCGTCAACCGCGGCGTCGACATCGTCAACATGTCCATCGGCGGCCTGCCGGCGCTCAACGACGGCAACAACGCGCGCGCCGAGCTGTACACGCGCCTGATCGACACCTACGGCGTCCAGCTGGTGATCTCCGCGGGCAACTCCGGCCCCGGCGCCAACACCATCGGCGACCCCGGTCTCGCCGACAAGGTGATCTCGGTCGGCGCGGCCATCTCCAAGGAGACCTGGGCCGCCAACTACGGCTCGGTCGTGGAGAAGAAGTACCAGATGATGCCCTTCTCCTCGCGCGGCCCGCGCGAGGACGGCGGCTTCACGCCGACGCTCGTCGCGCCCGGCGCCGCGATCAACACCACCCAGACCTGGCTGCCGGGCTCCCCGGTCGCCGAGGCGGGCTACTCGCTGCCGGCCGGCTACTCCATGCTCCAGGGCACCTCGATGGCTTCCCCGCAGGCCGCGGGCGCCAGTGCACTGCTGCTGAGCGCCGCCAAGCAGAAGGGCATCGACCTCACGCCCGCCGACCTGCGCACCGCCCTGACCTCGACCGCCGACCACATCAAGGGTGTGCAGGCGTACGAGGAGGGCGCGGGCCGCATCAACATCGTCGACGCCTGGGACGCGATCCTCGACGACGCGACCTCCCACGACTACACCGTGAAGGCCCCCGTCGACACCGCGATCGACTACGCGCTGAAGACCCCCGGCTTCGGCACCGGCCTGTACGACCGCGAGGGCGGCCTCAAGGCGGGCGAGAAGAAGACGTACGACATCACCGTCACCCGCACCTCCGGCCCCGAGGGGCCGGTCTGGCACACGCTGCGCTTCGAGAACAACGCGGGTGACACCTTCCGCCTCCTCGGCTCGCCCCTGGTGAAGCTGCCGCTGAACCAGCCGGTGACCGTGAAGGTCCAGGCCGCGCCGCGCTCGACTGGCATCAAGAGCGCGATCCTCGAGGTCGACGACCCGTTCACCGAGGGCGTCGACAAGCAGATCCTCACCACGGTCGTGGTGTCGACCCCCGTCAAGTACGCCTACTCGGCGTCGGGTTCGGTGCAGCGCAACAGCACCCGGTCGTACTTCCTGACCGTGCCCGAGGGCGCGAAGTCGCTGGAGGTGGCGATCGGCGGGCTGAAGGACAAGAGCCAGACCCGGTTCATCGCGATCCACCCGTACGGCACTCCGGTCGACAACACCTCGACGCCGTACTGCTACAACAACTACCTCGCCGGCAACGGCTGCAAGCCCGACGTGCGCTCGTACGCGGACCCGCAGGCCGGTGTCTGGGAGATCGAGGTCGAGTCGCGCCGCACCTCGCCGCTGCTCGACAACCCCTACACACTGGACGTCACCGTCCTCGGCGCGGCGTTCGACCCCGAGACCGTGACCGTGCCCGAGGCCAAGGTCGGCACCCCGGCCGCCGCCTCCTGGAAGGTGACCAACAAGTACGCCGCGCTCGACGGCAAGCTGGTCGGCGGCCCGCTCGGTTCGTCCAGGACGGCCCGGCCGACGATCAAGAACGGCGAGAAGCAGACCACCACCGTCGAGGTGCCCGCGGGTGCCACCTCGCTGGACGTCGCGATCGGCAACGTGTCCGACACGGCCGCCGACCTCGACCTGACGGTCTACGACGCGAGCGGCAAGCAGGTCGCGCAGTCCGCGGACGGCGACTCGGAGGAGTCGGTGCACATCGACTCGCCGGCCCCCGGGACGTACAGGGTCGAGGTGGCGGGCTACTCGGTCCCGTCCGGCTCGACCGCCTACGACTACCGGGACGTGTTCTTCTCCCCCGCGCTCGGTTCGGTCACGGTCGACGGCTCGGCCCCGGTCAAGCTCGGCACGGGCGACTCCGCCACGGTGTCCGGCACGGTCACCGCGGCCGCTCCGGCACCCGAGGGCCGGGAGTTCTTCGGCCGGGTCCAGCTGGTGAACGCGCGCGGCACGGTCGCGGGCACCGGCAGCGTGAAGATCGAGAAGGTCGCACCGTAGGGCTCCCTACGGCTGTGGGGGCGGGCGTCCGTGCGGGCGCCCGCCCTTTCTCTCGTCCGCCCGGCCGATGGGGCGTACATCACATCGTCGTGTGCGCCGGACGGGGCGGGGCAGGCACCGGGCGGCACAGCTTGCGGTGCGGGACCCCCGTGGGTTGAATTTCTGCAGCTCAGCAGGGTGGACGCCGCAGTTCCGCAACCGTCGCCGGGGCCGTCGCGTCCCATTCCTCGGGCACGCCGTACAAAGAATTGGACAGGCGGGCCGGGGTCGGCCGCATGATGGAAAAGCCTCGGTCAGGCAACACGCACGCAAAGATCACGAGAGGGAGTCGCCGTGAGGGTCGGAATCGTCGGAGCGACCGGTCAGGTCGGCACGGTCATGCGCAGGATCCTCGCGGAGCGCGACTTCCCGGTCACCCAGCTGCGCCTGTTCGCCTCGGCCCGTTCGGCGGGGACCATCCTCGACGGCGTGACGGTGGAGGACGCGGCGACCGCCGACTACACCGGCCTGGACATCGTGCTGTTCTCGGCGGGCGGCGCGACCTCCAGGGCGCTGGCCGAGAAGGTCGCCTCGCAGGGTGCCGTCGTGATCGACAACTCCTCCGCCTGGCGCAAGGACCCGGACGTGCCGCTGGTCGTCTCCGAGGTGAACCCGCACGCGGTGGTGAACCGCCCCAAGGGCATCATCGCCAACCCGAACTGCACGACGATGGCCGCCATGCCGGTGCTCAGGCCCCTGCACGAGGAGGCGGGGCTCGAGGCGCTGGTCGTCGCCACCTACCAGGCGGTGTCCGGCTCGGGCCTCGCGGGCGTGGCGGAGCTGCACGGGCAGGCGCAGAAGGTGGTCGCCGAGGCCGACAAGCTGACCCACGACGGTGAGGCGCTCGACTTCCCCGAACCGCAGGTGTACAAGCGCCCCATCGCCTTCAACGTCGTACCCTTCGCGGGCAACCTCGTCGAGGACGGCCTGAACGAGACCGACGAGGAGCAGAAGCTCCGCAACGAGTCCCGCAAGATCCTGGAGATCCCCGAGCTGAAGGTCTCCGGCACCTGCGTGCGCGTCCCGGTGTTCTCCGGCCACTCCCTCCAGGTCAACGCCCGCTTCGCGCGGCCGCTGTCGGTGGAGCGCGCGACGGAGCTGCTGGCCGGCGCGCCCGGCGTGGCCCTCTCCGACATCCCGACCCCGCTGCAGGCGGCCGGCAAGGACCCGTCGTACGTGGGCCGCATCCGCCGCGACGAGACGGTCGAGAACGGCCTGGCCCTGTTCGTCTCCAACGACAACCTCCGCAAGGGCGCCGCGCTCAACGCCGTGCAGATCGCGGAGCTGGTGGCGGCGGAGCTCAGCGAATAGGGAAAACCCTCACGTCGAAGGGGCGCGCACCACGACCGGTGCGCGCCCCTTGCTGTACGGCCCGATCATCGCCGAACGTGGCGGTGACGTGGAAGGATGACGGAACCGACACATCACGAGGAGATGACCGCGTGCCTGGCACAAACCTGACTCGCGAAGAGGCGCAGCAGCGGGCGAAGCTGCTCACCGTTGACTCGTACGAGATCGATCTCGACCTCTCCGGCGCGCAGGAGGGCGGCACCTACCGGTCCGTGACCACGGTGCGCTTCGACTCCGCGGAGAACGGCGCGGAGTCCTTCATCGACCTGGTGGCCCCGACCGTCCACGAGGTCACCCTCAACGGCGACCCCCTCGACCCGGCCGAGGTCTTCAAGGACTCGCGGATCGCCCTGCCCGGCCTGCTCGAGGGCCCCAACATCCTCCGCGTCGTCGCCGACTGCGCCTACACCAACACCGGCGAGGGCCTGCACCGCTTCGTCGACCCCGTCGACGACCAGGCCTACCTCTACACCCAGTTCGAGGTGCCCGACGCCCGCCGGGTGTTCGCCTCCTTCGAGCAGCCGGACCTGAAGGCCACCTTCCAGTTCACCGTGAAGGCGCCCAGCGGCTGGACCGTCATTTCCAACTCCCCCACCCCCGAGCCCAAGGACGACGTCTGGGTCTTCGAGCCGACGCCGCGGATCTCGACGTATGTCACCGCGCTGATCGTCGGCCCGTACCACTCCGTGCACAGCGTGTACGAGAAGGACGGCCAGAGCGTCCCGCTCGGCATCTACTGCCGGCCCTCCCTCGCCGAGTACCTCGACTCGGACGCGATCTTCGAGGTGACCCGGCAGGGCTTCGAGTGGTTCCAGGAGAAGTTCGACTTCCCGTACCCGTTCCAGAAGTACGACCAGCTCTTCGTGCCGGAGTTCAACGCGGGCGCGATGGAGAACGCGGGCGCGGTCACCCTGCGCGACCAGTACGTGTTCCGCTCGAAGGTGACGGACGCGGCGTACGAGGCACGGGCAGCCACGATCCTGCACGAGCTGGCCCACATGTGGTTCGGCGACCTGGTGACCATGGAGTGGTGGAACGACCTGTGGCTGAACGAGTCGTTCGCCACCTACGCCGAGGCCGCCTGCCAGGCGCTCCACCCGGAGTCCCGCTGGCCGCACTCCTGGACCACGTTCGCCAACCAGATGAAGACGTGGGCGTACCGGCAGGACCAGCTGCCCTCCACCCACCCGATCATGGCCGAGATCAACGACCTGGACGACGTCCTGGTCAACTTCGACGGCATCACGTACGCCAAGGGCGCCAGCGTCCTCAAGCAGCTCGTCGCGTACGTCGGCATGGACGAGTTCTTCCGCGGTGTGCAGGCGTACTTCAAGCGGCACGCCTACGGCAACACGCGCCTGTCGGACCTGCTGGGCGCCCTGGAGGAGACCTCCGGCCGGGACCTGAAGACATGGTCCAAGAAGTGGCTTCAGACCGCGGGCATCAACATCCTGCGGCCCGAGATCGAGACGGACGAGCACGGCGTCATCACGTCCTTCGCGGTCCGCCAGGAGGCCCCCGCCCTGCCCGCCGGCGCCAAGGGCGAGCCGGTCCTGCGTCCGCACCGCATCGCCATCGGCCTGTACGGCCTCGACGAGGACAGCGGCAAGCTGCTGCGCGACGAGGACGGCCGGATCGAGGTGGACGTCGACGGCGAGCTGACCGCCGTGCCGCAGCTGACCGGCCGGCGCCGCCCGGACGTGATCCTGCTCAACGACGACGACCTGTCCTACGCCAAGGTCCGCCTGGACGAGAAGTCGCTGGCCTTCGTCACCGAGCACCTGGGCGACTTCGAGTCCTCGCTGCCGCGCGCCCTGTGCTGGGCGTCGGCCTGGGACATGACCCGGGACGCGGAGCTGGCGACCCGCGACTACCTCTCGCTCGTCCTGTCCGGCATCGCCAAGGAGTCCGACATCGGTGTCGTGCAGTCGCTGCACCGCCAGGTGAAGCTGGCGATCGACCTGTACGCCGACCCGTCCGCGCGTGAGGCGCTGCTGACCCGGTGGACGGACGCGACCCTGGCCCATCTGCGCGCCGCCGAGCCGGGCAGCGACCACCAGCTCGCCTGGGCGCGCGCCTTCGCGGCGACCGCCCGCACCCCGGAGCAGCTGGACCTGCTGGAGGCGCTGCTCGACGGCTCGCAGTCGGTGGAGGGCCTGGTCGTGGACACCGAGCTGCGCTGGGCGTTCGTGGAGCGGCTCGCCTCGGTGGGCCGCTTCGACGAGGCGGAGATCGCGGGCGAGCTGGAGCGCGACAAGACGGCGGCCGGTGAGCGGCACGCGGCCACCGCCCGGGCCGCCCGCCCGACCGCGGAGGCCAAGGCCGAGGCGTGGGCGTCGGTCGTGGAGTCCGACAAGCTGCCGAACGCCGTGCAGGAGGCGGTGATCGCGGGCTTCGTCGAGACCGACCAGCGGGAGCTGCTCTCCGCGTACACGGAGAAGTACTTCGAGGTGGTCAGGGACATCTGGGACTCCCGCTCGCACGAGATGGCCCAGCAGATCGTGGTCGGTCTCTACCCGTCCATCCAGGTGTCCGAGGACACGCTGGCGAAGACCGACGCCTGGCTGGCCTCCGCCGAACCGCCTCCGGCTCTGCGGCGCCTGGTCTCGGAGGCCCGCGCGGGCATCGAACGGGCGCTGAAGGCCCAGGCGGCGGACGCGGCCGCGGCCTGATCGCACGCGGAAGGGGCGCCCGGCTTGTGCCGGGCGCCCCTTTTTCAGCGGCCGAGTGCCCGGTTTGCAAGTGGCCGCGGTGGGCCCGTCGGTTCATCGCCGGTACGGTCAGCCCCGGCCCGTCCAGCTGGACAGCGCGGACTCGATCTGCGTGGCGTCGGGCGCCTCGGCGGCCCAGGCGACATAGCCGTCCGGCCGTACCAGCACGGTCGTGCGCCGTTCGCCCGCCCAGTGCTCCACGGCCAGCCGGTCCTTGCGGCCGTCCGCGTCGTACGGGCCCGGGGTGACCAGCACGAACCGGCCGCCGCGCAGGGCCTCGTAGAGCCGGCCGCCGGTGAGGGCCACGTCCGGGATGCGCCTGCCGGTCAGGGGGTGGGCGCGGCGGGGAGCTGCGTACCTGTAGCCGATGCCGGTGACCTGGCCCGTCACGCGCCGCCGCAGGGGGCCGACGTGGGTGACCGCGGCGGCGAGCCCGGTGCGCAGCGCAAGGGTCCAGGGGCGCTTGGCCATGGCGAGGCGCACGATGCCGCCGCTGCTGCGCAGCACCGACCTGCCGACGGGGTGCCGTTCGGACTGGTAGGTGTCCAGGAGTGCGGGGTCGGCGTGGCCGCGCAGGACGGCGGCGAGCTTCCAGGAGAGGTTCGCGGCGTCCTGGAGGCCGGTGTTCATGCCCTGCCCGCCGGCCGGGGTGTGCACATGCGCGGCGTCCCCGGCGAGGAAGACACGGCCGACGCGGTAGGCGGGCGCCTGGCGTTCGTCGCTGTGGAAGCGGGACATCCAGCGTGCGTCGCGCATGCCGTAGTCGCGGCCGAGCGCGAGGCGGACGGTCTCGCGGACCTCGTCGAGGTCGAGCGGCGCGCTGTCGGGGACGTCGCGGCCGCGCTGCCAGGCGATGACCCGGTGGTAGCCGTCGCCGAAGGGGGCGATGAAGGCGAAGGCGTCACCGACGGCGTTGGCGGTCAGGGTGTGCTCGGGCTGCTCGTCGAGGAGGACGTCGGCGAGGACGACGGAACGGATGACGGACCTGCCCGGGAAGGACAGGCCGATCGAGGCGCGTACGGCGCTGTGGAGGCCGTCGGCGCCCACGGCGTAGGCGGCGCGCAGTGCGCCGGGCTCGCCGTCGGGGCGGCGGACGTGCAGCGTCACGCCGTCGGCGTCCTGGTCGACGCCGGTGACCTCGGTCTCGTACAGGAACCGCACCCCTGCGGCGGCCGCGTGCCGCTCCAGCGCCTTCTCCACCTCGTACTGGGGCAGGACGAGGAGGTGGCGGAAGCGGGAGGGGAGGGTGTCGAGCCGGATGGAGAGCCCGCCGAAGAGCCGGATGTCGGAGAGCGGCCGGCCCTTGGCCTCGAGGTCGTCGGCGAGATCGCGGGCGTCCAGTTGCTCCAGGGTGCGGGCGTGCAGGACGAAGGCGCGGGAGAGGTTGCTGATCTTGTGGGGGCGCTTCTCGACGAGGGTGACGGGGACGCCTGCGGTGGCGAGGTCACCGGCGAGGAGGAGACCCGTGGGGCCGGAGCCGACGACGAGGACGCCGGTGGGAGTGGTGCTGGTCTTGGCTGCCATGACGGCCTCCTGGATGCCAACATGTGTGGGCCAACGGCTGTAGGCCAACGCTCGTTTGCCAACATACGGTGGCCAACGCTGGACGGTCAACACTTGTTGGCCTACGTTTGTTGGCATGTCCGAAAAGCCACCGCCCCGCCGCTCCGACGCCACCCGCGGCGCCATCCTCGACGCGGCCCGGGAGCGCTTCGCCTCCGACGGCTACGAGCGCACCACCATCCGAGCCATCGCCAGGGACGCGCGGATCGACCCGTCCATGGTGATGCGCTACTACGGCTCCAAGGAGGGCCTCTTCGACGCGGTACTCGACGTCGATCTGCGCCTGCCCGACCTGAATGGGGTGCCTCGCCATGATGTGGGCGTGGTCCTGGTGAACCACTTCCTCTCCCTCTGGGAGGAGAACCACGACGCGCTCACCGCGCTGCTGCGCGTCGGCGTCACCAACCCGGCGGGGGCCCGGCGACTCCAGGACATCTTCCGGGACCAGTTGCTGCCCGTCGCGCGGCAGACCTGCCCCGACCCCGAGCAGGCACCCACCCGGGCCGGTCTCGCCGCCTCACAGGTCGTCGGGATGGCGTTCGCCCGGTACGTACTGAAGATCCCGCCGGCCGTCGCCCTGACCCGCGAGGAGGTGGTGGCCTGGCTGGCGCCTACGCTGCGGCGCTACCTCACCGCGCCGCATCCGTAGACCCGAAGGTGTGGAGAACGACGG
Organism: Streptomyces sp. NPDC001796; assembly: GCF_042892355.1. Classification (NCBI taxonomy): domain Bacteria; kingdom Bacillati; phylum Actinomycetota; class Actinomycetes; order Kitasatosporales; family Streptomycetaceae; genus Streptomyces; species Streptomyces sp. NPDC001796. The sequence goes on along the minus strand of NZ_JBIAUC010000001.1, from coordinate 43,428 downwards.
TAGGCCCGCGGAGCCGCGGGCCTACGAACACGCCGAGGGAGCCCCACGCACCGCCTGGTGCGCGGACTCCCTCGGCGGACAGTACGACCGTGTGGGCGTCAGCCCTGCTTGGTCTCCTTGCGGGTCTTGTCGGTCATCATGACCAGGCCCGCGATGACCAGGAACAGCACGATGGGCGCCGCCACGAACAGCCCCAGCGTGTCGGCCACGCTCAGGCCCTTGCCGGGGTCGTCGCCGTCGTCGCGCGTCAGCGCGAGCGCGGGGGACGACATGAGCAGCATCATCAGCGTCGTACCGGCGGCCAGGGCGCCGGCGCGCAGGGCGTTCTTCTTGTCCACGGTGCAAAAGTAGCGAACGCCCTGACGGCCCGCGCGCCCGGGGGTGCCGTTCCGGGCCACCGAGGTGCCGCACGGGCCGGCACGGGCCCGCACGGGGCCGCCCGTAGTGCCGTACCGCGCCTACCGGCCCCCCACGTCCCGCACCACGTCCATCAGCGCATACAGCCGCGGCGAGGCCGCCAGGTCCTCCAGCGTCACGGGGCGTCCCTGCGCGTCCGCGATCGGCAGGCGCCAGTTCGGGTACTGGTCCCAGGTGCCCGGCAGGTTCTGCGGGCGGCGGTCGCCGACCGCGTCGGGCAGCCAGACGCCGACCAGCCGGGCGGGGGTGCGCAGCAGGAAGCGGTGGACGGCCTGGATCTCCCTCTCCTCCGACACCGCCGAGTTCCCGCCGCTGCCCCCTTCGAGCAGGCCGAGCCGCGACAGCAGGGCGAGCCACTGGCCGGTCTCGGCCGCTGCTTCGGCGCGCTCCTCGGCCAGGGGGCGGGTGAGCAGGCCGAGCCGGTCGCGCAGTTCGACGTGCTCTCCGCTGAGCCGGGCGGCGGTGGGCGGCAGGTCGTGGGTGGTGGCGGTGGCCAGGCAGTCGGCGCGCCAGCGTTCGGGCGGCAGCGGTTGCCCGTTGCCCTCCCAGTCCCGTTCGAACCACAGGACGGACGTGCCGAGCACTCCGCGCTCGTGCAGCGCCTCACGCACCCCGGGCTCCACCGTCCCGAGGTCCTCGCCGATGACCAGCGCCCCGGCGCGCGAGGCCTCCAGGACCAGGACGGCGAGCATGGCCTCGGCGTCGTAGCGGACGTAGGTGCCCTCCGTGGGCGGCTGCCCCTGCGGCACCCACCACAGCCGGAACAGGCCCATGACGTGGTCGATGCGGAGGGCGCCCGCGTGCCGCAGCAGGGCGCGCAGCAGCCGGCGGTAAGGGGCGTAGCCGGAGGCGGCCAGCCGGTCGGGGCGCCAGGGCGGCAGACCCCAGTCCTGGCCGCGCGGGTTGAAGGCGTCCGGCGGGGCGCCCACCGACATCCCGGACGCCAGGTACTCCTGCTGGGCCCAGGCGTCGGCGCCGCCCGGGTGCACGCCGACCGCGAGGTCGTGGATCAGCCCGATCGGCATTCCGGCGTCGCGGGCGGTGCGCTGGGCGGTGGCGAGCTGGGCGTCGGTGAGCCAGGCGAGCCGGCTGTGGAAGTCCACGCGATCCATCAGCTCGGCGCGGGCGCGGCCGGTCGCGGCCGAGCGGGGGTCGCGCAGCCGGGTGGGCCAGGTGTGCCAGTCGGGCCCGTAGAGCTCGGCGAGCGCGTACCAGGTGGCGTGGTCCTCCAGCTCCTGGCCCTGCTCGGCGAGGAAGTCGGCGTAGGCGGCGCGCCGTCCGGGCCCGAGCGGGACGGCGCCCACGAGTTCCAGCGCCTCCCTCTTGAGCTCCCACACGGCGTCGCGGTCGATCAACTCGCCCTTGTCGAGGACGGATTCACGCAGTCGCGCGGCGCGCTCCAGCAACGCCCGGATGTGGGAGCGGTCCTCGGCGTAGGGGAACTCGGGGATGTCCTCCACGCGCAGGTGGACGGGGTCCGGGTGGCGGCGGGAGGAGGGGCGGTAGGGGGAGGGGTCGGTGGGAGCGCCGGGTACGGCGGCGTGCAACGGGTTGACCTGCACGAACCCCGCGCCGAGCGCACGTCCGGCCCAGGCGGTGAGCTCGGCCAGGTCACCGAGGTCGCCCATGCCCCAGGAGCGGTGGGAGAGCAGGGAGTAGAGCTGGACGAGCAGTCCGTAGGAGCGCCCCGGCGGGGCGGGCAGCCGGGCTGGGGCGGCGATGAGGTGGGCTTCGGCCGTGCGGCCGTCGGGGGCGGTGACGTGCAGGGTGTGGACGCCGGGCGGGAGGCCGTCGGCGGAGGCGCGCGTCCCGCCCTGTTCGGTCTCCACGCGTACCCGGGTGCCGTCCGGGAGGGCGGCGAGCGCGGCGGGCGGCTCGCCGCCCCAGCCGACCACGGTCGGGGGCAGCAGCCGTTCCCGCAGCTCCCCTTCACGGGCGGCCAGGGCCTCACGTACGGCGTCCGGGGTGCTCGCGTCCACGCCGAGCGCGGCGAGCGCGGCGGTGACCGCGGTGTCCGAGGACGTGACCGTACGGTCCGGGGAGGGGCGGTAGGAGGTGGCGACGCCGTACAGCGCGGCGAGCCGGACCAGGGGCGTGCCGTCGCGCTCGGGGTCCGCCGGTGTCATCTAGTACCCCATGGGGTCCGGGCCGGCGGCCAGGGGCTCGCTGGTCAGGGGGGCGACGTCGGCGAGCGGGGGTTCGCTCGTGAGGGGCTCGGCATCGGGCAGCGGCGGTTCGCTGGTCAGCGGCGCCTGGGTGCGGGCGCCCTCCGCGCTGAGGACGCCGATCCGGACCCGGGGGTCGGCGGAGGGTTCCGCGTCGCGTTTGGACAGGGTGGGGAGCGGATGGTGTGCCGGTGCGGCCACGGGGGCCTCCTTGTCGTCGTGCGACGTTCTGCGGGTGAGTGCAGGCCTACCCAGTGGGCGCGTGCGCAGACGTACGAGGGTGGACAACGTGGGGTCGCTCACAGACCGTACTCCGGTGCGGGGCCCTGCCGCACGCGACCGTCCCGGGGAACTTCCGGACTTCCCGGAGATTTTCCGGCGAACTGCCGGATCACTATTCACTCAGTACATGTAGTGCGTGGGACTCCCGGGGCCGGGCCCCGAGGCCCGAGCGGCCGGCCCCGGGGAACACGAAGGCCCGGATCGTCAGGCTGAAATGCCGTCGATCCGGGCCAGGGCGTCGTCCGCGCCGTACGGCTGCAGGTATGGCAGCCAGCGCGGGTCCCTATGGCCGGTGCCGATGATGCGCCACGCCAGACCGGTTGGCGGGGCGGGTTTGTGGCGCAGCCGCCAGCCCAGCTCGAAGAGGTGGCGGTCGGCCTTGACGTGGTTGCAGCGGCGGCAGGAAGCCACCACGTTGTCCCAGACGTGCTGACCACCGCGGCTGCGCGGGATGACGTGGTCGACGCTGGTTGCGACGCCACCGCAGTACATGCACCGGCCGCCGTCGCGGGCGAAGAGCGCGCGCCGGGTGAGAGGAACGGGCCCCCGGTAGGGAACCCGTACGAATCGCTTCAGCCGGACCACGCTCGGTGCGGGGACAGTGACGGTCGCGCTGTGCATGTAGGCGCCGGACTCCTCGAGGCAGACGGCCTTGTTCTCGAGGACGAGGATGAGCGCGCGGCGGAGCGGTACGACGCCGAGTGGCTCGTACGACGCATTGAGGACCAGGACGTGCGGCACGGATGCCCTCCTTGTACGCCGGCGGCGCGTGGCTCGCGCCGGGACGATATGAGAGCCAGTCTCCCCTCATGCCTGGTGGAAGCGCCACCATGTCCCGGTAACGGGCTGGGAGTGTTTTCGACCACACCCGGGGCGCCGCCGGGCGCGCGCCCCCCTGCTTCACCTGGTGAACCCCCAGGTGACACGGTCTCTGCACGGAACATCGCCATGATCCCCACACGATGCCCCGTTAGTGTGGTGCTCCTGCCGTCCGGTGACTTTTCCGTGACCTCGAAGACCTTGACCGCCCCCACCGGAGGCAGAAGCACTGGAGGTACCCGCCGTGTCCCTGCCCGCCCTACTGGCCGCCGGCGCCACACCGGCTCCGTCCCCCACGGAGTCGACGGCTCCGGCGGTTCCCACGTTCCAGGACGCCCAGGAGAGCGCGAACCACGCCGCGAGCTGGGTCGAGCAGAACTGGTCGACCTGGCTCGCGATAGGCCTCAGGGTGATCCTGATCCTGGTCATCGCGGCAGTGCTGAGAGTGGCGGTACGGCGCGCGATCACCCAGCTCATCGAGCGTATGAACCGCACCACCGAGGCGACGGCGAACGGCACCTCGCTGGGCGGCCTGCTGGTCAACGCCGAGCGCCGCCGGCAGCGCGCGGCGGCCATCGGATCGGTGCTGCGCTCGGTGGCGAGCTTCCTGATCATGGGCACCGCGGCGCTGATGGTGCTGTCGACCTTCCAGATCAACCTGGCCCCGCTGCTGGCCTCGGCGGGGGTCGCCGGTGTGGCGGTCGGTTTCGGCGCCCGCAACCTGGTCACGGACTTCCTCTCCGGCGTGTTCATGATCCTCGAGGACCAGTACGGCGTCGGCGACACCATCGACGCGGGTGTGGCCTCGGGCGAGGTGATCGAGGTGGGCCTGCGGGTGACGAAGCTCCGCGGGGCCGACGGAGAGATCTGGTACGTCCGCAACGGCGAGGTCAAGCGCATCGGCAACCTCTCGCAGGGCTGGGCGACGGCCGGGGTGGACGTGACCGTCCGCTCGAGCGAGAACCTGGACCGGGTGAAGGCGACCCTGGACGCGGTGGCCGAGCGGATGAGCAAGGACGAGCCCTGGAACGAGATCCTCTGGGGCCCCGTCGAAGTGCTCGGACTGGACAGCGTGCTGATCGACTCCATGGTGGTCCGCCTCTCGGCGAAGACCATGCCGGGCAAGGCACTGGCAGTGGAGCGCGAGCTGCGCTGGCGCGTCAAGCGGGCCTTCGACGAGGCGGACATCCGCATCGTGGGGGGCACGCCCATCACCCTCACGGAGGAGGCAGAGGCCGCCGACCCCGCGGCCCCGGTGGCGCCCCCCTCGGCCCACGCGAACCCCGACTCCCCGCAGTCGGAGGCGGCGTCCCCGATCCCGCCGCCGCGTCCGGCGGCGAAGTAGCGGGTCGCACGGTCGTGTGAGGGAAGCGGCGCCTGGATGTTCCGGGCGCCGCTTCTTCGTGTGCGCGGGCCAGGGCGGAACGGTTCAGCACGCTGGTTCGAGTGAACTGGAACGTTTTTGCAGGTCAGCAGCCCAATGCGGTCACACATGCTCCCGCTGGGTCACCCCACGTGGGCGTAGCCTGGCACCAGTGCGACAAGGAGAACCAGCGATGAGCGCCGAACCCCTCATGGAGCCGGTCATGCCGCAGGTGGACCCCATCGACCTGTTGAGTGCGTTCGAAGAGGCGTCACCGATGCCGATTCGACCGGAGTACGTCGAGGGGACGGTCGTCGTGCCGCCGCAGCCGGACTACAACCACAGCAGGAGCGCCGTTGGGCTCACTGTTCAGTTCCACGTCGCCGGGTTCGAGCTGGCGGGCATGGGCATGGGCTTCCGCGCCGCCGACAAAGACGGCAGCGCAGGCGAGCCCCTCCCCCTTCCCGCCCCCTATCCCACCCTCGGCACTGCACCGTTCGTAAAGGGCTGACCGCTCCCCCGCATAACGACTACGTAGCCGCCGGCGGCCGGTATTGACGCCTTCGGCGGTTCGCGCCTACCTTCCTGCCACCGATAGGAAACCTTCCTAACAGATCGCGGAGCATAGCGATCAGTCGGTGGACTTCCCCGCGCCCTCCCTGAGAAGCTGGGCGGTTGAAAGGCAGGTGGCGACACGCATGGCAGGATCCGCCGGTACGCCGGGCACCCCCCGGGTGCTGCGCGCCATGAACGACCGCGCCGCCCTGGACCTGCTCTTGGAGCACGGCCCGCTCAGCCGCACCCGCATCGGCAAGCTCACCGGCCTGTCGAAGCCCACCGCCTCCCAGTTGCTCGCCCGCCTCGAAGCCGCCGGCCTGGTCCTGATGACCGGCACGACCGAGGGCCGCCCGGGTCCCAACGCCCAGCTCTACGTGGTCAACCCGGCCGCCGCCCATGTCGCCGGCCTCGACGTCACCCCCGAGCGCATCCTAGCCGCCGTCGCCGACATCACCGGCCGGACGGTCGGCGAGTACGAACTGCCCACCCCCGGCCGCCGCCCGGCCCAGCCCGTCGTACGGCAGGTGACCGACGCCCTCGAAGGCGCCGTGAAGGCCGCCGGGCTCGCCGCCTCCGACGTGCACCGGGTGGTCATCGGCACCCCGGGCGCCTTCGATCCCACCACCGGCCGTCTGCGCTACGCCTCCCACCTGCCGGGCTGGCACTCCCCCACGCTGCTGGAGGAACTCGCCGCCGCCCTGCCGATGCCGGTCGAGTACGAGAACGACGTCAACCTCGTCGCCCTCGCCGAGCAGCGCCTGGGCGCGGCCAGCGGCCACGACGACTTCGTGCTGCTGTGGAACGAGGGCGGTCTCGGCGCCGCCCTGGTCCTCGGCGGCCGGCTGCACCGCGGCTGGACCGGCGGCGCCGGCGAGGTCGGCTTCCTGCCGGTGCCGGGCGCCCCGCTGGTCCGCCAGGTCACCAAGGCCAACAGCGGCGGTTACCAGGAACTGGCCGGCTCCCAGGCCATCCCGAAGCTCGCCCGCGAACTGGGCATCGAGGACGTGCCGGCCGGCCCGTACGCCGAGGTCGCCGCCGAACTCGTCGCCCGGGCCGCCGACAGCGCCACCGGCCCCCACCGGCGGCTCCTCCAGACGTACGCGACCCGGTTGGCCACCGGTCTGGCCTCGCTCGTCTCCGTGCTCGACCCCGAACTCGTCGTCCTCAGCGGCGCCTCCCTCACCGCCGGGGGCGAGCCGCTGCGGGCCCTGCTCCAGGCCGAACTGGAGGAGCTGGCCGCATCCCGGCCGCGGCTCGTCGTCGGCGACGTACGCGAACACCCCGTGCTGCGCGGGGCGCTGGAGAGCGCCCTCGCCGCCACCCGCGACGAGGTCTTCGACACCTCGCGCTGAAGCCCCGGGTCCCCACCCCGGTTCCGCCCCGCCCCGGCACCCGTTCCGGTCGAACCACACCCCCGCCCGTCCCAGGGAGACCCCGCCATGCCCGAAACAGTCCGAAAAGTCGCCTTTGCTCTGACCGTCTCGGTCGCTCTCCTCACCACCGCCTGCACCGGCCAGTCCTCCTCCGGCGCGAGTGACGACGCGTCCAAGGAGACCACCATCAACTTCTGGCACGCCTGGAGCGCGCCGAACGAGACCAAGGCCGTGAAGGCGCTGATCGCCGGCTTCGAGAAGGCGCACCCCAACATCCACGTCAACGTCGTCGCCAACATGACCGACGACAAGATCAACCAGGCGCTGCGCACCGGCGGCGACAAGGCTCCCGACGTCATCTCGTCCTTCACCACGAACAACGTCGGCAAGTTCTGCTCCTCCGGCGCCCTGATCGACCTCAACCCGTTCTTCACGAAGGCCGGCATCGACCCGGCCACGACATTCCCGAAGGCGATGAACGAGTACACCCAGTTCGACGGCAACCGCTGTACGGTGCCGCTGCTGGGCGATGCGTACGGGCTCTACTACAACAAGACCGCATTCAAGAAGGCGGGCATCACGGCCCCGCCGAAGACGTGGTCCGAATTCGAGACCGACACCAAGAAGCTGACCGTCCCCGACGGCGACGGCTACAAGCAGCTCGGGTTCATGCCGGACTACCACGGCTGGGAGACCACGACCGAGCACTACTTCGCGCAGTTCTCCCCCACCTACTTCGACAAGAACGGCAAGTCGAACCTGGCCAAGGACCCGGCGTTCGAGGCCGGCTTCACGCTGCAGAAGAAGCTGGTCGACGAACTGGGCGGTTTCCAGAAGCTGGAGAAGTACCGCTCGAAGCTCGGCGACGAATGGGGTCCCAAGCACCCCTTCCAGACCGGCCAGGTCGCCATGCAGCTCGACGGCGAGTGGCGCCTGGGCATGGCCCTGGACGCCAAGCCGAACTTCGACATCGGGGTCGCCCCGCTGCCCGTCCCCGACAACCAGGCCTCCCAGTACGGCAAGGGCTACATCACCGGGACGATCGCCGGCATCGCCGCCACCAGCACCAAGCAGAACGCGGCCTGGGAGCTGGTGAAGTACATGACCACCGACACGGATGCGGTGGTGGAGTTCTCCAACGCCATCCACAACGTGCCCTCCACCCTGGCGGCCCTGAAGTCCCCGAAGCTGAAGTACGACCCGCGCTTCAAGACGTTCCTGGACATCGCCGCGAACCCGAACTCCACGACCACGCCCGCCTCGGTCAACGGCGGCGTGTACCTCACGACGATCCAGCAGCTCGGATACGACTACGAGAGCGGCAAGGTCAAGGACCTCAAGGCGGGTCTGGAGAGCGCCGCCAAGCAGATCGACACGGACATCGCGCAGGCGAAGTAGCGATGAGCACGATCACCCTCGCCTCGAAGCGCCGCAGGGCGGCGCTTCGCACGGCCGCCTTCATGTCGCCCTGGCTGATCGGTTTCGCGGTCTTCTTCGCGTACCCGCTGATCTCGACGGTCTACTTCTCGTTCATGCACTACGACGGCTTCCGGCCGCCGACGTGGAGCGGAACGAAGAACTGGACGTACGTCTTCAAGGACTACCCGTTCTTCTGGCCGGCGCTGCGCAACACCCTGTGGCTGGTCGTCGTCATGGTCAGCCTGCGGGTCGTCTTCGGGCTCGGCGTCGGACTGCTGATCACGAAGATCAAGACGGGTACGGGCGTCTTCCGCACCCTGTTCTACCTGCCCTACCTCGCCCCGCCCGTCGCCGCCACCATGGCGTTCGCCTTCCTCCTCAACCCCGGTACGGGCCCGGTCAACTCGATCCTCGAGAAGATCGGCATCCCGGCGCCGGGCTGGTTCAACGACCCTTCCTGGTCCAAGCCCGCCCTCACCCTGCTCGCCCTGTGGGGCATCGGCGACCTGATGGTCATCTTCATGGCCGCCCTGCTCGACGTGCCGCAGGAGCAGTACGAGGCGGCCGAACTGGACGGCGCCTCGGCCTGGCAGCGCTTCCGCTACGTGACGCTGCCGAACATCTCGCCGATCGTCATGTTCGCCGTGGTCACCGGAGTGATCCAGACCATGCAGTACTACACACAGCCCCTGATCGCCGGGAAGGTCGCCTCCGGCGTCATCCAGGGCGCCGGGACGCAGTTCGAGCCGGGCTACCCCGAGAAGTCCACGCTCACCCTGCCCCAGCTCGTCTACAACCTCGGCTTCCAGCGCTTCGACTACGGCTCCGCCTGTGTGGTCGCGCTCGTGCTGTTCGCCCTGTCCATGGTGTTCACCGCGTTCCTGATGCGGCGCCGGGGCGGCCTCAACCTGGCAGGTGACTGACCATGACCCAAGTACTCGACAAGCCGGTTCAGGTGCGGGCGCCCGTCTCGCCGGCCGCACGCACCGCCCGGCGCAGGGCCGCCCTGGAGTGGGTCGCGGTCCACTCCCTCGGCGTGGCAGCCGCCCTCTTCTTCACACTCCCCTTCGTGTTCGTGTTCCTGACCTCGCTGATGAGCGACAGCCAGGCACTCAGCCGCGACCTGATCCCGCACACCTGGGAGTGGGGCAACTACCGGAAGGTGCTCGACACGCCCGGCTTCCTCACCTGGTGGAAGAACACCCTGGTCTACGCCGGTCTCGGCACCGTCCTGACCGTCGTGTCGTCCGTCCCGGTGGCGTACGCGCTCGCCAAGTTCCGCTTCCGGGGCCGGAATCTGTCCCTCATGCTGGTGGTCTCGATGATGATGCTGCCGCCGCAGGTGATCATCATCCCGATGTACCTGTTCTGGGCGAAGCAGCTGGACCTGGCGGGGACACTGTGGCCGCTGATGATCCCGATGGCGTTCGGCGACGCGTTCTCCATCTTCCTGCTGCGCCAGTTCCTGATGACGATCCCGAACGAGTACCTGGACGCGGCGAAGGTCGACGGCTGCGGTGACCTGCGGACGCTGCTGAAGGTCGTGCTGCCCATGGCCCGGCCGGGCATCGCCGCCGTCGCGCTCTTCCAGTTCTTCTACGCCTGGAACGACTACTTCGGCCCGCAGATCTACGCCTCCGAGAATCCGGTGGCCTGGACGCTGAGTTACGGCCTGGAGTCGTTCAAGGGCGCGCACCACACCGACTGGAACCTGACCATGGCCGCGACCGTGCTGGTCATGGCCCCCGTGATCCTCGTGTTCTTCTTCGCCCAGCGGGCGTTCGTCGAGGGCGTCACGCTCACCGGAGTGAAGGGTTAGTCAGCCGCAATGAAACTCACCGTGGTCGGCGGAGGGTCGACCTACACGCCTGAACTCATCGACGGATTCGCGCGGCTGAGGGACACGCTGCCGGTCGAGGAGCTGGTCCTCCTCGACCCGGCCGCCGAACGCCTGGAGCTGGTGGGCGGACTGGCCCGGCGGATCTTCGCCAAACAGGGGCACCCCGGACGCGTCGTCACGACCGGCGACCTGGACGAGGCGGTCGAGGGGGCCGACGCCGTACTGCTCCAGCTGCGCGTCGGCGGCCAGGCCGCGCGGGAGCAGGACGAGACCTGGCCGCTGGAGTGCGGCTGTGTCGGCCAGGAGACGACCGGCGCGGGCGGCCTCGCCAAGGCGCTGCGCACCGTGCCGGTGGTCCTGGACATCGCCGAACGGGTCCGCCGAACCAACCCGAAGGCCTGGATCATCGACTTCACCAACCCGGTCGGCATCGTCACCCGCGCCCTGCTGAAGGAGGGCCACCGGGCGGTCGGTCTGTGCAACGTGGCGATCGGCTTCCAGCGGAAGTTCGCCGCGCTGCTCGGGGTCACAGCCGCCAATGTGCACCTGGACCATGTGGGCCTGAACCATCTCACCTGGGAGACCGGTGTGCGCCTGGGCGGCCCCGAGGGCGAGAACGTGCTGCCCAAGCTGCTCACCGAGCACGGCGAGGCGATCGCCGCCGATCTGCGACTGCCCCGGAGCCTGGTGAACCGGCTCGGCGTGGTCCCGTCGTACTACCTGCGGTACTACTACGCGCACGACGAGGTCGTGCGGGAACTGCGGACGAAGCCCTCGCGCGCCGCCGAAGTCGCCGCCATGGAACGGGAGTTGCTCCAGATGTACGGCGACCCGGCGCTCGACGAGAAGCCGGCGCTGCTCGCCCGGCGGGGCGGCGCCTACTACTCGGAGGCCGCGGTCGACCTCGCGGCAGCGCTGCTCGGCGGATCCGGGTCGCCGTACCAGGTGGTGAACGCGTACAACCACGGCACGCTGCCCTTCCTTCCGGACGACGCCGTGATCGAGGTGCAGGCGGCCGTCGGCCCGCACGGACCGAGCCCGCTGCCCGTACCGGCCGTGGACCCGCTGTACGCAGGGCTGATGGCGAACGTGACGGCGTACGAGGAGCTGGCCCTGGACGCCGCCCTGCGCGGCGGCCGGGACCGCGTCTTCCGCGCCCTGCTCTCCCACCCCCTGATCGGCCAGTACGACTACGCCGACGCCCTCACCGACCGACTGATCGCGCACAACCGGGAGCACCTCGCGTGGGCCTGACCGCAAGTGTCCTCGCCATCGACGCGGGCAACAGCAAGACCGACGTCGCCGTGGTGGCCGCCGACGGCGAGGTCCTCGGCACCGCGCGGGGCGGGGGGTTCCGGCCACCGGCAGTGGGCGTGGAGCCGGCGGTTGACGCCCTGGCGGAAGCCGTCGAGCAAGCCTGCGCGGCGGCGGGGGTCGCCTCGGTCGCGCATGTCTCGGCCTGTCTGGCCAACGCCGACCTGCCGGTGGAGGAGGAGCAGCTGGCCGCCGCGCTGCACGCGCGCGCGTGGGGCACGACGGTGGAGGTGCGCAACGACACGTTCGCGATCCTCCGGGCCGGGGTGGCCGAACCGCGAGGCGTCGCCGTGGTCTGCGGCGCCGGCATCAACTGCGTCGGCATGCGCCCCGACGGACGCACCGCCCGCTTCCCCGCACTCGGCCGTATCTCCGGTGACTGGGGCGGCGGCTGGGGCCTGGCGGAGGAGGCCCTGTGGTGGGCGGCACGCGCGGAGGACGGCCGCGGCGGCCCCACCGCCCTGGCACGCACGCTGCCGGCGCACTTCGGTTTCAGCTCGATGTACGCGCTCATCGAGGCGCTGCACCTGGGGCACATCGCTGACGACCGGCGGCACGAGCTGACCCCGGTGCTGTTCCGGACGGCCGAGGAGGGAGACCCGGTGGCCCGCGCGGTCGTGGAACGGTTGGCGGAGGAGGTCGTCACGATGGCGACGGTGGCGCTGAGGCGGCTGGGCCTCCTGGAGGAGGAGACCCCGGTCGTGCTGGGCGGCAGCATCCTCGCGGCCCAGCACCCCCAACTGGACGACGCGGTGAGGGACCTCCTGGCGTCCAAGGCCCCGAAGGCGGTCCCCCAGGTGGTCACGGCCCGCCCGGTCCTGGGAGCGGCACTACTGGGCCTGGACCACGAGGGCGCACCGCGAAAGGCCCAGGAACGGGTACGGGGGTACTACGAGGGGACGTAGCGCGGGCGCCGGTCGGCGCGTGGCTACGGCAGCCGCCGCGCTGCCGCAGCCACCGCAGCTGCCGTAACTGCCGTAGCTGCGGGCAGTCGTGCCGCTGGGGCGCAGCGGACCCCGTTGGAGCCGGGCTGTGCAACCCCACCCCGGCCCACCCCTCCCCGGGGAACCGAACACCCCCAGGGCGCGTATTCAAGAGCGGGGGGCAACACAACGGCACAGCTCAGCAACAAGATCACCCAAAGCCCTGTGCGGACAGCACCCCCCGCGGCGATACTTGCCGCGACGGATGGCCAAGGGGGAGGTCAGGTGACACAGCTGCAGCAGGGCGTCGCCCCACCGGCGACGCCCCTCGCACCCCGCCGCACCGCCTTCGCCGAGGGCGCCGACCGCCTGCGCGCCGCCGCCGCCACCGAGCCCGGCCGGCTCCGCGTCATCGGCGCCGTCCTCGCCCTGCTCGTCGTCTCCTTCGGCGCCGTCGCCGCCTGGCAGATGACCGACCGCGCGGGCGCCGCCGACGACGTACTGCACCGCAGCCAGCCGCTCAGTGCCGGCGCCGCCGACATCTACCGCTCCCTCGCCGACGCCAACACCGCGGCCTCCAGCGGCTTCCTGGCGGGCGGCCAGGAACCCGCCGCGACCACCCTCCGCTACGAGAAGGACATCCGGACGGCCGCCGCCAAGCTGGTCACCGCCGCGGCCAACGCCGAGCCCGGCTCCCCCTCCGCGGCCACCATCACCAAGCTCAACACGCTGCTCCCGGAGTACAAGGGCCTCATCGAACGTGCCCGCGCCAACAACCGCCAGGGCTTCCCGGTCGGCGGCGCCTATCTGCGGGCGGCGAACGAGAAGATGCAGCAGGAGATGCTGCCGGCCGCCCAGGACCTGTACACCAAGGAGAACCAGCGGCTGCGCTCCGACTACGCGGACGCGACCCCGTACCCCTGGTTCGCCCTGGCCCTCGGCGTCCTCGCGCTCGCCGCCCTCGGCTGGGCGCAGCGCCGCCACTACCTGCGGACCAACCGGGTGCTCAACCACGGTCTGGTCGCCGCCACGGCCGCCTCGGCGATCGTCCTGCTGTGGCTGGTCGCCGGCCACAGCGTCGCCCGCGCGGGACTGAACTCCTCGTACGCGCACGGCGTCCGCTCCCTGAACGTGCTGCACGACGCCCGTATCGCGTCCCTGAACGCGCGCGGCAACGAGAACCTGACCCTGGTAAGCCGCGGCGCCGAGACCAAGAAGCTGCCGAGCGGGGCGGTCGAGGACGCCTACGACTACGCGTTCCAGCAGGACATGGACGCTCTCGGCACGAGCCTCGCCAAGGCGTCCTCCCTCGCCGACGACCAGGCGGGCGAGCAGCCCGTGAAGGCCGCCACCGGCAACATGAAGGTGTGGCAGGAGCGCCACAAGCAGGCCCGGGCGGCCGACGACGACGGCAACTACCAGGCGGCCCTGAACAAGATCATCGGGTCCAGGGCGGACCAGCCCACCGGCGAGTGCTTCGACAGCGTGGACGCGAACCTGGCGAAGGCGCTGGACCACGAGGAGAGTGAGTTCGTGCAGGCGGCGAGCGGCGGGCGGGACGCCATGGCCGGGCTCCCGCTGGGTGCGGCCGTCCTGGCCGTGCTGGGCGCGTCCGGCGCGGTGCTCGGCATCGGGCGCAGGCTGTCGGAGTACCGGTGAGAGGGGGAGCGGCGATGATCGCACGGCGTCTGCGGGCGAGCCTGAAGGGCTGGGGCGGTGTGGCGGCGATGCTCGTCGCCTGCGCGCTCGCCCTGGTCCTCGCGCTTCAGCTGCCGCTGACCCACCCGCGCGGGAACGGTCAGACGGGCACCGGCGGCCCGGGCCTCGCCAGGGCCACACAGGCCAAGGACGACTCCTGCGGGGGCCACCCGGAGCGGATGAGCCCGCCGCCGTCGAGCGACGAGAGCGGCCCGGCGGTCACGGCCATCAAGCAGCGCGGCTATCTCTCGGTGGGCGTCGACCAGAACAGCTACCACTGGGGCTACCGCGACCCCAACACCAAGGGCAGCGACCTCGAGGGCTTCGACATCGACCTCGCCCGCGAGATCGCCCGGCAGATCATCGGCAGCCCGGACGCCGTCCGCTTCCACGCCATCCCCACCAACCAGCGGATCCCGGCGATCAAGAACCACCAGGTGGACATGGTGGTGCGCACCATGACGATCACCTGCGACCGGCTGGCGGACGTCTCCTTCTCCGAGCCGTACTTCACGACCGGCCAGCAGGTGCTCGCGCCCAAGTCGTCCCCGATCACGGGCTATGACACCTCGCTCGCCGGCAGGAGGATCTGCTCGGCGCAGGGTTCGACCGCGAACGCGAAGCTGGGCGAGGACAGGAAGTCCGGCCGGCTCGCCGCGTCCGCCGACATCTCCACCACCGTCCCCAACCAGCTCGACTGCCTGGTGAAACTGCAACTCGGCGAGGTCGACGCGGTGGTCACCGACGGCGCGCTCGCCGCGAGCCAGGCCGCCCAGGACCCGACCGTCGAACTCAAGGGGAAGCCCTTCACGACCGAGTACTACGGCGTGGCGATGAACAAGGATGACAAGGATCTGGTACGCCGGGTCAACCAGGTGCTCGAGGACTACCGCAGGAACGGCTGGCAGGCCTCGTACACCAGGTGGCTGTCCCAGACGCTGGGCAAGGACTCGACGCCGTCACAGCCGCCTTCCACCTGAACCGGCGCAACCGACCTGGTACCACTGGAGAGTTGCCCCGGCGCACCGGACACGCGCGCGGGGAACGACGAGAGCGAGAGGTGATCGATGGGCGTCACGGGACCCACCGGGCCGGTGCTGGACCGGGACGAGGTGGACCGTGCGCTGGCGCGGCTCGGTGCGGAGCACGAGGCCATAGAGACCTCGCTCCTGGCCCTGCAGGACCACGCGGGCCGCAGACTCCTCGAGGGCGCCGAACTGACCGGCGTCACCAAGGAGCGGTGGGCGTCGGCGGAGGCGTCGATCACCCTGCTGTGGGCGTACTTCGACGCCTACACGGACACGCTGCGCACCGCCCGGGAGATCCGCTCCCGCAGGCGCTGGTCGAGCCGCGAGGACCTGGCCGAGCTGACCGAACTGCTGCGCGGCCCGAGCGTCACCGTCGCGGGCGGTGCCACGGCGACGGCGAACGCGCCGACCCTGGCGGGCACCGGCCGGCTGAGCGAGCAGTTCACCCTGGAGCAGCTCGTGGACCGGATGAACGACCTGTACGCGTCCTCCCTGGACATGGTCGTCGCCGCCGACGCCGTCTGGTCGGCGCTGCCCGCCCGGATCGATTTACTGGCCGCGGAGTTGCAGCGGACGCGTCAGCTCGCCCACTCGGTGGGCGTACGCCCCGGCGAGCATCCGGCGGGCGACGACCTGGAGCGCATCACCCGCACCCTGACCAGGCTGCGCGAGCAGGTGGTCTCCGACCCGCTGGCGTACTGGGTCCCGGCCCAGGGCAGTTCGGCGCCCGGCGGCGGCAGGCCGGACACCACGGTGTACGACCGTCAGGCGCGCGCCCTGGAGGACGTACGCCGGGAGATCGACGCGGTGCTGACGGTACGTCAGGATGCCGAGAAACGGCTCGTCAGGCTGCGCGACGTGCTCAGCCGCGCGGACCGCACCCTGGCCGAGGCCCGCAGCGCGCGCGGTGAGGTGCTGGCGAAGATCGCCGCCTCGGAGGTGCCCGCGGTCAGCGGTCCGCCCACCGCGCTTCAGGAGCAGTTGGCGACGGCCGCCGAGTACCGCAGGCACGCCCAGTGGCACCGCCTCTCGCCGCTCCTGGACTCGCTGGAGCAGCGGGCGGAGGACGAACTCCAGCGCGCCCGCGAATCGCTGACGGCGGTCACCGCGCCGCTCGCGGTCCGCGCCGAGCTGCGCGGCCGCCTCGACGCGTACAAGGCGAAGGTGGCCCGGCACGGCCTGGCGGAGGACCCGCTGCTGGTCGAGCGGTACGACACGGCCCGCCGCATGCTGTGGAGCGCTCCCTGCGACCTGAGGGCCGCCGAGCAGGCGGTGCTGCGCTACCAGCGGGCGGCGGCGGAACTGCTCGGCGCGCGCGTGCCCGAGCCGGGCGCACCGGTCGACCGGAGGGGGGAGGCATGAGCCAGGCGGGGCGGACGTGCCAGCGGCCCGGCTGCGAGGGGTCGTACGAGGACGTGGGCGGCGGGGAGCTGTACTGCGACACGTGCGGGCTCGCGCCGGTCGTCTCGGCGAAGGGCGCGGAGGGCTCGCCGCCCGCGGGGGGTGCCGCGGACGGCAAGGGCTCCCAGGGCTCGGGAACCGGCGGCGCGCGGCCCGGTTCCGGGGCGTCGTCCCGGTCGTCGCAGTCCCGGCGGTCGTCGCAGTCGCGGCGCTCGGTGTCGGGCCGGCTGTCCGGGAAGTCCACCGGCCGATCGGTGTCGGTGCGCAGCTCCGGTTCCACGGCGGCAAGTTCGGGTCGCAGCCGGCTCGGCCTGGGCCTCGTGCAGGTCCCGGCGGTGCCGCGGCCCGACCCGCGCGCCATGGTGCTGGAGCACGCGGAGGTGCCCGAGCGCAAGCGGTTCTGCTCGCGCTCGGACTGCGGGGCCCCGGTGGGGCGGTCGCGCGGTGACCGGCCCGGGCGCACGGAGGGCTTCTGCACCAAGTGCGGCCACCCCTATTCGTTCGTCCCCAAGCTGAAGGCCGGCGACATCGTGCACGGCCAGTACGAGGTCGTGGGCTGCCTGGCGCACGGCGGGCTCGGCTGGATCTACCTGGCGGTCGACCGCGCCGTCTCCGACCGCTGGGTGGTCCTCAAGGGCCTGCTGGACACCGGCGACCAGGACGCGATGGCCGCGGCGATCTCCGAGCGGCGCTTCCTCGCGGAGATCGAGCACGCCAACATCGTGCGGATCTACAACTTCGTCGAGCACCTGGACCAGCGCACGGGCTCGCTCGACGGCTACATCGTCATGGAGTACGTCGGCGGCAAGTCGCTGAAGGAGATCGCCAACGAGCGTCGCGCACCGGACGGGCGACGCGATCCACTGCCGGTGGAGCAGGCGTGCGCGTACGGCATCGAGGCGCTGGAGGCGCTCGGCCATCTGCACAGCCGGAACCTGCTGTACTGCGACTTCAAGGTCGACAACGCCATCCAGACCGAGGACCAGCTCAAGCTGATCGACATGGGCGCGGTGCGCAGGATGGACGACGACGAGTCGGCCATCTACGGCACGGTCGGCTACCAGGCGCCCGAGGTCGCGGAGGTCGGACCGTCGGTGGCCTCCGACCTGTACACGGTCGCTCGCACCCTGGCGGTGCTCACCTTCGACTTCCAGGGCTACACGAACGCCTACGCGGACTGTCTGCCCGACCCCGACACCATCGAGGTCTTCCGCCGGTACGAGTCCTTCTACCGGCTGCTGGTCCGCGCCACCGACCCGGACCCCGCGCGCCGGTTCGCGTCCGCGCAGGAGATGTCGGAGCAGCTGACGGGGGTGCTGCGGGAGGTCGTCGCGCTTCGGACGGGCCGTCCCAGGCCCGCGCTGTCGACGCTGTTCGGTCCGGAACTGAAGGTCACGGACACGGAGTTGTTCCCGAGGCAGGCCGGGGAGGTGTCACGGCTGGGGGCACGGGTGGTGCCGGCGCGCCGCCCGCGCCGAGCGGCCGGGGGCGCCCCGGCCGCCACGCCTGGAACGGCGGGCTCCGGCACCGTGGGTGCGCTGCCCGCCACGCCGGGCTCCGTCGCCGTGGGGGCCGCGTCCGCCCCTGCCGTCGCAGCCGCCCCTCTCTCCGCCCCCACCGTCGCCGGCTCCCCCGCCGCAGCTACCGGTCCGGGAGCGGCCGGGAGCACGGGTGGCGCGGCCGCCGCCGGCGCCCCCGCCGTCGTCAAGCCGGTCGACGCCGCTGCCGCCGCGCTCGCACTGCCCGTCCCGCATGTCGACCCCGGCGACCCCAACGCCGGTTTCCTGGCCGGCCTCATGGCCTCCGCGCCCGCCGAGCTGATCGTCGCTCTGCGTACCGCACCCGCCGCCTCCCCGGAACTGCGGCTGCGCGAGTTGCGCGCCCGGCTGGAGATGGGTGAGACGGCCGGTGCCGGGCAGGCCCTCGTGGCCCTGGAGGCGGACCACGCCGACGACTGGCGGGTCGTGTGGTACCGGGGCGTCACCGCGCTCGTCACGGGTGACCACGAGGCCGCCGCGCTCTCCTTCGACGCGGTCTACGACGCCTTCCCCGGCGAGCCCGCGCCCAAGCTGGCCCTCGGCCTGTGCGCGGAGGTCCTCGGCCAGCTCGACAACGCCGCCGAGTACTACCGCCTCGTGTGGACGACCGACCCGAGCTACGTCAGCGCGGCCTTCGGTCTGGCCCGCGTCCAGTTCGCCGCCGGTGACCGCCAGGGCGCCGTGCGTACCCTGGAGTCCGTGCCGGAGGCGTCCATCCACTACACCGCCGCCCGCGTCGCCGCCGTCCGGGCGCGGCTGCGGCAGCGCACCGGCCGGGGACCGGACCCGGCCTTCCTGGACGACCTGGTGGCCGCCGCGGGACAGGTGCAGGCGCTGGAGGCGTACGGTCTGGACGCCGTGCGGCGCGAGCAGTTGTCCACAGAGGTCCTGGGCTGTGCCCTGGACTGGGTACTCTCCGGTGGCCAGGGCTCCGCGCCGCCCGCGGCCGACGGACGGGCGCTGCTCGGCAGCGATCTGGACGAGCGCGGCCTGCGCTTCGGTCTGGAGCGCTCGTACCGGACGCTGGCCAGGCTCGCACAGGGCGGCGAGGAGAGGATCGACCTGGTGGAACGTGCAAACCGTTACCGCCCCCGGACGTGGGTGTGATCGATGTCGCAGATGCCCCGGTCGACGGCGCTTTCGCGGTGCCCCAGCTGTGAGGAGCCCCTGGAGTCGGGCGACCTCTACTGCGGCGCCTGCGGGTACGACCTGTCGGTGGTGCCCGCCCCGCCGTCCGACCCCCCGACGCTGACCATGAACGGCACGGTGCCGCGGCCCTCTTCGGAGGCGCCCCCGGTGGACTGGCCGGCCGCCCCGCCGACGGGCGGCCCTCAGGCGCCCGCCCCGGTGCACCTGCCGACCGACCTGCCGGGCACGGACCTGAGCGGCGCGGAGCCGCCCGGCACGCCCGCCGGCAGGGGCGTGCGGTTCGACCGTCCCGCGGAACCCGGCGACTACCACCTCGCCTCCCCCGAGCGCTCGGCTTCTCCCCCACTCTCGGCTTCGCTCGAGCCGGGTGACCCCCATGGGCAGGGGGGACCCCCGTTTCAGCCGGTCGACCCGCGCACCGCCGTGCCGTCGACGCCTCCCGCCGGCACGAAGGTCTGCGTGGCCTGCCGCGCGGGCACCGTGGACAGCGACGGCTACTGCGAGAACTGCGGCCACGCCCAGCCGCGCGAACGCGACCATTTGGAGCAGGAGTTGAGCGCGGTCGCGGCGGTCAGCGACCGCGGCCTGCGCCACCACCGCAACGAGGACGCGTTCGCGGTCTCCTCCACCGCGCTGCCCGACGGCTCGCCCGCGGTCGTCGCGATCGTCTGCGACGGCGTGTCCTCGGCGACCCGCCCCGACGACGCCTCTCTGGCCGCCGCCCGGGCGGCGAACGAGGCGCTCCTGGACGCCCTGCCGCGCGGCACTCACCCGCAGCAGGCCATGCACGACGCGATCGTCGCCGCCTCGCACGCCGTCAACTCCCTGGCCGCCGAGCCCGAGACGGCCCAGGAGCACGCCCCGCACCAGAACGCCCCCGCGTGCACCCTGGTCGGCGCCGTCGTCACCGCGAGTCTGCTCGTCGTCGGCTGGGTCGGCGACAGCCGCGCCTACTGGGTCCCGGTGGACCGCGCCGCGCCGCCGGCCCGGCTCACCGAGGACGACTCCTGGGCCGCGCAGATGGTCGCCGCGGGCCTGATGAGCGAGGCCCAGGCGTACGCCGACGAGCGTGCCCACGCGATCACGGGCTGGCTCGGCGCGGACGCCTACGAACTGGACCCGCACACCGCGTCGTTCAAGCCGGACCGGCCGGGTGTCGTGGTGGTGTGCACCGACGGGCTGTGGAACTACGCGGAGGCCGCCGAGGAGATGGCCGAGGTCGTGCCGCTCGACGCCGGGCTCCGCCCGCTGCACGCCGCCCGGGTACTGCTGGGCCACGCCCTGGACGGCGGCGGGCACGACAACGTAACAGTGGCGGTCCTCCCGTTCCCGGCACTGCCGCAGGGGGCAGGATCCGCCTGAGAGGTGTGCCGGGGGCACCGTGACGGCGCCCCCGGGCACGCCAGGGGCCGGCCGGGGGTCGGCCCTGGGTGCTGTCGTGGGAGTTGGACGGCAGGGCCCAGGACCGGAGGGGACCGGTCCGCCATCAGTCATCACCCACCGCGGTGGGGTTCTCAAGGGGGATCCGATACGGCCATGGCCAATTTCTCGAAGTCGAACGTGCCGCAGTTCTCGGTGGACGTCTACCAGAACGAGTACCTGCCGGAGGGGGGCCGCGAGGTCAACGCCATCGTCACGGTGACGGCGACCGGTGGCGGCACGATCGGAAGCGCCGTCACGGCGCCCCACCTCTACGGGCCGGGACAGGGCCCTGACGCGGCGGTGGCGATCATGGTCGACTGCTCCGGGTCGATGGACTACCCGCCGACCAAGATGCGCAACGCGCGCGAGGCGACCTCCGCCGCCGTCGACACCCTGCGCGACGGCGTGCACTTCGCGGTGATCGGCGGCACCCATGTGGCCAAGGAGGTCTACCCGGGCGGCGGGCGGCTCGCGGTCGCCGACGCGACCACCCGCGGCCAGGCCAAGCAGGCGCTGCGCCGGCTGAGCGCGGGCGGCGGCACCGCGATCGGCACCTGGCTGCGGCTCGCGGACCGGCTGCTGTCCTCGGCGGACGTCTCCATACGCCACGGCATCCTGCTCACCGACGGCCGCAACGAGCACGAGTCCCCCGACGCGTTGAAGGCCACGCTGGACGCCTGCGCCGGCCGGTTCACCTGCGACGCGCGGGGAGTGGGCACCGACTGGGAGGTCAAGGAGGTCACCGGGATCGCCTCAGCGCTGCTCGGCACCGCCGACATCGTCGCCGATCCGGCAGCCCTCGCCGCCGACTTCACCCAGATGATGGAGACGGCCATGGGCAAGGAGGTCGCGGACGTCACGCTGCGGCTGTGGACACCCGTCGGCACGGAGATCAAATTCGTCAAGCAGGTGGCGCCCACCGTCGAGGACCTGACCGCCCGACGGATCGAGGCGGGTCCGCGCGCCGGGGACTACCCCACCGGCTCCTGGGGCGACGAGTCCCGCGACTACCACGTCTGCGTCCAGGTCCCGTCCGCGAACATCGGCCAGGAGATGCTGGCCGCGCGCGTGTCGTTGGTCATACCGCAGGCCGGGGGCACCTCCCGCTCGAGCGTGGCGGGGAGTGGGGGAGGAAGTGCCCAGAGCCTGGGCGCCCAGGGGCTCGTACGAGCCGTGTGGACCGACGACATGGCGGCGTCCACGTCCATCAACCCCCAGGTCGCACACTACACAGGGCAGGCCGAACTCGCCCAAGTCATCCAACAGGGACTGGATCTGCGCAAACAGGGTGATTTCGATGGCGCAACGGCCAAGCTGGGCCGCGCCGTTCAGCTCGCGAATGCCTCAGGGAACGCGGATACTGCGAAACTGCTTGCGAAGGTGGTGGACGTGGTCGATGCCGCGACAGGTACTGTGCGACTGAAGGCGAAGGTCGCTGAGGCCGACGAGATGACACTCGAGACACGGTCCACAAAGACTGTTCGTGTAAAGAAGTGACATAACAGCCAGCCCGACCCCCAGGGGTTGGAGAACCACGCCGGTCCCGGTGACCGGAAGAAGGAGAGGGGGACGCGCCGACATGCCGACCTGCCCGAACGGACACCAGTCGGGTTCCGACGACTGGTGCGAGGTCTGCGGTCACCGTATGGCCGGTGCCGTGCCCCCGCCTCCGCCGCCGCCCGCCGCCGGTTACGGCTACCCGCCGCCGGGTTCGCCCCCGCCGCCTCCGGGCGCGGGCGGCCGCCCGGGGGGACGCCCGCTGTCCGCCGTACCGGATGCCGAGCCGGAACTGTGCCCGCAGTGCCGTACACCCCGCGAGGGCGGCGCCCCGTTCTGCGAGGAGTGCCGGTGGAACTTCCTGACCAACACGGCGACCTCGTACACCCCCGCCGCCCCGCGCCCGCCTGCGCCGGGTCTGCCGCCGCACTTCCAGCAGGGCGGACCGGCCGGGCCCGGCCCGGACTCCTACGACTACGAGAGGTCCCGGCCGTCGCAGGTCAACCGGCCTGCCGAACCGATTCCGCCGCCGCCGTTCGGCAGCGAGCCGTCCGGGCCCACGCGGTTCGGCCCGGACACCTCACGCCCGTCAGGTCCCGCGGGTCCGCCCGGCTTCGGCGCCGATCCGTCGCGTCCGGTTCCGCCGCCGCCCGGGCCCACGCCCGGTGGCCCCGGTGGCCCGGGCGGCCCCGGTGGCCCCGGGGGTCCCGGCGGGCCCGGCGCGTCCGGTGGTCCGCAGACCACGGCTCCGGGTGCCCCGTCGGGCTTCCCGCAGGGCGCACCGCCCTCCGCCTTCCAGCGGCCCGGTCCGCCTCCTCCCCCGCCGCCGACCCAGGGCTTCCCGCCCCCCGCTCCGCCGCAGTCGGGCGGTCCGTCCTTCGGCGGCGGTGACGACGACTGGGTGATCTCACCGCCGTCGTCCGCCCCGGCGCCCGGCGGCCCGGGCGGTCCCGGTGGCCCGGGTGGCCCGGGTGGCGGTCAGGGCGGTGCCTACGGGTACCCGCAGCCCGGTGCCACCCAGGCCCCGCCGCGCCCGTACGAGCAGCAGCCGGCGACCTGGACCGCGACCATCGGTCCGGACCGCGAGTACTTCATGGCGATGATGCAGCGCTCCGGTCCGGAGGCCGCGGGCCTCAACCTGCCCGCGTACTCCCCGGAACAGCAGCGCACGCTCACCGGCAACCAGGTCACCATCGGCCGCCGCCGCCACTCCACCGGCGACACCCCCGACATCGACCTGTCGGTGCCGCCGGAGGACCCGGGCGTCTCGCACCAGCACGCGGTGCTGGTGCAGCAGCCGGAAGGATCCTGGGCGATCGTCGACCAGAACTCCACCAACGGCACCACGGTCAACGGATCCGAGGAGCCCATCCAGCCCTTCGTGCCGGTGCCCCTGCAGGACGGGGACCGGGTGCACGTGGGCGCCTGGACGACGATCACCATCCGGCGGGGCTGAAAAGGGCTGAAGGAACCGACGATCAGGGGAGGGGCCAGGCGTAAGGCCCCTCCGGGTCGTCCAGCCACGCCCAGGAGCGGTCACCGCCGACCGTGATGCCGTACCGCTCCCGACCGGGCTGTTCCTCGCGCTCCCACAGCGTGTACGCCTCGTACGGATCGAGGCTGCCCCGGGTCAGGGCCAGCAGGAAACGGAACCGGTCGTTGCCGCGCGCCCGCTGCGGCAGCCCGCCCAGATCCCGCGGCTCCGGTTCGGCACGGGTGCCCCCGCGCAACGGCACGAAGAAGGCGGGCGTACGCAGGAAACGCCCCTCGGCGTGCCCCGCGTGCCGTACCCGCAGGGCGACCAGCCCCGTGGCGAACGGTGAGAGGATGCGCGCGCCCGGAGCGCACTGCGCGAGCCAGGCGCATGGGATCGAACTCAGCGAGCAGGTCGCGATGACCCGGTCGAAGGGGGCGCGTTCCGGCACGCCGCGCGCGCCGTCGCCCGTGACCACGGCCGGGTGGCGTCCAGCGGCCGTCAGGTGCTGCCGGGCGGACTCGGTGATCTCCGGGTCCAGGTCGATGGTGGTGACCCGGTCGTCGCCGAGGCGGTGGGCGAGCAGGGCCGCGTTGTAGCCGGTGCCGGCACCGATCTCCAGTACGGCGTTCCCGTCCTCGACCTCCAGCTCGGTCAGCATCTCCGCCATCAGGGAGGGCTGACTGCTGGAGGAGACCAGCTCGCCGTCGCGCACACGGGTGGCCAGCGGGGTGTCGGTGTACGCGCCGCGCAGCCACTGTTCCCTGCGCCCGGGGTCCGGGTCGCCGCACCATCGGCGTTCGTAGCCGCCCCTGACGCCGATGTAGTAGTACGGCACGAAGAGATGGCGCGGCACCGCCTCGAACGCCTCACGCCACACGGGATCCGCGCTCCAGACGCCGCTCGCGTCGATCTCCCGCACGAGTTCCGCCCGTGCGGACGCGGCGAGGTTCTCCAGATCCTGGTCGAGAGCGTGCGTGGCCATACCTCCACTGTGCTGCGGCACACACTCCCGAGGCGAGCACGCCGCGCGCCGGATCCGGAATCCGCCCCTCTGGCCCCCTGGTCCTAAGCCTTGCGTCCTCGGTCGGCGTGTCTGAGACCATGGGGCATGTGAAAAAAATTCGGCGCGGCACGCTTCAGGAGCAGACCTTCTACGAGCAGGTCGGCGGGGAGGAGACCTTCCGCCGCCTGGTCCACCGTTTCTACGAGGGAGTCGCCGAGGATCCGATCCTGCGGCCCATGTACCCCGAAGAGGACCTGGGCCCGGCGGAAGAGCGCTTCGTCCTGTTCCTGATCCAGTACTGGGGCGGCCCGACGACGTACAGCAAGCAGCGCGGACATCCCCGTCTGCGCATGCGCCACGCCCCGTTCGCCGTGAACCAGGCCGCGCACGACGCCTGGCTGAAGCACATGCGGGTCGCGGTGGAGGAACTCGGCCTCTCCGAGGAGCACGAGACCACGCTGTGGAACTACCTGACGTACGCCGCCGCGACGATGGTGAACACCCCGGGGTGAGCCTTGGGGTCGGGGTCCGCCGAACGTCAGCGGACGCTGACGTTCAGCGCGCCCAGTCCGGCCCTGCGCACGGCGATCGACCCGTACGGCGTGCGCAACCGGAGCCACGCGCCGCAGGAGAGCAGCGCGACCGGTTCCTCGGTGGACGCCTGCGGGGCCGGGCGCAGGAAGCCCAGCGACTGCGCAGCGTGCACGGCCCGCACCGGCAGCCCCGTGTCCCCCACCGTGCGGGACCAGATCTCCCGGCCGATCCGGTCGAGTTCGGCACGGGTGCGCCGCTCGGCCGGCAGCTCCTCCGTACGGGACCTGAACTCGGCCACCGCCGCCGCCACGGTCGCCCGCAGCGCGTCGGGCGCCGCAAGCCCCGGCTCGGGCCGCCATCCGGCGCGCGGCGGCAGGACTCCCGCCCAGGGCGGCCCGGTGACGGTGGCGGGTACCGCCGCCGTGGCCGCCGACTCGTCGACGGACTCCAGGAGTTCACCCGCCGACACGGTCACATCGAGCTGGACCTCCAGCCCGTCCTCATACGGCTTGGCGAGCCGCACCGCGCGGACCGCGAGCACCTCGAACGACGGCGGCCGCCCGAAGACCGCCAGCGTCGTCCCGGCCGCCTGCAGACGTACCGCGGCGCCGCGGTCGTAGCGGAGCAGCCGGGCCAGGAAGGCGGCGAGGTCCGCCGCCTCCCCGTCGTCGGCGAGGTGGAGCACCGTCATGCGGCGACGGCCTCCTCCTCGTCGTCCCGGTAGTCCTCGAGGAACGCGCGCTCCTCCGCCGTGATCCGGCGGGGCCGCTGTGCCTCGAAGTCGAACGGCACGACCACCGTCGAGGCCCGGACGCAGACCAGGTCGCCGTCCTTGACCTCGTAGGCGACCGTGAAGGACGCCGCCTTGATCTCCGTCACCCACAGCTCGATGTCCACCGGCTCGGGCCGGTGGACGAGCTGCCGCTTGTAGTCGATCTCGTGGCGTGCCACCACGGATCCCTGCCTGAACTGCTTGTCCGGGCGGCTCAGGAAGTCGATCCGGGCTTCCTCCAGGTAGCTGAGGAACACGGCGTTGTTGACGTGGCCGTATGCGTCCATGTCCGCCCAGCGCAGCGGGCAGCGGTAGATGTGCCGCAAGGTCAGCCCCGGGTCAGCTTCCGGTAGGTGGCACGGTGCGGACGGGCCGCGTCCGGACCGAGCCGCTCGATCTTGTTCTTCTCGTACGACTCGAAGTTGCCCTCGAACCAGAACCACCTGGACTCGCCCTCGTAGGCGAGGATGTGGGTGGCCACACGGTCGAGGAACCACCGGTCGTGGGAGACGACGACGGCGCAGCCGGGGAACTCGAGCAGCGCGTTCTCGAGCGAGGACAGCGTCTCCACGTCGAGGTCGTTGGTCGGCTCGTCGAGGAGCAGCAGGTTGCCGCCCTGCTTCAGGGTGAGCGCGAGGTTGAGGCGGTTGCGCTCACCGCCGGAGAGGACACCGGCCGGCTTCTGCTGGTCCGGCCCCTTGAAGCCGAAGGCGGAGACATACGCCCGGGACGGCATCTCGACCTGCCCGACGTTGATGTAGTCGAGCCCGTCGGAGACGACCTCCCACAGCGTCTTCTTGGGGTCGATGTTGGCGCGGGTCTGGTCGACGTAGGAGATCTTGACGGTCTCGCCGACCTTGATGTCACCGGAGTCCGGCGTCTCCAGCCCCTGGATCATCTTGAAGAGGGTGGTCTTGCCGGCGCCGTTCGGGCCGATGACACCCACGATGCCGTTACGCGGCAGCGTGAACGAGAGCCCGTCCACGAGGATCTTCTCCCCGAAGGCCTTGTGCAGGTCGTTGACCTCGACCACGACGTTGCCCAGGCGCGGGCCCGGCGGGATCTGGATCTCCTCGAAGTCCAGCTTCCGCATCTTCTCGGCCTCGGCGGCCATCTCCTCGTAGCGGGCCAGACGTGCCTTGGACTTGGCCTGCCGCCCCTTGGCGTTCGACCGCACCCACTCGAGCTCTTCCTTCAGGCGCTTCTGCCGCTTGGCGTCCTTCTGGCCCTCGACCTTCAGACGGGTGGCCTTGGTCTCCAGGTAGGTGGAGTAGTTGCCCTGGTAGGGGTAGGCGCGGCCGCGGTCCAGCTCGAGGATCCACTCGGCGACGTTGTCCAGGAAGTACCGGTCGTGGGTGATCGCCACGACGGTGCCCTCGTACTTGGCCAGGTGCTGCTCCAGCCAGTTCACGGACTCGGCGTCGAGGTGGTTGGTGGGCTCGTCGAGCAGCAGCAGGTCGGGCTGCTCGAGGAGGAGCTTGCAGAGCGCGACGCGGCGCTTCTCACCACCGGAGAGGTTGGTGACGGGCCAGTCGCCGGGCGGGCAGCCCAGGGCGTCCATGGCCTGCTCCAGCTGGGAGTCCAGGTCCCACGCGTTGGCGTGGTCGAGGTCCTCCTGGAGCTTGCCCATCTCCTCCATCAGCGCGTCGGTGTACTCGACCGCCATCTGCTCGGCGATCTCGTTGAACCGGTCGAGCTTGCCCTTGATCTCGGCGACACCCTCCTGGACGTTCTCCAGGACGGTCTTCTCCTCGTTCAGCGGGGGCTCCTGCAGCAGGATGCCGACGCTGTAGCCGGGCGTGAGGAAGGCGTCACCGTTGGACGGCTGCTCCAGCCCCGCCATGATCTTCAGCACGGTCGACTTACCGGCACCGTTCGGACCGACGACGCCGATCTTGGCACCCGGCAGGAAGTTCAGGGTGACGTCGTCGAGAATCACCTTGTCGCCGTGCGCCTTGCGCGCCTTGCGCATGGTGTAAATGAACTCAGCCAAGAGAAACCGTCCGGCAGCTTGAAATCTGGCAGTGGGCAGATACACCCCATCTTGCCGTACGGCCACCCCTGGGCGGAAACCCGTTAGGGCCGGGGGCTGTGACCTGGGGTTTCGACGCTGACGGCCTCGGCTCGTCTGTCACTCTCGGTCACCGCTGGTCGGCATCGCGGAACCTCGGACGGCCCACAGACGGCCCAGCGGCCCCAGGGCCTCCCGAGGTCGGGCGGTACCGCCATCATGGGCGTCCTCTCCCTGACCTTTGACCCTGACCGGCAGCAGTCAGAGGCCTTCCGATCCGTAGCTCGGTCGTTGAAGGTCATCCGGGCTGCCGCCACGCCCATGAGGGCCGGTGCGAATCGCCGCTGGTTGCTGGGTTGCTGTACTTCGCTGCTGTACCGCCGCCGTCGGCCGGTGGCCCGTCCGCGGAAATCTCTCGGGCGGGCCGGCGCAGGCAGCGGCCTGCCTACGACTCCATGCCTGTGCCGTGGGGCTACGAGCGCTGCGAGGCAGAGGCGTGCGCACGTGCGGGGCTGCGGCCGCTTCGCTGTCATCGACACGTCACAGCCTCGTTCGTCGCTTAGCTCGGCGTTTAGCTTGGCGTTCAACGCCGCAGGTCACCTCGCTCCGGCTGAAATGTAGTCATACGTGTGGTGGAGCGCGGTGCGCGTCGGCTTGTGTGAACGGGCCGCGCCCGATTGTCTGCGTCACGTCAGCCAGCATGTCCGCTGTCGGCCAGGATGTCCGCTGGCGGGCGGCTACTTCGGGAGTTACCGTGCGCGCACAAAGCCTGTCTGTCGCGGCCGCAGTCGCTGCTCTCGTCCTGGTCCAGCCGGGCCTCACCGTCGCGGCGGCCGACCCCGGCACCGCAGTCACGTTCGCCATCACGTCCGGCGAGTTGACGCTGTCGGTACCGGCCAGCGCCGACCTCGGCTCGGGAAGGCCCGGTACCCAGATCAGCGGCAAGATCGGCACCGTGGCCGTCACCGACGATCGCGCCCTCGCCTCGGCCTCCTGGACGGTGACCGCGTCGGAGACGGACTTCACGACCGGTGGGGCGACGCTACCCGCCGGCAGCGCCGCCTACGATCCCGGGTCGATTACGACGACCGGTACCATCACCGCCACCGGAACGCCCGTGACGCTGAGCCACACCGCGACGCCGGTGGTCACCGGGAGCAACGGTGTCGGAGACAACACCGCGACCTGGAACCCGAAAGTCACCGTCAGCCTGCCCGCCGGCGCCATCGGCGGGGTCTACAACGGAACGCTCACCCAGTCCGTTGCCTGACGGAATGAAGGGTGCGCGCCGGTACTGGGTTCTACTGCTGGTGCTGGCCTTCGTACAGGCGGCCGGGGTGATGCCGGCGGCGGGGCACGGGGCGCCCTTCCCCCGGAACCCGGCTGCGGGCAGGATCATCGGTATCAAGCTGCTCGACGCTCCAGAAAGCCGCCGTGCCGATCCCAGGGCGCACGCCTACATCGTCGACCACGTCGCGCCCGGCTCGACCATCGAGCGGCGGGTGGAGGTCACCAACGAGTCGTCCACACCGATGCACGTCAACGTCTACGCCGCGGCGGCCACCATCGCGAACGGTAAGTTCACCTTCGCGCCGGAGCGCACCCCCAACGAGCTGACCGGCTGGACGTCACTCGATACGGCGGACCTTGATCTGGCGGCCTCCGAAACGGCGCGGGTACGCACCGTCATCCGGGTGCCCAGGGACGCCGCCGCCGGGGAGCGATACGGCGTCATCTGGGCGCAGACCGGCGCCCTTACGGACCGCTCGCACATCATGACGATGCTGGGCCGGGTGGGCGTCCGCATGTACATCGACGTCGGTCCAGGTGGTGAGCCACCCTCGGACTTCAAGATCGAGCGGCTCTATCCGACCCGAGCCCGCGACGGGCGGGGGGAGGTTCGCGCCCGGATCCACAACACGGGGGGCCGTGCCCTGGACATCAGTGGGGCACTCTCCCTCTTCGACGGGCCGGTCGGACTGCGCGCTGGACCGTTCTCGGCCAGGAAGGGAACCACCCTGGCTCCGGGCGACCTTGCGGAGGCGGTCGTCCCGCTGGACGCACGGCTGCCGGACGGCCCGTGGACCGTGGCGCTCACGCTCAAAAGCGGCCTGGTCGAGCACACCACGCGCGCCACCATCACCTTCCCGACGACTCCCGGTAGCGCTGGAGCGGTCGCCGCGTCGGCCGCCCAGCAAGGGCACTTCCCCACCCCCGTGGTCGCCGGGCTTTCAGCCCTTGTCCTCGCCGCTCTGTGCCTTCCGCTGTCCAACGTCCTCCGGCGCCGCCGGTGACCACTCCGACCGAGCCCCGCCCCCGCAGCCGGTTGATCTGCTCCGCGGGCGACGCATGACGGTCGTCATCGAGCGCGTCACCGCTCCTTTTGCGCCGGTGCCATCCTCGCCGGCGCTCCGACCTCGGCGCACCACTCGCCCACCCGCTGTGCTTGCCGACTCTCGTGTGCTCGCCGCGATCACCGTCGTGTCGTATTCACGCGCGCCCACTCGCACCAGCGTAAAGTGATCTTAATGTCACGGTGAGTATCTACGCCTTGTTATCGACGGTTTGGAAGCGGAGATGTCCGTGTTCAGGCATGGAAGCGGGCGGGCTGGAGCAAGCCGCGGCACGGGAGTTAAGGGCGGCATGTTTCGACTGTGGCTGAGGGTGCGGGCCCCCAAGACGGGGACGGTCGTGGCGGCTGGGCTGGCCGTCCCGGCGATCGTCCTGGCCGCAGCCTGGAACGCCACGGACCAGCGCGCCCCTATCCAGGTCAAGGACGGGACGGTGCCGGTGAACGACACCTTCACCATCGGCCTCACCGAACGCAGCGGCATCGCCACTACAGACCCCAGCAGCACCAGCACCGCTAGCACCGGCAGTACCGGTGTCACATTTACGGTCATCCCAGTCGGCCAACCCTCCCTGACCATCGCCAAGCGTCACGCGGACACCTTCACCCGGGGCGAGGACGGCGTTTACACCATCACTGTGGGTAACGTCACTGCGGCCGGCCCGACCAATGGCACCACGGTCACCGTCCACGACATCCTCCCCGCAGGTCTTCGGGCCGACAGGATCACCGGCAGGGGTTGGCACTGCACTCCGGCCACCCTCACCTGTACACGCAGCGACGTCCTGCCTGCCGGACACAGCTACCCGCCCGTCACCCTGAAGGTCGACGTCTCCTGCAACGCCCGTGCACGGGTCACCAACACCGCTACCGTCGCTGGAGGCGGTGACACCATCACCCACATCGCCACCGACACCACCACGATCAAGCACGACGGGCACGACGGGCACGACGGGCACGACGGGCACGACGGGCGACATGATCGCTGCGATCGCCACGACCACTGACAACACTCAGCCCGCGCCGGAAAGCCATCTCCGCGCTGCGGGCCCGACCGGTACTGGCCACGCAGCTCGATCACTTGCGTACGCGACCCGTGGCTGTGTGTCCTGCGCGCTCAGTAGGGGTGCCGGTCGGGCTTCGTCTCCCAGGCCTCGTATGCCGTCGCACCCAGCTCGGGGTGGATCTGCTCGATGTGGATCCGACGCTGGTCCAGCGGTTTCTGGAAGTCCTCGTACTGGAAAGCGTCGTCGAAGCCGATATTCCGCGTGGCGTCCAGGTCGCAGCTGAAGTAGACGTTGTCGATACGTGACCAGTAGATGGCGCTCATGCACATCGGACACGGTGCGCCGCTGATGTAGATCGAACAGCCCTGGAGCATCCGGGCACGCTCGGGAACCAGGTCGGGGGAGCCTTCCGGACGCGGCACATATTGCAGGGTGCCCTCGTTCTGGTGCTCTTCCGAGATGGTGGGCGCCTGGGGGTTGAGGAGCTGGGACGCCTTGCGGATGGTCTCCACCTCGGCGTGTGCGGTCGGGTCACCGGTCAGGAGCACGCGGTTCTGCCCCCGGGCGAGGATCTCGCCGTCCCGGGTGAGGACGGCGCCGAACGGGCCGCCCCATCCATGCTCGACCGATTCCGTGGCCAGTCGTACCGCTTCCTCCAGGAACTCCTTGTGCCCCATGACGACCTCCGCTTCTCGCCATTTCATGGCCCAACGGTCAACATTATTAAAATTCTTCCAATTTGCCCCTCAAATCCCTTTCAGATTAGGCTACGCCGTATGAACGCCAGCGCAAACCGCGCCCCTGGTGGAGCCGGAGCGACCGTGGTGGTCACGCAAAGGGTCCTCCACGGTCGTGAGGAGGACTACAAGCGCTGGCAGGAGCAGATGAACCAGGCCGTACGGGACTTCGACGGCTTCGAGGGCACGGAGCTGTACCCGCCCGAATCCGCCGAGGACAACCAGTGGGTCGTGGTGTTCCGTTTCTCGGGCGTCGACCAGCTGAGCGCCTGGCTCGAGTCTGCGACACGCCGGGAACTTCTGCACGACGGCCGCGACTTGTTCGAGGGGCAGCCCTCCCAGGAGGTTCTCAGCGGAGGGCGACCGGCCCGGGAAGCCGTGACGGCGGTCGTCTCCCACGATGTGAAGCCCGGCCGCGAGCAGGACTTCCTGCGTTGGCAGGACAAGGTCCTGAAGGCTCAGCAGAAGTACCGGGGCTTCAAGGGGTCCGAGCTCTTCGCTCCGGTCGAGGGGATCCAGGATCGCTGGGTCGTCGCGTTCCGGTTCGACACCCGTGAACACCTCGACCGCTGGCTGGAGTCGGACGTCCGCAGGAAACTGCTGGACGAGGGGCGTGACTACTTCGCCGGCTTCGAGGTGCGCGAGATCGCGTCGGCCTTCAGCGGGTGGTTCCGTTTCGGCGGAGAGGAGGCGGGTGTCCCGCCCAACTGGAAGCAGGCCATGTCCGTTCTCCTCGCCCTCTATCCCACCGTCGTGGTGCTCAACCTCAGCGTGGGCCGTGCCCTCACCGATGCCGACGTTCCGGGGTACCTCGGCCTGTTCATCGGAAACGTGTTGAGTGTCGCGATTCTGACGTGGGTGCTGATGCCGTTGGTGAACCGCGCCCTGACCTTCTGGCTGGCGCCCGACCGGCCGCGTTCACGACGCGTCGAGCTGGCGGGAGCTGTCATGGTGATGGCGTGCTACGCGGGGCTCCTCGCTGTTTTCGGCTTCACCACGTGACGTGCCGAGGTGAGGAGCACAGGTGATGAACCGGCACACACGAACTCACCGTCTCGCGGAAATGTCGGTGCGACGAGACGACGCCGGTTACGAAGACATCCGCAGCGCCGCGGTGTGGAACGGGCTCACACCGGCGCGGTTCCCGGACGTCATCGTCCGCCCGGCCTCGCCCGACGACGTCCGGGAGGCGATCCGCCTGGCCCGCGCCCAGGGACTCCAGGTCGCCCTGCGGTCGGGGGGACACAGTTGGTGCGGGTCACCGTTGCGCGACGGCGGCATGCTGATCGACCTGTCCGGGCTCCGCACGTGTGCGGTCGACCCCGTCTCCGCGACGGCGACGGTGCGGCCCGGGATCACGGGCCGGGAGCTCACTCCCGAGCTCGGCGGTCACGGGTTCGCCTTCCCCACGGGACACTGCGGGTCGGTCGCCCTTGGTGGGTACCTCCTCAGTGGAGGACTGGGATGGAACTCCGGTGTCCGTGGACCGGCCTGCGCCGACGTCATGGAAATCGAAGCCGTCACCGCGGACGGCGAGCCCGTCATCTGCAACGAGCGGGAACACCGAGACCTGTTCTGGGCGGCGCGGGGGGCAGGGCCCGGTTTCTTCGCCGCGGTCACCGCCTTCCGCCTCAGGCTGTATCCGCTCCCCGAGGCGGTCATCAGTACCACATGGACCTTCCCCCTCGCGGACGTCGTCGAGGTGACGCACTGGGCCATGGGGGCGTCCTCTGAGATCCCCCCGAGCGTCGAGCTGAGCTTCTCCCTCGCCACGGCGGACCCCGGCCCGGCGCCGGGCCCGAAAGTGGTGACCGTGACGGGGACCGCCTTCGCCCGTTCACGGCAGGAGGCCTACGACTTGCTGGGACCGCTCCGGACCTGCCCCCTCGCCGAACGCTCCCTCTCCCACCGGCTGGACGAGCCAATGACGTTCGAGACCCTGTACGACGTCTCCGCCACTCTGTGGGGTCCGGAGCACCGCTATGCGGCGGACACGCTGTGGTCGGACGCCGACTTCCCCACGCTGCTCGGGCGGCTCGCCGACGTCTTCGACGCGGCGCCGTCGAGCAGGTCGCTGGTTCTGGCGCCGGTCTCACCGGCGGGCCGACCGCCCAAGGACATGGCCTTCTCCGCGCTCGGGGACAGCTACCTCGCTCTGTACGCCGTCTGGCAGGACCCCCGCCAAGACGCAGTCAACATCAACTGGCTGCGTCAAGCCATGCACGCGGTCGAACCCCTGGGGACCGGGCACTACATCGCCGAGGCCGACCTCACCGCCGCGTCGTCCCGTGCCCGCCGGTCCTTCGTCGCGGACGACTGGCAGCGACTGCAGAGTCTCAGGGCGACGTACGACCCGGACGGCGTCTTCTGGTCCTATCTGTCACCTCAGGACGTCTCCCCATGACATCCCATGACCATGACCGCGTCGTGTCGCTCAGTCATGCCTCCCCGTCTGCTTCGTGCGGACCAGGAGCAGCGCCGCGCCGCCGATCACGACCAGGGATATCGCCGTGCCCGCGATGAGCGGGGTGGCGTTCGACGTGCCCGTTTCGGCGAGGTTGGTGTCCGTTGCCGTGCCGCCCGCCGCAGCGGGGCTGGGCTCGCTGAGCGTCTGGATCTTCAGGCCGCCCGTGGCGGTCTCCGTCTTGCAGTCGAGGACACCCTTGACCCACCTCTTGTAACCTGCCGGGCCCTTGATCGTGAAGTCGTAGGGCTGGTCCTCCTGCAACGGGATGGTCACCTTCTGCGACGCACCTGCGGGGATCGTGTGCTCGGCGCCCATCACATCGAACGTGAACGCCTTGTCGCCCTTGTTCAGCGCGGTGATCTCCACCCCGCCCTCGGCGCAGTTCTTCTCGGCCGACAGGGCCGGTACGGCACCCTTCTTGGCCCAGGCCGCCGTGGTCGTGGCCGAGACGGTGGACTCGCTGGAGCCGGCGAGTATCTGTGCCTGGCTACGGGTCTCGGAGGTGAGGGCCCGGCCGACCGGCACGGTGGTCGATGCCTGGACGGTCAGTTCTGCCCAACCGTCCTGCGCCGTCTTCGGCACCTGGAAGTAGATCCGGCTGCCGTCGGCCGCGGTCGTGACCGGTTTGCCGTCCTTGTCGACGATCTTCACTCTGGTGGTGGCGGCGTCCGCCGGCGGGGTCACCGTCACGCTGTCCGCGTTCGTGTGCACCGTGACCGGGCCGAGCCGCTCGCCCGGGTGGCCCGCGACGGCCGGCGGGTCGAGGGTCAGGGACGCCGCGGGCTCCGGGAGGTTCCGCGCGTGCTCCTCCAGGTAGTCCGCGAGTCTCTCGGCCTGCGGATCGACCGCGTCCACGTCGGCGCCGTCCGAGAAGCGCCAGATCGCCACCTGGGTGCCGGCCGCCGCGTCCTGCTCGGTGAGGCCCTTGGCCCCGGCCTCGGCCGCCAGCCGCGCCAGGTCGTTCACCTGCGGGTAGGAGTTCTGCACGATCCAGCGGATCTTTCCGGCGTTCCTGTTGCCGCTCAGGGAGGTGCCGTTCCAGGACGTCTCGTGGTACCTGGCGTCCTTCTGCGTGGGGTTGTGGATGTCGATGCCGTACGTCTGCAGGGTGCCGCCGTTGTCGACGGACATCTCGAACAGGCCCGCCGACACCTGTTCGTCCGTGCCGCCGCCGTGGACGACAGCGGCCCCGTAGGTCTTGAGGCCGCCGACGGTCGCGGTCGCCCCGCCCTCGCTCTGCGGCGTCCCGTCGGCGGCCGCCGCCCTCGCGGCGGCCAGCGGGCCCGCCGCGACGAGTCCGGACACCAGCGTCGCGGCAGCGAGACGGGCGGCTCCTCGCCTGCGCGCGGACGGCGCAGAGAACGCAGCAAACACAGAATTCCCCTTCGAGCAGGACCCGTTGACGTGGGGGGTGTGGTCCCACCAGCAGAATCAGAAGCCCCGAGAGTATGCCCGGCATCCTAAGGACGCCGCGCACCCCGCTCCCCGATCATGTGACCCAACAGCCGATCCGACTCGTAATCGTTATCGCTCACACAGCCTGTGAGCTGCGTCTATAGTCCTTTGGGCAGGAAGCGTCGGGATATCGACCGACACTTGCGGTGATAAGCGGCAGTTGGGCCAGGACGGACGACCGGCTGTGTCTGACTTCACGTCACTCCTGCTGGCTCCGCGTGCGGTTGCTCCGCCTCTTCGCGGGGCTGCGCCTCCTCCCGCGTCCGACTCGCCGGTTCCGTCTCCCAGTTGGGCTCCGACTGCATCGTCCCCCCGGTCTGCGCCTCGGGCCGGGACGACCGCCGGAAGGCCGACGTGCCGCGCGACAGGTCGTGGCCGATCGCCGCCGCGTCGAGGTCCGCCGACAGCCAGCCCTGCCCGTCGCGCTGCTCGGTCCGCACCTTCAACCGCCCCTGGACGAGGAGCGGATCCCCCACCGCCACCGACGCGGCGACGTTCGTGGCCAGCGAGCGCCGGGCCCACACCGTGAAGAAGTTGGTGTGCCCGTCCGTCCACACGTTCTTCTCGCGGTCCATATACCGCGCCGTGACCGCCAGCCGGAAGCGGGCGGTGGGTCCTGTCGGAGACTCCCGGTACACCGGCTGTGTGGCGACGTTGCCGACCACGCACACCATCGTCTCGTTCATGGCGAATCCCCTCCTTCGCCCCGGCCGCGCGCCGGAGCGGAACGCGTACGGGCCTGTCCCGCACGGATGCGTCTGCCGCGGCGGCCACGCCCGTCGCCTGCCGCCGCCGTGCGGCGACCGCGTCGTCCGCGATCGCCGCGAAGCCAGACTGCCTCCGTCGGCCCGAGCCCGCTGCGTGCTGTGGGCTACCGCACGGTTGTGGAAAACTCCGCCACCCGAACGAGTGCCTCCGCCCCTTCCCGCGCCTGGCCGACGCCTCCGTCGGCTCTTGGCGAGGCGGCCGCACGGCACTCACCCCACCCGCGCCCCCAGCCCGGCCCCCGCCACCTTCGCGTACTGCTCCCGCACTTCCCGGTACCGCAGCAGTTCAGCCGCCACCGGATCCAGCACCCGGGCCCGCCCGCACGCCGCTGCCGCGTCCCTCAGCCGCCGTTCCGCCTCGAGCCCGTACCGCCGGGCCGGTCCGCGAGCCGCCACCCCGCAGCCCCACTCGACCGCCGGACCACCGGCCAGGCCGACCAGCAACAGCAGCAGCGGCATCCAGAGGCTCGAGTGCATGACCCCGACGACTTGCCCCACCAACCACAGAGACCCCAGGAGTTGCAGAAGCGTCATCGACGCCTGGGCGAGCACGGCGATCCGCCACCAGCCGGGCCGGGGCGGCCGGCCCGGCGGCAGGGTGGTACGCACCGCCAGCTCGTCCAGCGCCTCCGGCAGCCCCCGCGCGCCCCGTACCGCGGCCTCGCGCACCGCTTGGGCCCAGGGCGCCGGCAGCCCGGCCGTCGCCCGGTCCGCCACCGTCCGCACGGCCTGCTCCACGCGCTGCCGCGCGGTGGCCTCCTCGTCCGGGGACACGGGCACCGGCAGACGTCCCGTGGACGGTTCGCGCCGGTCCCGGTACCACCGCCACAACCGCAGCCACGGCGCGCCGCACGCGCGGTTGGCGTGCCGCAGCCAGGCCCGCTCGGCGGCCTCTCCCGCGGCGGTCGCGCCGACCGCGTCCGCGAGCCGCCCGGCGAACTCCTCGCGTGTCTCCTCGGTGAGCCCGGCGCGGCCCGCGGTGGCGTAGACGGGCCGCAACCGGGCGGCGGCCGCGTCCACGTCCGCGGAGACACGGCGCACGGCAGCCCCGCGCTCGGCCACGAACTGTCCGAGCGCCTCGCGCAGTTCGCCCACACCCTCGCCGGTGAGCGCGGACAGCGCGAGCACGGTCGCGCCCGGCTCGCCGTACTCCCCCAGGGCGATCCCGTCCCCGTCGAGCAGCCGCCGCAGATCGTCGAGCACCTGCTCGGCGGCCTCCCCGGGGAGCCGGTCGACCTGATTGAGGACGACGAACATGACCTCGGCGTGCCCGGCCAGGGGCCGCAGATAGCGCTCGTGGAGGACGGCGTCGGCGTACTTCTCGGGGTCGACGACCCAGATGACGGCGTCCACGAGGGCCAGGACGCGGTCGACCTGCTGCCGGTGTTCCACGGCTGCGGAGTCGTGGTCGGGCAGGTCGACCAGGACCAGGCCGCTCAACGGCGCCTCGCCGTCGGGGCTCGGCAGCGGGCGTCGGCGCAGCCGCCCCGGAACGCCCAGGCGGTCGAGCAGCGGGCCCGTGCCCTCGCTCCAACTGCACGCGATCGGCACGGCGGTGGTCGGCCGGCGCAGCCCGGTCTCGGAGAGCGGCACGCCGGCGAGCGCGTTGAAGAGCGTCGACTTCCCGCTGCCGGTGGCGCCCGCGACGGCCACCACGGTGTGCTCCCCGGAGAGCCTGCGACGCGCGGCCGCCTCGTCCAGTACCCGGCCCGCCTCCGCGAGCGTGCGGCTGTCCAACCGGGTCCGCGACAGACCCATCAGTTCGCGCAGCGCGTCCAGCCGGGAGCGCAGGGGCCCGTCGTAGGCGAGCAGCGCGGGCTGCCGTACGGCCGCGTCACCGGGCTCGCCGCGTGTGGTGCCGTCCGGCGGGACGACCGTACCGGGGATGCGGCGGGCGATCAGTCCGTCGTCCCAGACGGCCAGGGACTCCGTATGCGCCGTACGGGCCGCCGGGTCGCCGGGCTGCACACGCGCGTGCCGGTCGTCGTCCGCCGGGCCCCCGGTCGGGGGCGTCGCCTTCAGGACGCCCGTCGGGGAGCCGTGCGGCACGCCGGTGTCCGCGCCGGTCTCCTCCGTCGCGGAATCGTGCTCCGGGCGCGCGTACTCGCCGGCTGACCGTCCGTCGCCCGCCCGATCCTGGGCGGTGGCGACGAGATCGGCGCGGTCTGCGCGATCTGCGTGATCTGCGCGATCGGTGTGATCGGTGTGATCGGTGTGATCAGTGGCAGCGGTCACCGCGGTCACCTCTCCTTCTCGAGTACGGACAGCGCGGCGATGAGTTCGGCCTGGGGCTCGGCATGGACGTCGAGGCCGTCGAGGGGGGCGAGGCGGCGTTCGCGTTCCGTGCGCAGGGCGCGGTCGAGATACTCCGAGAGCAGCCGCGCGGCGCGGTCGCGCAAACGCAGCGCCCTATGTGCGCCGATCCGCTCGGCGAGCCCCTCCCCGGCCGCCTGCGCCCGCCGTCCGCCGAGCAGGGCCGTGGCGACGAGGGCGGCCACCTCCTCGGCGTCCGGGGCGGCCCTCTTGTCGAGGTCGCGCACCGCTTCCTCGGAGTACTCCTCCAGGACGCGCCGCCAGCGTCGTACGGTCATCCCGATGCGGTGCTCGGCGCTTTCCAGTGTGGGGTCGCGCTGTGTCAGTTCCGGGGCCGCAGCGGCGGGTTCTCGCCGCCAGGCCTCCTCGACGCGCTCGTCGGCGGCTGTGACCGCGCACAGCAGCAGGGCGCCGAGGCTGTCGACGAGGGCGTCCAGCAGTTCCCCAGCGGTGCAGTCCACGGGGTGACCGCGCCAGCGCTTCAGGGCGTCGCCGGCGAGGACGGCTCCGGACTCCAGACGCTCCCGCACGCGCGCGTACTCGCTGTCGTACGCCGTGTCGACGGCCGCGGTGAGCCGGAGGGCGGCGGCGTACTGGGCGGAGGCGGCGCCGGCCAGTTCGGGCAGCCGGGCCCTGAGCGAGTCGAGGACTCCCTGGGCAGTCCGGGTCATGGCGGCCTCCCGGGCAACGGGGTCCTGGACCAGGTTCGCGAGCCACAGGCGCAGCGGCTCGACGGCGGTGGCGGGCAGCAGTCCCCCGCCCCAGGCGGACTCGGGCAGCTCGGGC
This sequence comes from Streptomyces sp. NPDC001796, assembly GCF_042892355.1. Classification (NCBI taxonomy): domain Bacteria; kingdom Bacillati; phylum Actinomycetota; class Actinomycetes; order Kitasatosporales; family Streptomycetaceae; genus Streptomyces; species Streptomyces sp. NPDC001796. Next base: position 3,543 of record NZ_JBIAUC010000001.1, on the reverse strand, counting down.
ACGGTGAACCGGGGGACGTCACCGAGCCCGGCCTTGGTGAGCAGGGCGCCGTACTGCCGCGACACCTCGGACACGACCTGGTGCGGTACCCGGTCGAGCACGGTGACGAGGGTCGCGCGGTACTCCTTGGCGGTGCGCAGCAGGTGCCAGGGCACGGCGTCGGCGTAGCGGGCGGCGGTGGTGACCAGGACCCAGACGTCGGCTGCGCAGATCAGCTCGGCGGCGAGGATCCGGTTGCCCGCGACCAGGGAGTCGATGTCGGGCGCGTCCAGGAGGGCGAGCCCGCGCGGAAGCGTGTCGGCGGTCTCGATGCGCAGCACCCGCTCCTCGCGGCCGACGGCGGCGCGCGGATCGTCGCCGGACTCCTGCTGGGGCACCCACACGCGCGGAAGGGTGGGCAGGATGCGCATACGGCTGAACCAGTGGTGGTCCCCCGGATGGCAGACGAGTACGGGCGTTCTGGTGGTGGGCCGCAGTACGCCCGCCTCGCTGACCTTGCGCCCGACGAGGGAATTGACGAGCGTCGACTTGCCGCTCCCGGTCGATCCCCCGATGACGGCCAGCAGGGGCGCTTCAGGCTCTCTCAGCCGGGGCACCACATAGTCGTCGAGCTGTGCGAGAAGCTCGTCGCGGTTCGCACGCGCGCGTGGAGCCCCGGCAAGGGGCAGCGGGAAGCGTGCGGCGGCGACACGTTCGCGCAGGGCGGAGAGTGCGTCGAGCAGCTGAGGCCGTACGTCCAAGGTCACCACATGCGAAGAATGCCCAATTTTGGACGCTTTCTGAAGCATATGGCAATGTCTGCGCGCCGAAGGACAGACGGGACGGAAGGGGCGACTGGGGCGCAGGCATAACGAGTGCACAACACCCGGGTCCTGGAACGCCAAAAGCGATGCAGGATTCGCACCTGCCTGCGATTATCGGACCGCTTCACCGAACCTCCACACGGAGCCACGGAGGCGAAGCAACAGGGACAAGGGCCCGGGGAGCCCTATCCTTGTCCCCGGCAAGGTCACGGATCAGCCCGTCCGGGCCCCACGACAGGCCACCACACAGGCCCCCGTAGCTCAGTGGATAGAGCAGGCGCCTTCTAAGCGCTTGGCCGCAGGTTCGAGTCCTGCCGGGGGCGCCAGTTTCCGCCCTCCCTTCGGGGAGGGCTTTTTGCTGGTCAGAGCAGGTGCGGCTCGGCGCGAGTCAGCCCCGGACACCCCTTCGATGATCAAGGGCGCGTTCCGGGGCTGTCCGGCTGTCACCGGGTTTCCGCGGGTGGCTGTGTCGAATGCGTGTCGAAGTTCTGGGCCGAGGGGTCAGTCGCCGGACGGCCGCTCGGGGAGATCTCCGGCAGCTTCAAGCCGCCTCTTCAGGTCGGGCAGCTGGCCCTCGATGCATCGGGCGTAGGTCGCCAGGAGCACGGCGACGCTGTTGCCAGCCCACTCCGCAACCTGGGCGGGCGGGATTCCGTCGTTGAGCCACTTCGTCAGCCGCGTGTTCCGGTTGTCGTACACGCGCCGCCCGGTAGGCGACTCGAAGACGTGCGGGGGCAGCACGGCCTTGCGGGCGCTGCGCCACGCCCGGCGGATGACGGAGCCAGCGAGGATTCCGCCCGACTCCCCCTGGAAGAGCAGATCACCCGGCTGAAGCTGTTCGTCCTCGATGTGCTGCCGCAGGATGCGCGTCAGGGCCGGGTGCCCCGGCACCGTGCGCGTCTCGCCCTCCGCGCGGCCTTTTAGGTCGCGATGTTCGTGGATCTCCCCCGTGTCGGTCCACTGCTTTCCGATCTCCGGGGTCGCCGTATGGATCAGCAGCTCACACCACTGGTCGTCAGCGTCAGGCTCGGGCAGGGTCACGTCCTCCACACGCATGGCTACGGCTTCCTCGGGCCTGGGGCCGCAGTAGTACAGCGTGGCGAAGAAGGCGTGAAGCCGCTTGCCGCCGCGCGGCCGGCGCCGTATCCAGTCGAGGATCGCCGCCGCCTGCTCGGGATTCAGCAAGGACCGCTTGTCCACGGCGTTCGTGGTCTTGGTGGCGGCCGTCGAGTCCTTGCCCTTGGGAAGGGGGTTGGCCCGGAGGATGCGCCGCCGGATCGCGTACTTCATGACGACGTTGAGGATCCGGCGGTTGCGCTTCCGGGACCAGGCCGCCGCCTGCTTGCCGTCGAGGCGCGTGTCGATGGCTTGCAGGACCTGGTCGACCTTCTCCGGGTCCTCCCAGGCCGAGACGGGAAGGGAGTTCCGCTCGACCCATTTGAGGATGGCCACCACGTCTCGGGGCGCGTTCGGGCGTCGGTTCGTGTTGAACGCCCACTCACGCAGTGCGGTACGCACGGCCGCAGGGGCGAACTGGGTGGGCTTGGCCCGCAACAGTGCGATGGTGGTCGCGGTCAAGGTCTTGGCGATGTTCTTGCGGCTGTTGCCGCCGAGTTGAGGCCAACGGGCATCCACATACTCGACGGCGAACTTGTACCAGCTCATGGCAGCCGCTTTGGAGCGATGGGACACCGGAAGACCGGTGGCGACGACGAACGCCTCTCCCTTGCCTGTGGCCTGGATGAGCTCGGAGCGGAAGCCTTCGGCAAGCGCGACGGTGTCGAAGGGCTCACGCCAGCGCTTCCCGGCGACCACCCAGCGCACCGTGTACGTGTTCTTCCGGGCTCCCTTGTACGTCAGGATCTTGTAGACCTTTACGTCGTACGTCGTCTCCATCAGGCGGCGTCCTCACGGTCGTCGAGCCAGTGCTCGAGGTCGCTCCGCCGGATTCGAAGGTCGCCGTTGGGGAGCTTGATGCAGCGCGGTGCACGCCTCTTCGCTCGCCAGTCGTAGAAGGTTGAGCGCGAGATGCTCAGCTCTTCGCAGACTTCAGCAAGGGTGAGCATCGTGCGCGATCCGGTGGCGGTGGTCATGGTGCGCTCCCTTCGCTGAGCAAGGCTTCGCGGGCTGTTTCACGGTTGAGTTGGAGGTCGCGGGCGATGGTGGCGGCGAGGGCGGATTCGCCGGGGGTGTGGCCGTGTCCGGCGTATTGCCAGTCGGCGAGGACGAGGACGGTGTCCGGCTCGGTGTCGTCCAGGCCGAGGGCTTCGCGTTCCTGCGCGGCGCGATACTCGGCGCGTTCCTGGCGGAGAGCACCGAGCGTGGTCGAGTAGCGGCGGGACTTGGAGCTGAAGTGGCCGCGGAAACCGAGCATGTGGGCCCAGGCCCACAGGCGGCGGTCCGGGTACAGCGGGTCGAGCATCTTGCAGGCCGCGATGAGGCGGCGGGTGTGGTCGGGGACCTGGTGGCGGTCGAGTTCGGAGAGTTCGCCGATGCGGCGGTCCAGGGTGCCGGTGTTCTCGGCGGCCTTGGTGGCGTACTTGGCGACGTAGGAGGCCACGGCCTGTTCGGTGATGTCGGAGCCGTCACCGAACGCCTTGACGGGCCGGACGTCGAGCTGGGTGCCCCAGCGGAAGGTTCGGGCTGGTTGGTCCTCAGCGGCCGGGACGGAGACCGAGGTGTAGGAGTGCGAGGCAGCCGCGCGGATCGCATCGGTGAGGAGGCTGACCGACGCCCAGGC